>JANLPY010000133.1:0-2319 GCA_031367505.1 Hyphomicrobiaceae bacterium | reverse complement strand
GAGCGGCCCCGTGCTGATCTTGGCCAATGGGTTGTTCGCGTTGCTGCCGGCGGTCGCATCCGGCCAGTCGGGCTTGTTCGAGGGAGGAGAAACCGTACTTTGACCGTGTGCCGTAGGCGATTGTTGCAACGCGGCGATCAGCAGAACGCCGGCTGCCAGGATGCGGTACAATGAAGGGGGCACGCAAATGCAATTCGTCATAATGGACGCCTCGATACGACAATAGTGCGCCAACACTCGATCATGCGGCCATTTGAGGATCGATGGCAAGGCCCGCTGCACCCAATTGTCCGGCTGACCGTTCAGCGCAACCGCCGTTTTATTGTCGGCGGTGTTGCAACCCGGCACTTGCATGCGGGTAAGCCAGAGTTGAAGCTGTGCCGGCAGCTTGGGCAAAGTGGCATGACCACATCGGGGAAATCATTGTCGTGTGCAAATTTTACCGGAACTTTTTTCCAGTGCATTTGACGGAACTGGTGACCGCTATCGGCATCGCTGGCTTGCTTTTGAGCGCATTGCCCATCGGCGGCAGCGCTGGTGCCATAGCTGAAACGTTGCTTGGTGCCGCCCCGGCCCCCGCCAACCTACAGCGGCTGGAGCCGGACACTGTCGGCGCCCATTTGCCAAGCACACTTCAACCGTCGTTTCCGTTCCCGAAGCACGCTTACATCGTAGCGGACTCGGTCGTGCTCGGCGCGGAATCGGCCATCAGGCAAGGTTTGTCTGATTGGCGCATCGAACTCGATGGGCGTCCAGCACTGACGCTTCGCGCCGCGACCGAGGATATTCGAGAGCGCCGCCAGTCTCTACCGGCGGTGGTAATCGTGGCGGTCGGCTACAATTCGCTCTGGGAAAAGGAGCGCAAGAACTTCAAGCGCTGGGCTGAACGCTTCGACAAAGAAGCCGAGATATTGCTGGCCGAAGTCCAAAAACGCGGCGCGCGCAAGGTCGTGTGGGTTTTACTACGAGAGTTGACGTTGGACCTTGTCCCGAAGGGCCACAAGGACGAATTCGAACGTAGCTGGTATTTTCCATATGTGAACGAGCGTCTGAAAAACTTGCGCGAGCGCCATCCCGAACTCGTGCTCGCCGACTGGGCAACAATCGGAGCCCAGCAGGGGATCACATACGACTTCATCCACCTCAACACCAAGGGTGGGCGCTTGATGCTGGAGCTTCTAAAGTCGGCCATCGGTCGGTGATTGGCGGTCTCTGATTGGCGGTCGCCCCTGGGGCGTCGCCGGTCTCAGCGAGGCGGTGGGCGTGGCGCCAATACTGGTTTAGGTGGGCAATATTGCGCGACTTGGTCCTTAATCGCGTCACGCCAGACCCTGTAGCCCGCTGGGCTGAGATGTATGCCGTCGATGCTCAACTCTTCGATCAGCGCGCCGTCGTCGGCTTGCGTTTCGCGTCGGAAATCTAGAATGGAAACGTTGTTCTGCCGCTCGGCCAGCTTCTTGTAGCCGGCATTCAACTCGTCAATCTTCGGGTTGATCTTGCGGCTGTAACTCTGTGTCACCGGCAGAACCAATGTCAAAAAGATATGGGCTCTTTCCGCCGTCAGCCGTTCGACGATCTGGCGGACGTTGTCGACGATCTTTTCGGTGGGCACATTGGATGCAACATCATTGACACCGATGTTGAGGAAAACGGCCGACGGCTTTAGCTTCACGACGTCGCCAAGTCGCCGAAGGACTCCAGCTGAATCATCTGCACCGATTCCGCGATTGGCGACGAAATGACAACCCGTGATCTCATGCCATTGCGCGCGTTCTGTCAGGCTGTCGCCGAGCATGACCACGGACGCGAACTCGATCGTCGTCAGGTCGAACATGCCCTGCCGAAGGCTCCGATGCGACGGCTGCTTGCGTTGTACCTTTTGTCCCTTGTCCGGCGCCGCCTTGGATTTGTCAGGCTGGGAAATCTTGCCGGAACGATCTTGTGCACTGGCTTGCCGGATGCATCCAAGTGCTGCCGCGACCAACAGGACGGCGGCAAGAGCCGGCAACATCTTCCTTCGCATGTATCCTCCGAAGATACGAATTCCAGCAACGCGCCCAAGACGCTTGGTGAGGCATGTCCAGCGAACGTCTACCGACTTGCCGTGTCACGCAAGCTTTGTTTAATGTCTGCAGGCTCAGTTTACCTCTGCATCGCTCGTTGTTGTAATTGTGATTTGCGGTCCTGCTTCGGACTGCTCATCATTTGGAGTGGGTCATGTCTCGAACCATCGGTTCCGGCCGGTCGAATTTGCACTTGCGGTTTGCACTCAGTGTCATCTTCATGCTGACAATTCCGGACGTCCGGTGTCAGCCGTTG
>JANLPY010000118.1:0-3125 GCA_031367505.1 Hyphomicrobiaceae bacterium | reverse complement strand
GAACCGCTTTGGCAATTGGGTGCGAGGAGGTAGCGTCAAGGGCTGCGGCATCGGCAAGCAACGCGACCTCGGTACCTGTGAGCGCCACAATATCCGTCACGACAGGGCGACCCTCGGTTAGCGTGCCCGTCTTGTCGAACGCAACGGTCGTCACTTTGGCGAGCGTCTCCAGCACGCCGCCGCCCTTGATCAGCAGTCCTTGGCGCGCACCCGCAGAAAGTCCGCTGGCGATGGCGGCTGGCGTCGAGATCACCAGCGCACACGGACAGCCGATCAACAGCACGGCGAGGCCCTTGTAGATCCAGTCGTACCAGCCGCTGCCGAACAGCAGCGGTGGCACCACGGCGACCAGCGCGCCCAGCAGCAGCACGAACGGCGTGTAGTAGTTTGAGAAACTGTCGATGAATCGCTCGGTCGGGGCCTTCGCCTCCTGCGCGCTTTCAACCAGTTTGACGATGCGCGCAATCGTGTTGTCGGCCGCCGCCTTCATCACGCGGACGCGAATAGCCCCTTCGATGTTGATGGTTCCCGCCAGCACGTTCGCACCAACTTCCTTGCTGCGTGGGGTGGATTCGCCCGTAACAGGCGCTTCATTGACGCTGGTTTCGCCGCTGACGATCTCGCCATCGGCCGGAACGCGGTCGCCTGGACGCACCAGTAGAATGCTGCCAACCGCGACTTTGTCGGCTGCAACTTCGGTCAGTTTTCCATCGGCCTCAACCCAGGCGGTTTTCGGTGCCAGTGAGGCGAGCGATTGAATACTGGCGCGGGCCTTTTGCGCCGCCAGGCCTTCGAGCAGTTCGCCGACTAGGAATAGCACGACGACGACGGCGGCTTCTTCGGTCGCGCCAATCAGCAACGCACCGAGTGCGGCGATGGTCATCAGCATTTCGATGGTGAAGGGCGCATTGTTGATCGCGGCGGCATAGGCGCGGCGGGCAATTGGCGCGAGGCCGACGAACATGGCAGCCGCGAACAACAAGGGGGCAGCGCGTGGCACAAACCGGGCGACGAGCCAGGCGACAGCCAGCGCCGCCACACACGTCAGGATCAACTTGGCTTTGGGCGCGGCCCACCAAGGGCCGTCATGGGGCGCATCACCATGCGTGTGGCCCGAATGGTCGTGCGAATCGACTTTCACACTGGCCTGGGTCCGACCCTCAGTAGTCGCATCGACAACGCGTGTTATGCCGTAACCCAACGAAGCAACGCGCCGCTCGACTTCGGACACGGTTGCTGCATTGTCGGCGTGTGTCACCGTCAGCGCATTTGCCGCCAACGAGACGGTAACGCCACTCATGCCGGGCATCTTGCCAACGACCGTCTCAACTTTCTTTGAGCAGCCGGCGCAATCCATGCCTGTGATGCGATAGCGGGTCGCTTTCAGCGCGGAAGTCGTCATCAGGCACCTGCGGTTTTGTGGCTCTTGCAATTGTTGTCGGCACGCTACATCCTCTAGCCACTAGAGAAGCAAGAGGCAAATTCGGGATGTCGCAAACTGTCGCAATCGGCGCCCTCGCGGAGGCGACCGGGGTCAAGGTGCCGACCATCCGCTACTATGAAGCCA
Organism: Hyphomicrobiaceae bacterium; assembly: GCA_031367505.1. Lineage (GTDB taxonomy): Bacteria > Pseudomonadota > Alphaproteobacteria > Rhizobiales > Hyphomicrobiaceae > JAKFWF01. The sequence continues at coordinate 1,558 of JANLPY010000118.1, read as the reverse complement.
TCGGCCTGCTGCCCCCACCTGAGCGCACTGAGAGCAACCGGCGCCACTACGGTAAAGCCACAGTGCGGCGTCTCCGCTTTATCCGTCATGCCCGTGAACTTGGGTTCGAGGTCGACGCCATTCGTCAATTGCTGGACCTGTCGGATCAACCCGATCGTCCATGCCGCGAAGTGGACGCTATTGCGCAGCGGCATCTCGCGGATATCGAAAGCCGCATTGTCCGCCTGAGGGCGCTGAAGACCGAGGTGTCCCGCATGATCAAGCAGTGCGCCCAGGGCACGGTCGCTGACTGCCGTGTGATTGACGCGCTAGCGCATCATGAGCATTGTGTGCACGACGAGCATTGAGACTTGGTCATCACAGTGGTTTCCACAATACACGCAAGTTTGCATTGTGCCGCTCTGGAGATGCCCAAACTGTCCTACAGCTGCGCCCGAGAAGCCGGCGGATCACACGTTTCAAGCCCCGTCGCAGTGGTCCGCCGATTTAAAACATTTCATATATGCCGGAGTCAGTTCGGGGCGGTGGCTATGGCCCACTTTCGGCAACCTCATGCTATCGGGATAATCTGCTGAATGAAAGATTTCCACAACAAGGGAATACCTGCGATTTCGCGCTCAGCAATGGCCCTGACTTTGTCCTCGACCTCCGCGCTCAGGTCCGCTTCGTGGCATTGGACGCGCAGGTGCGCGATGCGTGGTTGATCCACTGGTGCGCCGATCTGGCTGACCAGATAGCACTCTGTTTCTGTAACAGGCGGTACCTCTGCGATCACCGCAGCCGCGAGACGGGACGCTGCCGCATTATACAGTTTGCCAACGTGCGTAACCGGATTCTTACCCGCCGAAGCTTCGAGCGTCATGGGCCGACACGGCGTAATGAGACCATTCGCTCGATTGCCGCGCCCGGTCTGACCGTCGTCCCCGGCTTCCGCCGACGTCCCGTTGACCGTCAGAAAGACCGAGCCTGTTGTCATATCGTCGGCCGCGTTGACGCGTATCGAAAAGTTTCTTGGGGTAATGGCCCTGGCCGTTTCGAGCACGATCTCCCTGAGCCGGTCCTTCGCTTCACTGTAGGCCTGGAAGTTCTTGAGAAACCGACCGACAAAGGCGCACGACACGGTCAGAGAAACATCGTCTTGATCTCGCACGCCCATCACCTTGATGTCTTCCCCGGTCTCCGGGTAGGCCGACTTGAAATCGCGCGCATTGAGACGGCGTTCGACAGCAAGGACGACTCTCTCAAGCTCGCTCAAAGGGGCGAAGCCGACACCGCATGAGGTGTCGTTCGCAAGGAACACGCCCCGGTCTCGCTGCCGCATGAACAGATCGGCCAAGTCGGGAGAACCCGGACGGACCAGGCAATGGACGCGGACGCCAATTGCCGGGTCGAGCGCGTGCATGTTCTGGCGGAACCAGGTCGTCGCGGTTTCCTCCGCCAGTTCCCTGACGGGCACGGCCTTCCCATGGACATCGTGGGTTGCACGCCCCGACAGAAAAATGTCCATGGGCTCTATGATGCGGCCGCCGCCGAATGCGGGCTCTGAACGGCCGGCGGC
>JANLPY010000088.1:0-1592 GCA_031367505.1 Hyphomicrobiaceae bacterium | reverse complement strand
GGCTGACGCACTGGCGCGTCCTGCCCAAACCAAACGGTTTGGTGATAAAAAAAAATAACGACCGTTCTTTTCCGGCGATTGTAGGGTCTGCATGGCACCGGATGACTGTGCTTTGTCCCTGGTGGGACAAGCGACTAGACCTCGAGCCACTCCCTGCGGGTCTGCGCATCGGCGCGCAGTTGCTCGGGGGTGCCTTCAAATACGATGCCACCGTGTCCCATGACCAGGGTGCGGTCGGAGATCGCCATGGCGATGGTGAGCTTTTGCTCTATCAGCAAGACCGAGATGCCGCGGTCCTTGAGCAGGCGCAAGTACCCGCCCACCAGCTCGACGATCTTCGGCGCCAGACCCTCGGTCGGTTCGTCGATGATGATCAGGTCCGGGTCGCCCATCAAGGTGCGGCACAAAGTCAGCATCTGCTGCTCGCCACCGGACAGGACGCCGGCGTCGGTGTGTTGCCGCTCCTTGAGGCGCGGAAACATGCGGTACATGTCGTCGAAAGTCCAGCGGCTGCCCTCGTGCGCCTTGGCGCCGCTCTTCTTTTGCCCGAGCAACAGGTTCTGGTGCACCGTCAGCGTCGGAAAGATATCACGGTTCTCCGGCACATAACCGATCCCCAGATGCGCCACCTCGAATGCCTTCTTGCTCTCCAGCGACTCGCCTTTCCATACCATCTGGCCGTGCCATTGCACCAGACCCATGATCGCCTTGGCCGTGGTCGAGCGCCCCGAGCCATTGCGTCCGAGCAATGCAACGATTTCACCGGGTTGCACACCGAAGCTGACACCGTGCAACACATGGCTCTTGCCATAAAAGGCGTGCAGGTCGTGGATTTGCAGCATCGTCAGTGGCCTCCCGCCTGGCTGTCGGCGACTGAAGAGCCGAGATAGGCCTCCTGCACTCGGGCATTCGCCCGCACTGCGTCGGGCGTGTCGAACGCAAGCACTTCTCCGTACACCACCACCGCGATCTTGTCGGCCAGGCCGAACACCACACCCATGTCGTGTTCGACTGTCAGCAGCGTCTTGCCGATGGTCACCTCCTTGATCAAACCGATGAAGCGGCTGGTCTCGCTCTTGCTCATGCCCGCCGTTGGCTCGTCGAGCAGGATCACGTTGGCCCCGCCGGCAATGGTGATGCCGATCTCGAGCGCGCGCTGTTCGGCGTACGTCAGGCTCATGGCCAGCACATCGTGCTTGTGGTCGAGCTTGATCATCGCCATCAAAGCGTCGGCGCGCTGGTTCGCGTCGTCGAGGTCGGCCAGGAACTTCAGGAACGTGTATTTGTACCCGAGGCTCCACAACACACCGCAACGCAGGTTCTCGAACACGCTGAGCTTGGGAAAGATATTCGTGATCTGGAAGCTGCGTGACAGCCCCATGCGGTTGATCTCGAACGGGCGCTTGCCATTGATGCGCTGCCCGTTGAGCAACACGTCGCCAGAAGTCGGCTCGAAGCGCCCGCTGATCAGGTTGAACAGGGTCGACTTGCCGGCACCGTTGGGGCCGATGACCGCGATGCGTTCTCCAGGCTGGACCGAGAGGTTCACGCCACGGATGATCTCCGTCTTCCCGAAGCTCTTGCGCAGGTCC
>JANLPY010000077.1:0-2706 GCA_031367505.1 Hyphomicrobiaceae bacterium | reverse complement strand
GTTGAAAAACTCGATGTTCGGAAGAGGCGCATTGAGCAGATGAGACGTTTGTCGGCTAGTCAGCGCTGAGAATTTGAGCCGCAAACGCCTTTCGGGCTATGCGGGAAGGCCTTGAACTCCTTTTTGCATCATTGGCATCAACCTTTTCGCCATTTTTCTCAAATTCTGGGCAGTTGCGGCCATCAGGAACTCATCCCTCGCACCATTCATCCCGCGAAGTCGCAACCGATCCAACCGCAGTATCTTCTTGAGATGCGCAAACAACATCTCGACCTTCTTGCGCTCGCAGCGTGACCGTAGATATCGAAGCGTTGTTGACAGCTTGCGAACGACATCCCGTGATTTTTCATGGATGCTGCGTGCGATCTTGCGCATCGAGGTATTCGGACAGCACTTTGCCTTCAAGGGACACAACTTGCAGTCGTGTTCGCTGGATCGATAGATGATGGTGTCTGCTTTGGTCACGCCGGCGCGCGGCACCGTGAAGTTGCGCCAGTCGGAGCGCAGCGGCTTGCCGGCCGGGCAGCGATATTCGTTGTCGTCCTCCCGCCAGTCGAAGTCGCTGCGGGAGAACGTGCCGTCCGTTCGCTCGGTCTTGTCCCACACTGGCACGTGCGGCTCGATCGCTTTTTCCTCGATCAGCCAGCCCAGCATCTCGCCTGTCCCGTAGACCGTGTCGCCAATCAGACGATCCGGTTTCAGGCCGATGCGCGCCTCCGTCCGTTCCAGCATCGTGCGCGTCGCGTTCACTTCTTCAGTGCGGTGCGCGGGCGTCGCCTCGACATCGACAATCACCCCCGCCTGTGTGTCGATCAGGTAATTGGTGGAATAGGCATAGAACGCCGGGCCGCCGGGCGCGGCGGTCCATTGCGAGGCCGGATCGGTCAGCGAGATGTTCTTGGGCGGCGTGCGTTCGTCCTCCGACGCATCCAGCGCGGCCAGGTACTCGCGCACCGGTCGGGTCAGTGGCGATGCGGTGTCCCACGCGGCGTCCGCGCCCGGCACGCCGCGTTGGCGATTGGCATCGGCCTTGATGACACTGGCGTCGATCGCGAAGCCTTCGCCGCCCACCAGGCCTTCGGCCAGGCAACGATCCAAAACCTTCTCGAACACGAACCGCAGCGTGTCGTTGTCGCGGAAGCGGCCGTGCCGGTTCTTCGAGAATGTCGAGTGGTCCGGGACGACATCCTCCAGACCCAACCGGCAGAACCAGCGGTACGCCAAGTTCAGATGCAGTTCTTCGCACAACCGGCGCTCGGAGCGGATCCCGAAGCAATAGCCCACGATCAGCATGCGAATGATCAGCGCCGGATCGATCGACGGACGGCCGGTGTGGCTGTAGTGCGGCGCCAGATGCGAGTGCAACTCGCTCAGATCGAGGAACTGGTCGATGCCGCGAAGCAGATGGGTGGCTGGAACGTGATCTTCCAGGTTGAAGGCGTAGAACAGGGGCGCTTGCCCGACGTCTTGACGTCCCATCATCGCGAAAATTCCGCTGGATCGATGGGAATTCAGTGGACCAGTTTCACCGCGCTACTTCAATAGTTTTTCAACAGAATAGGCCACTTTCGGACGGCCGCGGCTCACAATTCGAGGGAAGAAAGCTGCCGTTCGCGACCGGCATCTCAGGGTCGATATCCGCCCATATATCGTCCTTGCGCAAGTATGCCCGCGACCTCGCGATCGCCCCGCGCGGCTGTGATGGCGGCGAAGGCATAGACTGCCTTGGCGGCAGTCGCGAACTGACCTCGGCCTGGTGCAGCTGCAGGGGGTACACATGAGTCGTTCGAAATGGTGGAAGTGCGATCTTCAAGTTGCAACTCCGGCGTGGAAATTCAAGCTGCCAGCTGGTAGCGCCTTTCGATTTGAGGAACCAGCAGAGCGGCAGCGGTTTCTCGACAACTACATGGAGTCCGTTAAGGCGGCAGGTCTGGAGCTAATAGCACTCGGCGATCACAACACCGGCGAGTGGATCGATGACATCAAAATTGCGGCAGGCCGTCATGGAGTCGTCGTTTTTCCAGCATGCGAGATCTCGACTCACACTGGGGCCGATGGAGTTCACCTACTCATCGTCGGCGATTGCGAGAAAAGCACCCAAGACTTCGACCGCCTAATTCACGGGCCGATCGGATTCAGTGAACAGGCGCTGCGCTACCTACCTGGGCCGGACAAGACTCCAGGTCGATCGCCTAAGACGATTCGGCAAATCCTAGATGACCTGCCCGTTGGCTATATTGCTATAGCACCTCACGCGCTTAGTGAAAATGGACTTGGGTCCGCGAGCACGGTAAAGGGAGACGTTCGATGGCAAGCAATCCATCACGAACGACTACTCGCTATCGACTGTGGCGATTGTGCCAACCCAGAGGGGGACAGCTTCAATGCCAAATTCCGCCGGCGAGATCTCGACGATTTCCCGCGACTGAATACCATCGCATACGTCGCAACTTCTGACGCCTATTCTCTCGACGAGATAGGAAAGCGTTTCACATGGATTCGGATGGGAGAACCAACAATCGAGGCACTTAGGCAGGCGCTAATCGACCCCGATTCGAGAGTTATTTGCGACTGGTCCCCAAGACTTCAATCCTTCCAAGACCAGAACCCAAATCATGTGAGGCACAAGTGGATCGAGACCCTGTCGATGACGGGCCTTGCGAATTCGGATTCGCCCTTGAATCTAAGGTTTCACCCTAACCTAAA
>JANLPY010000067.1:0-1795 GCA_031367505.1 Hyphomicrobiaceae bacterium | reverse complement strand
AGCTGGTGTTCGCGCAGCTGATCGATCATCTGCCGATGCACACCCCGGCGCACGGTGGCGCGCTATGGCGGCGATCACGCGGTCAAGAGCTTCAAATGCCAGGAGCAGTACCGGGCGATGGCGTTCGCGCAATTGACGTACCGGGAGAGCCTGCGCGACATCGAGATTTGCCTGTCGGCGCAGGCTTCGAAGCTCTACCATATGGGTTTTCGCGAGCCGGTCCGACGCTCGACGCTGGCCGACGCAAACGAGACGCGCGACTGGCGCATCTACGCCGATTTCGCCCAGCGGCTGATCGTACAGGCGAGGAAGCTCTATGCCGGCACGGACCTCGGGCTCGATCTGACGAACACCGTCTATGCGCTGGACTCGACGACGGTCGACCTGTGCCTGTCGGTGTTTCCCTGGGCGCATTTCCGCACGACCAAATCGGCGGTGAAGATGCACACCCTGCTCGACTTGCGCGGCAATATTCCGAGCTTCATCCACATCTCGGATGGCAAGCTGCACGATGTGAACGCTCTCGATCTGCTGGCTCCCGAGACCGGCGCCATCTACGTCATGGACCGCGGATACGTCGACTTCAGGCGGCTCCATCGGCTGCATCAGTCCGGCGCCTTCTTCGTCACGCGGGCCAAAGCGAACATGGATGCCCGGCGGGTCTACTCGGCACCGTCCGACCGCAGCACCGGCATCATCTGCGATCAAACCATTGCTCTGGCTGGCGTCCAGACCAGCCTGCATTATCCTGAGCATCTCAGGCGCATCCGTTTCAAGGACGCGGAGACGGGCAAGACGCTGGTGTTCCTGACCAACCAGCGCACGCTGCCGGCGGCGACCATCTGCGCACTCTACAAAAGCCGCTGGCAGGTCGAGCTGTTCTTCAAGTGGATCAAGCAGCATCTGCGCATCAAGAAGTTCTACGGCACATCTGAGAACGCGGTGAAGACGCAGATCTGGATCGCCGTCTCGGTCTACGTGCTGGTCGCCATCGTCAAAAAGCGGCTCGATCTGGACGCGTCGCTCTACACTTTGCTACAGATCCTCTCACTCACGCTGTTCGAGAAAATGCCCATTCTACAGGCCTTGACGCAAGTTCAGCCCACATCCGAAGAACCGGAGACCGACAAGCAGTTGAATCTATTCGAGAGTTAGCCGGACACTAGTGGGAAATCTTATTGAGAGTCGGTTCTCGCTAATTGATGATGTGCGCGAAGGGGCCGGTGATCCGCCGGTCCAGGCCGCCAACCTGCACTTGGCTCGCAGACGTCCCCCAGCTTAGTTAGCTGTCGACCTCGAACCGGCCGACATGGCTCCGCTGCCTGCGAGCCACCGTCGACGCCCGCCACGAAGAGGAAATACTTTACCGGCTCCGGGCTGGTGCCGTGGGTCGTAGGGGTAGGAATGGCGTATGTCGCATTGAGGTTGCTCACATGCGCTTTCGCCAAGAACCCACCTTCGGAACCCAATGGCCTGTCGAAGATCGATGCCTCCCAGGCTCCGAGCACGCCGTTTAAAACGGGCTTGGTGCCGACGGCGATGGCGGCATAGTCGAACGAGATCGTATCTCCGCGACCGTTGTGGTCGCTGACGTCCTTGACCAGCGCTTCCTTCAGCGCGACGGCGTAGGCGAGGTGATCCTGGGCATCGAGACTTTCGAGCTTGACGTCGGTCACCGCAGTGCCTGTCGCGAGGTCGCGCAGAACTGAACCGAGACCAGCATTGAGCCCGAGATTGACGGTCAGCGGAGAGAAATCCGGCGTCCCAGCGACGATCCCCCCGAGGCCGTACGACG
>JANLPY010000029.1:0-7209 GCA_031367505.1 Hyphomicrobiaceae bacterium | reverse complement strand
CCACCCGCTCCAACTCGAAGCAGCAGCAGGCCCTCGACCTCGTAGCCGCCATCGCAATGTAGACAGTAACGCCCGCCCCGCTTCAATCACAACGGATTGAAACGGCAGGGAGATCGTCAGCGACGAACGGGGAACTTCGGTCTAAACCGAGCGGTTTGTCGTGGACCACGTCTTCCAACCACAGGCCAGACGATCGCTGCGCCACCATGCCATCGAGATCACGCGTTATGTCGAGACCGCGTGTCAGTTGCCCGGGGCCTTTATAGGGACCAGCGCCCCGGATCAGCACGGCAGCCGGATCCCCGACAGCTCCGGCAACGACGTTGAGCATCCAATGTAAGCCGTAGACCAGATAGACATAAAATAGACCGGACGAGCCAAACATGACTTCGGTCCTCGCCGTTCGACCACGTGCTGCGTGGCTGGCCAGATCATGAGAGCCTAAATACGCTTCAGTCTCGGTAATGGCGATCCGAGTGACGATGCCCGCCCGCTCTCGCACCAACAATTTACCGACGAGGTCGCGAGCGACAGTCTCGGCATCTCGTGCAAAGAAATCAGAGTTCAGCACGGCGTTATCCGACTGGATCAGCATCCGTTGCTTTTTCTTTGCCCGCTTACTCATCGCCGCGGCCGCCCCTGCTTTGGAAGGCTGAGTTCGATCCAGGCCGGAGCGTGATCGCTGGCGCCGGGTTGGCCCCGCACGGACAGGCTTGTCGCCGGCAACAGGGCGACCGGACAGGTCACCAAGGACAGCTTCAGGTACCCCTTCCAGTAAGCGCGCCCGGTGGCCATATTAAAATCCTCCTCGTCAACAGCCGCATTAAGGAACGCTGGCGCAGGCGGGAGCGTTGCATTTCCAGATAAATTTTGGCCCAAGTGGGGGTTTGGAGGGCACGTGACGCAAAAGCTGGCGACCTATCAATCGAAACGCGATTTCAAGAAGACATCCGAGCCCAGCGGCAAGGCCCCCATTCGGCCGGCTGATTACCCTCGGTTCGTCATCCAGAAGCATGCCGCGACCCGACTTCACTACGATCTTCGCCTTGAACATGACGGCGTCTTCAAATCCTGGGCCGTCACCAAGGGGCCATCGCTAAATCCTCAAGACAAACGGCTCGCCGTTGAGGTCGAAGACCACCCGCTCGACTACGGCGATTTCGAAGGCACTATACCCAAGGGCGAATACGGCGGCGGCACCGTCATGGTGTGGGACCGGGGCTTCTGGACCCCGGAAGGCTCAACGGACGTTGACGCCGCCCTGCGCCAGGGCGAGCTGAAGTTTACGCTTGCCGGTGAAAAGCTGCAGGGAAGCTGGGTGCTGGTGCGCATCAAGCACAACCGGGATGGCAGCCAACGCAACAACTGGTTGCTGATCAAACACCGCGACGACTACGCGAAGGAGGACGACGTAACCGAGCACGATCGTTCGGCTGCATCCGGCAGATCCCTTGACGACATCGCGGCCGGTAAGGGACGTGGTCCAAAGCCATTCATGGCCATGGGCAAGAAAGCAACAGCCGCCAAGGCCGTTTGGCATTCCCACAAGGCGGCTGGCCACACGGCTGCCACATCATCCGTTGCGCTGCGGGCGACGCCGCCTGCATGGCAGGCCACCAAGGTCGCCCTGCGCGGCTCGAGAAAGGCACAGATGCCTCCTTTCATCGCGCCGCAACTCTGCAAATTGGTGGCCCGGCCGTCGCAAGGCGATGCGTGGGTCCATGAAATCAAATTCGATGGATACCGCATGCAGCTACGCATCCAGGGCGGCGAGGCCGCGGTGCGCACCCGCAAGGGCCTTGATTGGACAGACAAGTTTAAAGCTATCGCCCAAGCTGCCAAGCGCCTGCCGGATGCGATCATCGATGGCGAGATTGTCGCTCTCGACAGCAGGGGCGCACCGGATTTTGCCGCTTTGCAGGCGGCGCTTTCAGAAGGTCGCTCCCAGGATCTGGTCTATTTTATTTTCGATCTCCTGTTCGAAGGCGATGAAGATTTGCGCGATCTCCCCCTCTCCGAACGAAAGGCTCGTTTGAAAAAGGTGCTCGGCAATCCAGACAAATCGCCTAACATCCGTTTCGTCGAGCATCTGGCCGAAGCTGGCGACGCCGTGCTCCAGTCCGCGTGTCGCATGCATCTCGAAGGCATCATCTCCAAGAAACTCGACGCCCCCTATCGCTCCGGCCGCACCGACAGCTGGACCAAGGCCAAATGCCGCGCTGGCCACGAAGTGGTCATCGCCGGCTGGAGCGGCACCGCATCCAATTTGCGGTCGCTGATCGCCGGTGTCTTCCGCGGTGATCACTTTGTACATGTCGGGCAGGTCGGCACGGGGTTCAACGCCCGCAACACGCCGGAGCTGTTGAAGATGCTTGAAGCAAACGCGACCGATAAGAGCCCTTTCTCAGGCAAGACGCCCCGCAAGCAGGCCGATTGGAATTGGGTAAAGCCCATCCTTGTCGCCGAGATTGAGTTCGCAGGCTGGACCGGCGCCGGCATGATCCGGCAATCGGCCTTCAAGGGTTTCCGCGCTGACAAACCCGCAAGCGAGGTGCGCGCCGAACGACCCGCGTCACCGACACATGTCAACCTCGCTAAACTCAATCCTGCGCTTAAACGAGCGGCAACTCCCAACCCAGGAAATGATGTCATTATGGGCGTCACGCTGTCCCATCCTGACAAGGTGCTGTGGCCCGCGGAAAAGAGCGGTGAACCCGTCACAAAACGCGATCTTGCAGAGTACCTTCAGTCCGTGGGCCCCTGGATGATTGAGCATTTGAAGGGGCGCCCCTGTTCCATCATTCGCTCGCCCGACGGCATCACTGGCCAGACCTTTTTCCAGCGTCACGCGGTGCCAGGTGTCTCGAACCTCGTTGAATTGACGACGGTCGAAGGGGACCGGAAGCCGTATCTGCAAATAGATCGCGTCGAGGGCTTGATCGCCATGGCGCAAATCTCAGCGCTCGAATTCCATCCGTGGAATTGCGAGCCCAACCATCCCCAGGTGCCGGGGCGGTTGGTCTTCGATCTCGATCCGGCGCCAGACCTACCGTTCTCGGCCGTGATTGCGGCCGCAAAGGAAATGCGCGATCGGCTCGACAGGATCGGGTTGGTTTCGTTCTGTAAAACCACGGGCGGCAAGGGCCTGCATGTCGTAACCCCGCTCAAGGTAAAGGCTAAAGATCCTCCCGACTGGAAACAGGCGAAGGCATTCGCTCAAGCGGTTTGTGCGCAGATGTCGAGCGACAGCCCTGGTCGTTATCTCATCAACATGTCGAAGAAGCAGCGCACGGGCCGCATCTTTCTCGACTACCTGCGCAATGACAGCATGTCGACGGCGGTCGCACCCTTGTCGCCGCGCGGCCGTCCCGGTGCCCCGGTCTCTATGCCCGTCAACTGGAACCAGGTTCGTGATGGCCTTGATCCACAGCGCTACACCGTGCGCTCAGTGCCAGCGCTCCTTGGCAAGAGCAAAGCATGGTCTGAGTACTGCGACGCTGGACGACCGCTTCAGGCCGCGATCAAAAAGCTTCTCGCGAGCAAATCATGACCGCGACCAAAAGGGCCAAGCCGGCCCTCACGCTTTCCACGCTCGGCATAGCGCTGGATCTTGAGCCCATGGAAGCAAAATTGGTGCCGACCCTGCCCGCAGAGGCCGGCTGGCAGTTCGAACCCAAGTGGGATGGGTTTCGCTGTCTTGCCTTTCGAGCCGGCGACAATGTCGAGATCAAAGCCAAGTCGGGAAAGTCCCTGTCGCGGTTCTTTCCCGAGGTGCTGGATAATCTGCAATCGCTCAAGTCAAAGACCTTCGCGCTTGACGGGGAGCTCGTCATTCCCGTCGACGAGGAGTTGTCATTCAATGCTCTGCAGGCGCGGTTGCATCCGGCCGAAAGCCGCATCAAGCGGCTCGCGCGTGAGACGCCGGCCATTTTTGTCGCCTTTGACTGCCTGCTGCACAAAGCGCAGCATCCCATTCTCAAGCGGCCTTTTCTTGATCGACGCGCAGCCCTTGAGGAACTGTTTGCAAGCGCGGATGGATTCAGCCTGACGCCATTCACCCGCGATCCCAGTGTTGCCAGGACGTGGCTCTCGGATCGTCATGCCTCTATTGATGGCGTGGTTGCAAAGAAACTGGATCTCGACTATCGGGCAGGCGATCGGGCAATGCTCAAGGTCAAAACCCATCGCACCGCCGATTGCGTCGTCGGCGGCTTTCGCTACGAAAGCGGCAGCAGGCTGGTCGGCTCACTTCTCCTCGGTCTCCATGATGCAGAGGGCCGACTACATCATGTTGGATTTACCTCGGCCCTCTCGCAAAGCGAAAAACCCGCTCTAACCAAACGTCTGGAAAAGCTTATTGCGGCGCCTGGGTTTACCGGCGACGCGCCTGGCGGACCAAGCCGTTGGAGCAATGAACGATCAGCTGAATGGCAGCCGTTAAAGCCCAAGCTCGTGGTTGAAGTGCGCTATGATCATGTCACCGGCAACCGCTTCCGCCATGGCACCGGTCTGGTGAGATGGCGGCCAGACAAGGCGGCGGCCCAATGCACCTTTGAGCAATTGCCACCACCGACGAAATTCAGCCTCTAAAAGGCAACGTCGGCCGCGTCTTGGTTTCCTAGTCTCGCGCCAACATTTTAGCAATCCGCCCCGCTGTCGCCCGTCAAACGTCCGGCATTACTGCCCCGTTCTTCAATTCGATTGCCGGCTGCTGGGCAACCTGGTCGCTGCGGTCGCTGGCAGCCGAGTTGCCTCTACTTGGGGCGCTGCCTTCATAAGAGGACAAATCGGAACGAATGGGCGGACGAGGTGCAGGTGGATAGCAGGTGGATAAAGGTGCCCTGCCCGGGGTCGCGATTGTCAAATCAGCATCGTGAAATTGTTCGAGCCATGGACGCTCTCTCTACCCCGTTTCGCCTCCTCCATCGCCCGATTGATCTGAGGACAAGTTGCATGTCTCGCCGAATCGCTCCACAGCTTATCAACAGGGTAAGGCATGCCCGTTCTTAGCGAAGTCTACTCTTCCGACCGAGGAGCCAATGTCGAAAAAACCAATGGCCGGCAAACGCATACAAGACATTCCCCAGACCGCGATTCGTATCGAACCTGCAGTCATCGACCAGCTCAATAGATTTTGTGCCGACCACCCACTTCGTCCCCGCCGCGACAGTGTGATCGAGGTTGCGATCATTGAGTACGTCGAACGGGAGCAGGACAGGATTGCAGAGGCGCGTAGCGCGCAGTACTCGACGAACGCTCGCGCGCGGCACCGAAAGAGAGCCGGACGAGAACTCGCGAATCGAGCGAGCGGAGCGGGCTATGCATGGCATCAGAAGCAGGTAGCCGAACTCCACTCGAAAGCGTGATTATCGCACGAAGCTTGATCGAGATTCCACGTGCCGTCTGTGTTTCTCCTTACTGCGCACCGGCCGCAGGAGCCGCCTTCTCCTTCTGTACTCAAGACACATAGCGCGTGAACACCCATGTTCACAATTTTGTTCCCGGAGTCAGATGCGTCATAGTAGCTGGGATGAATCCAATCCGGCTGGTTGTTGGGTAAAAGATTGTAGATGGCCGACTGAATCGACGACCAGCTTCCGCCGCTGTTCTTGAATTCGAGCGTGCCTCCGTTATCCCGAATACCGTAGCCGCTCGCGCCGGAGACCGAACCCCAATTGAGGAAGCTGTTTGCTTGCAGCAGGCTATTGCCGAACACCGCAAGACCGTTAACGCCGAGATTGCCATCCTTGAGCTGGTTGATCGAACCCACATTGAGCGGGGCTGCAACATTGCCGTTTGGCGGACCGGAGGTCGGTCCGGTCCATGCGGCGGCAGCAACAGCAACGAAAAGAGTTCCGATGGCAACTCCGAGCATTGCTCCTTGGACGAAATTACGATGGTTGGTCATATTACAACTACAATATCATGCAGGGAGCGTGCCCAATATTTTGCTCACGGGTCAATCGGCAGCAATCGAACAATGCGACCGAAACAGCAAGAAGCGCCAGTTTGTGTAGGCTACCTCGTAGCGGAAATGCCGAGCGTGACATCAGAGCCGGCGCTGCCATCGATCACGGTCACTGTGTGGCGATCCGGGGCGATCACAAGATGGAGGCGGGGCATTGATGTCGTGGCGCCCACGGCCACGTACGAGAATGCCGTATGGGAAGAGGCGATTTCTGGAGGTAACGAGATCATACCGCTGGTACCCGAAGCGTCGAGGGTGAGCAGGGTCTCGTAATAATCTTTGATAGGCGCTGCCGGCGACAGTTGCGGCGGCGGCACGGCAACCGCTCCAGCAGCGAGGAGTACTGTTGCCGCGAGAGATGCCGATGTGATGTTCATACTTGGTATTATACCTGACGTTGCGGGCTACTGGCAGAGGCTGGGGACGAGGCACTGCCCCTTGTCGTAGAGCTGGCCCGGTCCTTTCTCCACTTCGACGACAATGGGATGCGCGAGGATAAAGGGATCATGGCGGTTGCCGGTGATTTGCCAGGAGATCGCGCCGCCGGGCGTGCCGCCTGCGATCGAGAACACGGCGGGGCCGAAGGCATTGAAATATTTGTGATGCACTTCCTCAGCGAGATGCAGGTTTGGCATGGCGTCGCCGATCGGCGAGGCCAAATACCGGAAGTCTTTGTTGAGCGCCATGAAGTAGGCCGGCAGCTCGATCGTGACCGAGCCGTCTTGGTCGAGCTTTGCATTGCCGTCGTAGATGTTTTTGGGCTCAGGGCTTTCGACGAACGAATGGTAGAGCAGCATGTTTTGCGGATCGAGCGGGTGATCGATGACGAAGGTGCCTGCACCTTTTGAAAGCGTGCCGAGGACGGATGCATTGCCGAAGAGGTTGACGCCTTTGGTGAAGAGCAGTGTGCCCGAGGAATTCCCTGAGCCATTGCCGAAGATTCCGTGATTATTGGCTGCTGAGCGATCCTTGATCCAGAGGAGATTGGGCTCGAAGCCGAAGGAGCTTATGGTTTGTAATGCTCCTGTGCCGGTGTAGAGCTTGGCGTCGAAGTAGTTTGCGGGCTTGGTGATCGCTGAGACGCCAGCGGAGATCATGTTGGCGCTGGAGAGGGCTTTGAAGCCGGCGGGTGGGGTGTATTTGAAGTAGCCGCCGGAGGCTGAGTCGTAGGTGAGGCCGGATTGGCCTCCTTGGCCGAAGTTCGCATCCACGATGGTGCCATCGTGTCGGCTATCAAAATG
>JANLPY010000795.1:0-33443 GCA_031367505.1 Hyphomicrobiaceae bacterium | reverse complement strand
CGCGATTGATACCAACATTATCGTGCGTACTATCGTCGATGATAATGCAACTCAGGTCGCACGCGCGAAGGTTCTTCTCGCTCGAGGCAATCTGTTTGTCTCGACCACGGTGTTGCTTGAGACGGAGTGGGTTCTGAGAGCACTTTATGGACTGGCGAGGGCCAATCTTGCGGATGTCCTAGAGAGGTTTTGTGGACTGGATGGGGTCAATGTGAACGATCCCGACCAAGTCAGTCGAGCGCTGATCGCTTACCGAGGCGGCGCAGATTTCGCCGATATTATCCATGTGCTCGAGTGCGAAAGCGCCGGAATTTCGAAGTTTGCAACCTTCGATGCGGGGATGCGCAAAGAGCTGCGTGGCTTGTCGAAATCTGTAGCCATCGTCGGCCCCTGAGAGCAGGAATCAATACTCATGAAACTTTTCATCGGCAATAAGGTCTACTCGTCGTGGTCGCTCCGGCCATGGATCGTGATGAAGGCGTTCGGCATTCCGTTTGAGGAAACGGTGGTGCAATTGCGCGAGACCAACACGCGTGACCGCATCCTGGCGCACTCGCCCTCGGGTAAGGTGCCAGCTCTCATCGATGAGGGCACGACGGCGTGGGACAGCCTCGCTATCATGGAGTATCTGGCCGACAAGTTCCCCAATCACGCGATCTGGCCGAAGGATCGGCTGGTGCGTGCCCATGCCCGCTGCGGTTCGGCAGAAATGCATTCTGGCTTCCAGGCGTTGCGTAACGCATGCTCGATGAACGTAACCCGTCGTTTCAAGGCGCGCGATCGCGGCGAAGCAGTTGCAGCCGATGTCGCCCGCGTCACCGAGATCTGGCGCGAGGCACGCGAAAAATTCGGCGCTAAAACCGGCAAGCCGTTCCTCTATGGCGAGTTCTCTGCCGCCGATGGGATGTATGCGCCGGTTGTCTCGCGGTTTCACGGCTACTCGATCGCAGTCGATCCCGTGAGCCAGGCGTATATAGACGCAATGCTCGGCCACTCGGCATATAAAGCGTGGCTGGCGGGTGCGGTCGCAGAAACCTGGGGCCTCGACAATGGCGAGGACGCTGAAACCGTTATCGAAGATTTGCGCGCAAAGAAAGCTTGAGAGTTATGACCCAGACCCAGAAGCAGTCGCACTATTCAGATCCACCCGCCAACGTCGAGATCGTTCAACGTACGTTATCGGTGCTCGTTGACAATGAGCCGGGGATCCTAGCGCGGGTGGTCAATCTATTCACCGCGCGCGGCTACAACATAGACAGCCTCACGGTCACGGAAACCGAGCACGAGAAGCATCTGTCGCGGATTACTCTGATCACGCGCGGCACGCCGGCGACGATCGAGCAGATCAAGCATCAGCTCGAGCGCATGGTGCTCGTGCACCGCGTCGTCGATCTGACGCTGCTGGGTGATCCGTTGGAGCGTGAGTTGGCGTTGATCAAGGTGGCCGGCAAAGGCAACGATCGTATCGAGGCGCTTCGTCTCGCCGAGATCTTCCGCGCCAACGTCATCGATGCTTCGACCGACCACTTTGTGTTTGAACTCACCGGCCGCACCAGCAAGATCGAGCAGTTCATTTCGATCATGACGGCGTTAGGTCTGGTTGAGGTCTCGCGCACTGGCATTGCAGCAATGGGGCGCGGACAAGCGGCAATGTGAGGGCGCCGCCGGATCGATAAATCGGTTGTCGCAGCCGGTACACGGTGGCAGTCTCGTGGCTTGAGATGTTTTGGCTCGCGGGCTGAACGTCATGACGATCAGACGCGGGGCCCAAGTTCTTGACCACGACCGAACCTGTCATTGCCTTGTCGACGCCGGTCGGCGACGAGGTCAAGTGCACCACTTGCTATATGTGTGCTTGCCGTTGCGGCATCAAAGTCCACTTGAAGGATGGCCGCGCCCGCTACATCGAGGGCAATCGCGATCACCCGGTGAACAAAGGTGTGCTGTGCGGTAAGGGTGCAGCTGGCATCATGCAGCACTATTCGCCGGCCCGGTTGACCGGGCCGATGAAACGCGTCGGACCGCGCGGCTCTGGCGAGTTCGAGGCGATCAGTTGGGATGAGGCGCTTGGCCTCGCGACGAAGTGGCTCGGCGACATCCGCAAGTCCGATCCGAAAAAGCTCGCGTTCTTCACCGGTCGTGATCAGAGCCAGGCGTTGACGGGCTGGTTCGCGCAGCAGTTCGGCACGCCGAATTTCGCGGCGCACGGCGGCTTTTGTTCGGTCAATATGGCCGCCGCCGGCCTCTATACGTTCGGCGGATCGTTCTGGGAGTTCGGCGAGCCGGACTGGGAGCGCACCAAATATTTCATGCTGTTCGGCGTCGCCGAAGATCACGCGTCGAACCCAATCAAGGCGGCGTTGGGCAAGCTCAAAGCGCGCGGCGTCAAGGTCGTCTCGATCAATCCGATCCGCACCGGCTATAACGCGATCGCCGACGAGTGGATCGGTATTCGGCCCGGCAGCGACGGCATGTTCGTCGGCGCGCTGATCCACGAACTCCTACGCACGCAGAACGTCGATCTTGACTATCTCGCCCGCTACACCAACGCGCCGTGGCTGGTGATTGACGAGGGCAAGAGTGCCGATGCCGGCCTCATCGCCCTTGATGCTGCCGGCAAACCGTTGTGCTTCGACAAGACATCCGGCGCACTCACCGATGCGACGTTGCCGGACATTTCGCCAGCCTTGGTGGGTGAGTTCAAGCTGGCCGATGGGCGCACGGCGCGGCCGTCATTTCAACTGATTGCCGAGCGCTACCTGGGCGCCGAGTACTCGCCCGAGAAAGCTGAGATTGCAACCGGCATCCCAGCCTCGACCATCCAGCGGATCGCCGCCGAACTTGCGGTTGCTGCTTTCCAGCAGCAGATCGAACTCGATATCCCATGGACCGATACACATGGCCGCCGTCACGAGAAGACAACAGGCCGGCCGGTGTCGATGCACGCGATGCGCGGCATCTCCGCTCACTCGAACGGCTTCCAGACCTGCCGGATGATCCACATTCTGCAGATCATCCTCGGGAGCATCGATTGCCCTGGTGGCTTTCGCTACAAGCCACCGTTCCCGCGCCCGACGCCACCGCCGAACAAGCCTGCCGGCAAGCACAACACCGTTCGCCCCATGACGCCGTTAGCCGGTGCCCCTCTCGGTTTCACGCAAGGGCCGGAAGATCTTCTGGTGTGCCCCGATGGCAGCCCCGAGCGCATCGACAAGGCCTATTCCTGGGATGCACCGATCGCCGCCCACGGCCTCATGCATATGGTCATCACCAATGCGGCGAACGGTGATCCCTATCCCGTCGACGTGCTGTTCATGTATATGGCCAACATGAGTTGGAATTCGTCGATGAATATTCCAGCGATTCTGCGGCACTTGACCGAAACCGATCCGAAAACCGGCGAATACAAAATCCCGAAGATCATCTACTCGGATGCCTACAATTCCGAGATGGTCGCCTATGCCGACTTGATCTTGCCCGACACGACCTACCTTGAACGCTGGGATTGCATCTCGGTGCTTGACCGCCCGATCTCAGATCCCGATTTCGCCGCCGATAGTATTCGCCATCCCGTCGTTGAACCTGATCGCGACGTGCGTGCGTTCCAATCGGTGCTGATCGACTTGGGCGCGCGGCTCCGATTACCGGGCTTCATCACGGCGGATGGTGCGCCGAAGTATCCCGGCGGCTATCCCGATTATATCGTCAATCACGAGCGGGCACCGGGCATTGGCCCGCTGGCTGGATACCGCGGTGTCGATGGCAAAAGCTACGGCAAAGGAGCTGTCAATCCGAAGCAGCTCGATGACTACATCGCCAACGGCGCATTCCATCGGCATCACCTCGAGGATGATCAACGGTTCTACAAGCACGCCAACAAAAGCTATCTGGAATGGGCCAAGTCGGTCGGTTTCGTCGGCAGCGCCGACCCGATCATCTTTCAGCTGTATCTCGAGCCGCTGCAGAAGTTTCGCTTGGCCGCGCGTGGCCATGGCGCGATCCAACCGCCGGACACGCACCGTACGCGTATCGAAACGTACTTCGATCCGATACCGTTCTTTTATGGCGGGGTGTCCGACTCGCGCATGGCGGCCGGCTCCCCGGAGGGGAGTCGTCATGCGCCATTAGAGACTTTTCCTATGTACGCCATCACCCAGCGGCCGATGCACATGTATCATTCGTGGGGATCGCAGAACGCGTGGTTGCGGCAAATTACGGCCGAGAACCGGCTCTATATCCACCGCTCTCGCGCCGAGACGCTGGGTCTGCAAGACGACGATTGGGCATGGATCATCGGCGAGCTCGGGCGGGTTCGCGCGCAGGTCAGGCTGATCGACGGCGTCAATCCGGATACCGTGTGGACGTGGAACGCGATCGGCAAGCGGTCCGGCGCCTGGGGCCTAGATCCGAAAGCACCGGAAGCGACCAAGGGCTTCTTGTTGAATCATCTGATTGGCGAATTGCTGCCAGTTCGCGAAGGCGGCTATCGGTTCTCCAATAGCGATCCGGTGACCGGCCAAGCGGCGTGGTATGACTTGCGCGTCCGCATTGAAAAAGCTGACGTGAACGAAGTCAAAGAAACATGGCCACGTTTTGAGAGCATCGGTCAGTAAATTCGTGTCATCAAGATCCAGCCGGTGACGAATAGTGGCGATAGCGCCGTCGAAAGTACGACGGCCGTCGAGATGAAATCGCTCTCGTTCTTGTATTCGGCGGCAAAGATGGTGATCAGCACGCCGACGGGAGTGGCGGCGGCGACCACCAGCACGTTCGAGACATCGCGCGGGAACTCCATGAACCAGCATACCCACCACGTGAAGACCGGTGCGACGATGAACTTCAATGTGAGGATGAGAAACTGCGGGATCCACTCGATCTTTTGCATCTTCGACGACGCTACCTGGGCGCCGAGCGTATAGAGCGCCAGCGGCGTAAAAATCGTGCCGAGAAACTGCATCGGTTGCGCAACGACGGTCGGCATTTCTATTTCAAAACCGCGCAACGACAGCCCCAGCAGAACCGAGGGAATGAGAGGTGTCTCGAACGCGATCTTTAGTTTGGCGAGCCCGCCGCCTTTGCCCGACGGCGCCAGCAGCCACACACCGACCGTGCATACAAGAACGGACATGAGTGCCGTCATCACTGATTGGTAGATCAGGTACTCCGCGCCAAACGCCAATTGAGTGACCGGGATGCCGAAGAAACCGACATTGGCGTAAGCCGTGCCAAGCCCCATCATCGGCCCAAGCGAGGCGCGCTGGCGCAGCATTATGACGGTCAGCCAGCCAATCGGTATCAGGACCAGGAATTGGACGATGCCGAAATAGAAGACCGGCCATACAACTGAGATCGGCTGCTTGCCGGTGGCTAGAAAGTGCACCAGGAAAGCCGGCATCACCACGTAAACTTGCAAGCGGTTGAGGCTACCGATGTCGAGTTTCAGCCGGCCCTGCAGCAGGTAACCGAGCGCGACCAACGTGATGATCGGCAGCGTAACCTTGGTCAATATGTCGATAAAAAGCGCCATCTGTCCCCATGGCGGTACACGGATGGCATCCGATACACGGGTTCCCGTGATTCGATTTCCCGCGGACCGGCTCGCACAGTCTATCTTCTATGCCGGACATCCAATCAAGATACCACGGGTCTGGTCAGCTCCGCTGATTTGCGGGTAGTGCCGGTATAAGTTTCTCGATGACCTTCGCCGAACACACGACACCAGGCAGACCGGCACCTGGATGTGTGCCGGCGCCGACGAGATACAACCCGTCGATACTCTCGGATTTGTTGTGGAAACGGAACCACGCCGACTGCGAGAAATAGGGCGCGATCGAGAATCCGGCCCCGCCGAAACTCAGGTAGCGCGTTTCGAAATCATCCGGTGTCATGTGGAAATCAGCCGTGATGGTGTTTTTCAAGCCAGGCAACATCGTGCGGTCGAGCTCCGCTATGATGCGGGCACGAAGTTTGGGGCCTTCGACCGCCCATGCGATCTTGCCTTGCGTGTTCGGGACCGGACAGAGCACGTAAAAGCTATCGCACCCAGCGGGCGCAAAGCTCGGGTCGGTTGCGGTGGGACGGTGCACGTATAACGAAAAATCATCCGGCAATATTTTCTTGTGGAAAATGTCGTCGAGCAATTCCTTATAGCGAGGGCCCATCCAGATGGTGTGGTGGGCAACGCTGGGATACTGTGTTGTCGTGCCGAAATAAAGCACGTACAGGCCCATCGACAGCTTCGACTTGCGCTTCAGCTTGGTTGCCAACGAGAGCGATTTTTCCGGTAGCATCTCGCGATACATGTGCATTGGATCGGCGTTCGAGACGACGATCTCGGCCTTGATGATCTCGCCGGACGCGAGGCGCACGCCGGTCGCCTTGCGGCCGTCCAGCTCGATTCTATCGACAGTCGCGTCGAAGCGGACCCGAACGCCTTCTTCCGTCATCAGCTTACCAAGACCGGCAACGAGCGCGCCGGTGCCGCCCACGGTGAAGAACACGCCCCAGCGACGTTCCAAATAGTGGATCAGCCCGTAGATCGAGGTGGTGTCGAACGGACTGCCACCAACCAGCAACGGCTGAATCGAAAATGCTTCACGCAACTTGGGATGCGACAGATATTTGCAGACAACGTCCCAAACGCTGCGATCGGCACGCAGGGTGCCCAGAGTCGGGATCTGCTTCATCATCATAGATAGCTTGTGGAACGGCTGATCGGCGAGCTCGGTGAAGCCTTTGTCGTAGAGTTTCCGGCTATGCTCGACCATCGCCATATAGCCGTCGGCGTCCTTCGGCTCGATCTTGCGAATTTCGGCAAGCGTGGTTTCAATAGTACCGCCATAGTCGAAGGTCGTTCCGTCCTGGAAATAGAAGCGGTACCAAGGCGATAGGGGCACGAATGTAACGTAGTCCTCGCGGCGGCGGCCAAACAATTGGAACAGTTCGTCGAACAGGAATGGCGCTGTGATTACCGTTGGGCCGGCATCGTGACGGAAGCCGCCCTTCTCGAAAACTTGGGCGCGACCGCCTAGTTTATCGCCCCGTTCGAGCAGTGTGACATCATAGCCCTTGGCCCGGAGACGGAGAGCTGCTGCGATGCCTCCGAAACCGGCACCGATGACGACGGCGTGAGGGCAGCTCCCTTTATGCTCGGCCACGTTTTTTTGCATTTCACCATGCCTTGACCTAGTCGCGGATCGCTTGCCGTCCCCGGCACATCACTCGATCCATGCCCTTGCTGCGTGCCTTTGCTACCATGAGATGGCATCGAAGCACTTGCGAAGGACAAAGCCGCATGCTCTGGATGCCGTCAACGCATAAAGAGGGGGCGCGACCAATCGCATGAGTGTGCGCTTTCATGCTCCAGATCCGAGCTTTGAAGCTGAATTGGCGGCATTGCGCACCCATGTCGAACGACAACTGGACGCGTTGACGCCCGGCGAGCCATCGCCGGATCGGCTGTCGCAGGCCATGCGTTACTGCCTGTTGGCACCAGCAAAACGCGCGCGCGCTTTGCTATCAGTACTGAGCGCTGTTCACTGCGGGGCGGAACGCGAATCAGCCTTGAAGTCCGCCTGTGCGCTGGAGATGGTGCATGCATCCTCGCTGATCCTTGACGATCTGCCGGCAATGGATGATGCCGCCTTGCGGCGTGGGCGCGATACATGTCACCGCGCATTCGGCGAACCGACTGCGATACTTGCAGCAATCGCGCTGATGAACCGGGCATTTGGGTTAGTCGCCGGCGACGAAAATCTGCCGTCAGACCGCCGCGTTCAGATCGTAGCCATCCTCGCCAAGTCGATTGGAACCGACGGTTTGACCGGCGGGCAGGAGGGTGATTTGAACGGGGTGGCGATGACAGGCGCAGCGGGCGTCGAGTGGATCCATGCACGCAAAACGGGTGCGTTGTTTGCTGCCGCGACCGAGATTGGCGCAGTGGTCGCCGGCGGTGTGGATCGCCGGGCGGCTATGCATGCCTTCGGGATGAACCTCGGGCTCGCGTTCCAAGGCTATGACGACCTGTTGGATGCGCGGGCAGCGTCCGCGGTTGTTGGCAAGGACACCGGTCGTGACGGTGGAAAAGCAACGGTCATAAAGGCGTTGGGTTTTGATGCGGCGCTCGCGCAGGCCGATGCGCAAATGGCGGCGGCACTTCGTTACGTGCCCGATTTGGCAGTCGATCAAGGTCCGCTCGCGCGCTACGTTTCGGGGTTGGCGGTGATGATGCGGGGGCCACTGAATGTTGATGCGGCATCGATCGCCAATGCGTGACATGTCGCCACCACTTCCTCTGTTGCAAATCGAAAGTGCTTTTTCTTCGTACGGCGAGCGGCGTGTCCTGCAGGGCCTGACGCTTTCACTTCGTGCCGATGAAATTCTTGTTCTTCTTGGCCCCAACGGTGCCGGTAAATCGACACTCGTCAAGGCGATGTCGGGCCGGTTGAAATTGGACGGCGGATCGATACGCATCGGCGGTCTCGATCCGGCGACTGATCCGGAAGCCAGCCGAATTTGCGGGATCGTGCCGCAGCAGATCGCGCTGTTCGAGAAACTTACCGCGACTGAGAACCTAGAGACTTTTGGCCGTCTGATGGGCGTTACGACGCCCGATATAGGCAAGCTCGCGGCGATTATATTGGATAAAGTCGGTCTCGGAGCGCGGGCGAAGGACCGCGTTGACAAGCTTTCTGGCGGCATGCGGCGCCGGATCAATATTGCCGCTGCGATGATGCACGGACCAAAAATTCTCGTGCTCGACGAGCCGACGGTCGGGCTCGATCACGAGGCGCGCCAGGGTTTGTCGCAGATGCTGCGTGACTTGCGGTCGAGTGGACTTGGCATCCTTCTGACGACGCATGATTTGGACGAGGCCGAGGCTTTGGCGGATCGGGTCGCCGTGATGGTCGGGGGCGTAGTCCAAGTGGAGGGTCCGCCGCGCGAACTGATTGCTTCGTTGTTCAAAGGCCGCCGGCAGCTCACGCTGTCATTGAACCCTAATGTCATGCAGCGTCACCCCGATGTCATTGATGCACTTACCGC
Source organism: Hyphomicrobiaceae bacterium (assembly GCA_031367505.1). GTDB lineage: Bacteria > Pseudomonadota > Alphaproteobacteria > Rhizobiales > Hyphomicrobiaceae > JAKFWF01. The sequence continues at coordinate 24,401 of JANLPY010000795.1, read as the reverse complement.
GGCGGGCCTCGATCGCCGGTCGGGAAGTCTGACATGGACAGGGTTGGTGCATGGCAATGCAGCGAGCTTCGAGGGCTTGGTCGGCACCGCGCTAGGGGCTGGCGCGATCATCGACGAGGTGCACGTGCGACAACCCGATTTAGCAACGCTCCTCGCGTCCTACGTGAACCGATCGGGGAAGCCTTCCTAATGCGCGCAGCGGTTTTCCGGGTCATGGTCTTGAGCCTGTTGCGCGACCGGGCAGCGCTTGCCATGGGATTTTTGCTGCCCGGGATCGTCTTCATCGTCTTTGCCAACATCTTTGCGGGTGCCAGCGGTGGTGATTTGCATTTGCGCGTTGCGATCGCCGATATGCGTGCCGACGGAACCTCGAAACGCCTGGTCGATCAGTTGCTGCTCGACGATCGTTTGACGCGAACCGGAGCCCCGACACTCAACGCCGAGGAGGTGCGCCAGTCGGTCCGGCAGGGTTATGCCGATGTCGGATTGATCGTTCGCCGTGATGGTCGGCCGTTGGAGGATCTTGGTGTGGACGGCGCACCGCCGCTCTTGATCGTTGGTGATCCGGGGCGCGAGATCGCGGCCACGATGCTACAGGGCGCGCTGCAAAAAGCATATTTTGCTGCATTGCCGGATGCCGCGGTGCGCAGTATCGGCGATCTGATCGACAAGAAAATCGCGCCCTTCAATGCCGAGCAAAAGGTCCGAATGCAAAAGGGCCTGGAGGCAATGCGCGCGCCGGACGCAAAGGCCGATCAACAAGGCTTCCGTCTCGAGAAGCTGTTCGAGCGCCGCGACGCGGTCAGCCGTGTCGATGCAGCACCAGCGGTGACATATTACGCGGGCGCCGTTGCCATGCTTTTCTTGATGTTTTCCGCGCTCATCGGCGCCATGAGTTTTCTTGAAGAACGTGAGAGCGGGTTGCTCGATCGTTTGGCGTCGAGCCCCGGCGGCGTCGGCGTGTTGATCGACGGCAAGTTCCTGTTCCTCATCCTTCAGGGATTTCTCCAGGTGCTCGTTATTTACGTGGTCGCTTGGCTGGTGTTTGGGGTTGCTTTGCCAGCGAACGCGGGCCCGTGGGCCGTAACCTCGCTGGCTGCAGCAATGGCGGCAGCTGGCCTCGCTATGGGGTTCGTCACGTTGTGCCGTTCGAAGCAGCAGGCACAGACGCTCGGGCAGATGCTGATCCTTGTCGTCTCAGCGATCGGTGGGAGTATGGTGCCGCGCTACCTGATGCCGCCCTCGGTGCAAGCAATGGGGTGGGCGACACCGAATACTTGGGCGCTCGAGGCATACGCGTCGATCTTCTCGCGCGCCGAAACCATTGCCGCGATGTATGTCCCGTGGCTCGTGCTGAGCGGCATTGGCTTGTCGGGTCTGTTTGTCGCGCGCATGGCGGCGAGACGAGCTATATAATGACGGCTATGGCATCCACAATCAGACCCCCTGAGCTATCCGCGCGACATCAGGCGACTGTCGGGCTGGTACTCGCCTTTTCGGTAATCTCTGCATGGCTCGCAGTGCACGTGTGGGCGGTTTTTTTCTATCCGTGGGAACGGCTTGGAGCGATACCTGCATTCGTCGTGATCGCAGTGCAGACATGGCTTTGCGTCGGTCTATTTATAATTGCGCACGACTGCATGCATGGCTCGCTGGTGCCAATGCGTCCGGCGTGGAACCGGCGGATCGGCGAGCTTTGCTTAGCGCTCTATGCATGCTTCAATTTCAATGCCTTGAACCCGAAGCATCATTTGCATCATCGGCACGCCGGCACTGCTGGCGATCCAGATTTCCATGATGCTCATCCGCACAAGTTCTGGCCCTGGTACCTTAAGTTCTTTGGCGAGTACTTCACTTGGGGCCAACTCGGCATGCTCGCCGTAATGAATTGGACGTATGTCCTGGTGCTTGGTGCGCCGTTACAGAACATGCTGTTGTTCTGGGCGGTGCCAGCGGTGCTATCATCGCTACAACTGTTTACGTTCGGCACGTACTTGCCGCATGTGCCAGACGATCCCGCATTCAGCGATCGCCATAATGCTCGTAGTAACGATTACCCGGCTTGGCTGTCGCTGCTAACGTGTTTTCACTTCGGCTATCACCACGAACATCATTTGTATCCGGGTGTGCCTTGGTGGCGATTGCCGGCTGCGCGAGCGGCACGTGCGCAACTCAACTGAAATCACGCGGCTCCCAGTCCGGGCATCGTCCACAAGCCGTCGCGGGACGGTTGGGTCTTGATCGCGCGCGAGGCATGCGCCCGGCCGATCGAGGCGCTGGATAAGACCGCTTGAGCGATTTTGCCACGCTTGCTCACGCCAGTGCGCGTATCCCATGCGTGGGCGCCGCGCTTGCGAACGAGAAATCCGATTTGGCGGTAAATCCGGCGGGCAGCCGCAATAGCAAACGCTGCCCGAATGGGTAGATCCGGCAATCCATAGCGCGCTGATTTGTAATAGCTGTCAGCCAAGTCCAAAAGCCGGCGCGTGACTGCGAATACCGCCTCGCGATTGCTCGGATCGGCAATATCGGCCAGCGTCAGCCCCGCTTCGTCAAGCCAGTCCGAGGGTAGGTAAACGCGGCCCTCGCGCGCGTCTGGGACGACATCGCGCGCAATATTGGTCAACTGGAACGCAATGCCAAGATCAGATGCCCGATTGAGCGTTGCCCGGTCGCGCACACCCATGATCATAGCCATCATGACACCGACGACGCCGGCCACATGATAGCAATAGGACAGCGTGTCATCGGCAGTCTTGTAATGGCGTCCGTCGACGTCCATGCGAAAGCCATCGATAAGCTCCATCGGGTGGCGCGCCGGGATTTCGTGCTTCGCAACCACCCGCGCGAGCGCCTCGAAAACCGGCTCGTCGGCTTGCCCAGCGATCGCTGCTCGGGTTTTTTCGGTAAGCCGGGCGAGGCGCTCCGGCTGCGGCACGAGGCTGCCATCGGCCCGTTTGAAGCCCAAATCCTGATCGTCGATTTCATCGTCGCAGTGACGGCACCACGCGTAGAGCATGTATGCAGAGGCGCGCGTGTCGTCGTCGAATAGCCGCGCCGCGCCGGCAAAACTCTTCGAGCCCTTTTCGATTAGCTTGCGACTGTGTTCAACGATGGCATCCATGACCAGTAGCTTACCCTAATTCGGCCTTTGTGGAATGGTGTTTTGCTGCAAATTCCCAGGACGAGGTTTCGCTCAAACATTTTAGCGCGCGCAGTACATTGACGGGCGGCTTGGTCGCCATGATCGCCATCAGAAGCGCAATGTCGGTTTTGCGCAAGTGGCCCGCATAGAAGCGCTCGATCGTCGATGTCGGGAGCTTGGCATAAAAACGGTCGAGTATTCGAATACGGTCCGAAGGGTCGGCGGCCAAGAACATCGAGCGATTCAAGAGACGGAAGATCGCTTGTGCCTTCCAAGTCTGCCGCGAGCGCGCTTCAATTAAATGGGCAATGCTTTTGGATGACAAAGTAGGCGCTCGCGCGAGTTCCTCGGCCAGTCGAACAGCATTCGGGAAACTGTAGCCAGTCGTTGCGTGGAACAACCAGGCGCGCAGGCCAGAACGGGGAATTTCTCGACCCATCGTGCGCCAATGCTGGTCGATGTCGCCGGCTAGTGTGATCGGCAACACGCCGCTCTCCCGACGAACGATGTGGTTAATTTTCCAACCCTGCGCCGCGGCATAGCTTTCAACGCCTTTGCCGAGATCACCGGCATCGAGTTTCGCAGTATCGCTGTAGTAGGTGTCTTCGATGAGAAGTCGGGTCGGCGAAAATGGCAGTGTGTAGACGAACCTGTAGCCGTCGGTCTGAGGCACGGTTGCATCCATGATGATGGGATGGGCCTGACCGTGCGGCACGGTCGTCTCGACCTCGATGCCAACGAATTTTTGGTATCCGAGCGCCAACGGTTGTTGTTGTAGTGCGCCGCGCCCATCGATCACGAGGGGGGCATGCAATGATGAGCCATCAGACAGCTTGACGCCGTTTGCGTTGACATCGAGCACTGGGCAGTTGAGCTGAACGGACGATCCCAAACGCTTCATTGCAACGTCATGCAGGCGCTCAGAGGAGATCGAATTATACCCCGTCTCCAGAATGCGGCGACCGGTGGGAAAGCGCACTTCCTGCCGCGGCCAACTGGCGATGACGAGAGGCTGGACCCAGGCACGCTGCTCAGGCGTTAAATCGGTCTCGTGGAACGACCAAGTATGATTGGCGCCAAGCGTTGGCCCTTGTTCCAACACTCGCATATTCTTGTCGGGACGTTCGGTATGCAGTCGCAGTGCGATCAAAACATTTGCCAGACCGCCCCCGACCAGTATTCCATCAGCGTTCGTCATTTCTGACTTTCGGCCGGACAAGTGGGACAATCGGCATATGCGTGCGCCTCGCCCTGGTAGCCAGCAATCCAGTATTGGCCGATTTCGCCGGCCGGTTCGAGATAACTCGGTCCAATCGGCATCTTGCCGTGCCCGCCTGGAACGTCGAGCACGTACGTTGGTTGCGCCAAGCCCGACAATCGTCCGCGCAATTCGCGCATGAGGCTTTGTCCTTCGGCGATCGTGGTTCGGAAATGGGATGTGCCTGGCGCGCGGTCGAGATGATGCAAGTAGTAAGGTTTGACCCGTGCCTCGACGAATGCCCGCATCAGTGCATCGAGCGTCACGACATCGTCGTTGACGCCGCGCAGGAGAACGGATTGTCCAACCATGACGATGCCGCGATCAACCAGTGTGGCGCAAGCGGCGCGGGCCGTTGGTGTGAACTCGCGCGGGTGATTGGCGTGTAGCGCTATATACACGGCTTGCGTCGGTGACTTGAGCGCATCGGCCATTTCAGGTGTCACGCGATCCGGTGAGACGACCGGCACCCGGCTGTGCCATCGCAAGACCTTCACGTGCGGGATTGCCGATAGCGCGTGAGTAACTTCACGAATGCGGCGCGGCGATAAGATGAGCGGATCGCCGCCGGTGAGAACGACTTCCCAGATCGCTGGTGTGCGGGCGATGTAGTCGATGGCCCTCGCGAGTTCCGTCGCGGACAAGCCGTCGCCGAGATCGGGCCCAACCGTCTCGCGCCGAAAACAAAAGCGGCAATAGACCGGGCAAATGCTGGTGATCTTGAGGAGGGCGCGATCGGGATAGCGATGCACGATGCCTTTGACGGGACTGTAGGCTTCATCGCCAATTGGGTCGGCGGTTTCATCGGGGCGTTGATCGAGTTCGCGCGTGTCGGGGAGGAACTGGCGCGCGATCGGATCGCCGGCCAAGCCAGGGGCGATGTTGGCCGCGACAGCTGGCGTAATGGCGACCGCGTAGCGGGCAGCGACGATGCGTAACTCAGCGACACGCGCCTCTGGTATCAAACCAGCGGCGTTGAGGGCATCAACTGTCGTCAATGAGCGATTGGCAACCGTCATAACCCAGTCATTTGCCCGGTTCGGCGAGCGGCGTCCAGAGCACATGATCGACGGTCGGCGCACCGGTTGCGAGCATCACCAGCCGGTCGAATCCGAGCGCACAACCGGCCGCCGGTGGCATTTCGGCAAGGGCTGATAGGAAATCCTCGTCGATCGGATACCGATCACCGTATATACGGGCTTTTTCATCCATTTCAGAAACAAATCGCCGACGCTGTTCCACGGGATCAGTAAGCTCGCCGAAACCATTGGCGAGTTCGACGCCGCAGACATACAACTCGAAGCGCTCTGCGACAATTGGGTCATGCGCGGTTGGTCGTGCAAGGGCCGCCTCGTGGGTCGGATATTCGCAGAGTATTTCGGGATAGAAATTGCCCAATCGAGGTTCGATGAGTTCGGTGAGCACCCGCGAAAACACATCCGACCAGGTGTCGTCGGCCGACGGGCGTACACCGGCGGCTACTGCTGCACGGATGAACAGATCACGATTGGGCTCGACGCCTGTGTACATGTCGCGCAGTGTGATGCCAGCAAACTGGAAGAACGCCTGGTCGAGTGTCGTGTAGTCGAGTTTCGCCTTTATGTCGCAGGGGCGTCCGCGATAGGACCACTGGTGGCGCTTGGTGACATCGCTGGCGATGTTCAGAATGGCTGCGCAGTCCCCCCAGAGTTTTTCATAAGGTGCGCCGGCTCTATACCATTCCAACATGGTGAATTCCGGCGCATGCAATGCACCCCGCTCGCGATTGCGGAACACCGGCGCGAACGTGAAGATCTTCTCTTCACCGGCTGCCAACAGCTTCTTGCAGGCGAATTCTGGCGACGTGTGCAGATATAGAGGAAGCTTGGAAAGGTCGGTGCCAAGCAATTCGGTCTTGAACGCGTGGAGGTGCGTTTCATTGCCCGGTGAAACCTGCAGGCAACCGGTATCAACCTCGACAAACCCCTCGTCCTCGAACCAGCGCCGGATTGCGGATTTGATCTGATTGCGCGCAATCAGCCATGGTCGCCGGTCAGCATGAACCGAGGGGGACCACCAGCGTGAGGGAGCAGCAGTGGCCGTCATTCCACGCCTCCGCACTGCCGCGCCCCTTGGCCTGCGCCACATAACAGGCTAATGACAGCGCCAATTCGAAAGCCAGTGGCGATGAAGTGAGCACCGAACGTGCTTTCCAGGCCTGCTGTGCGCTGAAATGGGAGACTACTCGTGCCGAAGGTCATCGCTAGCTCGATCCGCAAGGGCAATGTGCTCGATCTCAACGGCAAACTTGCCGTCGTGATGCATGCCGAGAATATTCATCCCGGCAAGGGCACGCCGGTCACGCACTTGGAATTGCGCCGCATTGCCGATGGCGTCAAGGTCACCGAGCGTTACCGGACGACCGATCAAGTTGAGCGCGCCTATCTGGAAGAGCAGGACTATAACTACCTCTACGAAGACGAGCAGGGCTTCGTGTTCATGCATCCGGAGTCGTTCGAGCAGATTACCGTTTCCAAGGACGTTCTCGGTGCCCAGAGCATTTATCTTCAGGAAAACATGAAATGCTCGGTCAGCACGCACGACGGTGTTGCTGTCTCGATCGACATGCCCGCCCGCGTCACTCTCGAGATCGTCGAGGCTGATCCGGTGGTGAAGGGCCAAACCGCGTCGTCGTCCTACAAGCCGGCAATTCTGTCGAATGGCGCCCGTATCATGGTGCCTCCGCACATTGGAACCGGCACCCGCGTCGTCGTGACGATCGAGGACGGCAGCTACGTCGAGCGCGCCAAGGATTGAGTTGAACTGGCGACGTTATCCCAACGAAAAACCCCTCTCCTTAGCAAGAGGAGAGGGGTGTGGGGGCGTAACGTCGAATGGGAGGCCGGATTAGGCGCCGGCCACGCCGCAGTCTGCGAGTATAGGCAGAATGAAACTTACCTGATCGATGGTTGTTGCCAGAAGCCGGCGGCAGCCTTTGCCGTTGGCGCGGTTGTTAGGGAGCCGACTAATAGACCACAAGCTGCGGCGAAGCAGAGAATGGCTGCGACCTTGGCCCGGGACCAACTTCTGCCGTTCATCTGAAGTGCTGCTTGAAGATCCATGTTTGCCCCACCAAACCACGACACCGATCAGTTATTGCTTTTGTAACCGATAACGTCTCGTTAGTCTAATTACTCCGCTCAACTCGCTTAATTGCTAAAGTATGAATTTAAGCTTTCGTTTATACATATTAATACTTCGGCCCCACGTGCGCATGGATGGCGGTGGACAGTGCCGTTCGGCAACTGGTCTCCCTCGAGAGTTGCGTTCATCTTTGCACGATGCGATTCTCCTCAATGACGGGACAACTCCATGCGCGCTGCCGCGGCAGCCTATTCATATGGCCGATTTGCTCCTGTCACGGTCCCATGCCGGACGGGGCGGATTATGCGCGTCCTCGCTCTCGTTCTCGCGCTGGCTTGCTGCGGTCTGCTGTTGCTGAGCGTCGCGCCTTTACGCGCCGAAACGCGCGTCGCACTTGTCATCGGTAACGGAGAATATGCCACCGCGCGCCTGGCCAATCCGAAAAACGACGCCGAGTTGATGGCGCGTACACTGAAAAGCGTCGGGTTCGAGGTCATCAAGTATACTGATGCCAATATGCAGACGATGCGCCAAGCGTTTACAGATTTCGCACGGCGCCTGCGTCAGCCAGATGCAGTGGGTGTTTTCTACTACGCGGGGCACGGCGTACAAGTCGCGGGGCAAAACTATCTAATCCCGATCGGCGCCGATATTACAGCTGAGGGTGAAGTCGCCCTGCAGGCACTGAACCTTTCCGAGCTGCTTGCCAGCATGAAAGGGGCGGCTAGCCGGATCAATGTCGCGATTCTGGATGCGTGCCGTAACAACCCCTACGAGTCGCATGTGCGCTCGATAGCCCGTGGCTTGGCACCGGTGTCAGCACCCGCCGGCACGCTGATTTCCTACGCCACGGCACCGGGCGAAGTCGCGCAGGATGGCAGCGATGGTCATAGCCCTTTTACCGCCGCACTTGCGCAATCGATCCCGATCCCTGGTCTGGCGATCGAAGAAATATTCAAGCACACCCGCGAGACAGTACTGGCTGCGACCCAGAACCGGCAGACGCCGTGGGAGCATTCGTCACTCGTCGGCAATTTCATTTTCAAGGCGAAATCGGCGGGGCAGGAGCCGAGCCGCCGGCCACTGGCAACATCTCGCGGCGCGGCCGACGATCAGCGCCTGACTGAAATCGCCGCATGGGATCAAGTGAAGACGACCGAAGATCCAGCGATTTTGCGCCGGCATATCGAGACATATCCGGGTGGCGCTTACGAGGAGTTGGCACACTACAAGATCGCGCAGTTGGAACGGCGGCCGACCGGCTGGACGTGGTGGCAGACGGGCAACAATGAAGCCACGGCCAGCCGAGGCGATGTCGACGGGGTTTTCGAGCGTGCCGTCAAACTCGACGTCGCCGGCGGCACGCCGGAAGCATTGGTCGAGGCCGCGCGTCTATACCGGGTGGCGGCGGACCAGGGCGTTGCGACCGCGATGTATAATTTGGCACGCATGTTCGACAAGGGGCGGGGCGTCGAGCGCAGCGCTTCGGAGGCGGCAAGCTGGTATGAGAAGGCTGCCAAGGCCGATCATACTGCCGCTCAGGGCTCGCTCGCCACACTTTACGAGTTCGGCGAGGGCGTTCAACTCAATCTTGCCGAGGCGTTGAGGCTCTATCGCTTGGCCGCTGACAAGGGTGACGGTCATGCGATGACGAGCCTCGGCTATCTTTACGCCCAGGGAAAAGGTGTTGGTCGCGATAATAAGGAAGCGCGCAAATGGTACTTGCTGGCATCTGAAAAACGAATTGTGCGCGCAATGTTCAATCTCGCGCTCATGCAAATGCGCGGTGAAGGCGGACCGGTCGATGGCGTGGAGGCGATCCATTGGCTCAACATTGCCGTTGATAAGGGGCACGCCGGCGCGATGCGGGAGCTTGCCTACCTTCACGATGAAGGCCGCGTCGTCGAGCGTAATCCAGTTCGCGCGGCCGAGTATTTGGTCGCCGCGCTCGAAGCCTTCAAGGTCGAAGGCCGCGCTGGCGCCAAGACAGAGTCGGCGGCGGACGCAATGATCACAAAAGATCACTGGAGCTACTCGACGCGGCGCGCGACGCAAAAGCGGCTGATTTCTCTGGGTTACTACAAGGGGCGTGTGACCGGGATCTTTGACCGGCCGACACGTGAGGTCCTGAAGCGATTGGCGACTGAGGTTTGAGTTATCGCGGCGATTGTACCCCAAACTGGGCGATTGCGGTAAATTGCGACTTCGTCGCGTGGTCACGACACTAGTCGGCCCCAATCAGGACCGTTATACGGACGCTAAGGGGTGTACGCTGTTGGGTAGGCAAATAGTTATGCGTTGTATCGGGGGGACATTCGACGGCATTAAACGCTTCTGTGCGGTTATGGTCGTTTGCGTCGCGATAGCGCTCGCCGCGCAGGGGCTGTCTGCCGCCACTGAAACTCCAGATTTAGCGAACTCGGATACACCGGCCCCAGTGGCGGCTGCCGATCCCGTTCCGCTGCCGCCTGTCGATGCACGGGCCGCCAAAGCGTACGCAGTCCTTGATGGCTACTGCGCCCGGTGTCATCAGACCGGCCGGTTGAAAGTGCCAGCACCGGCGCGGCCCCTGGCGAACATCCTCGCACTCGACGAGATAGCACTTGAGCCAACGCTCATAAAGCCCGGTGTGCCCGATGCGTCGCCCTTGTACACGATCATGTTGCGACAGCACGCGACGGTCGATCTGGAAGAGGCGCCGCGTGCCGACGCGATCCAGTCGGTGCGAGACTGGATACTCGATCTGCCACAACCGGCGCAAAACTGCGGCGGGCGCCGGGCGATAACGCAAGCGGAAGTAGATCAAGCTGCTGCCGCATCGCTGATGACCACGCCTGAGGAAAAGCGCAAAGACATCCGTTTCATCACCCTCAGTCATCTGGCGAACGCCTGTGTTTCACCAGAGGCCTTGGCTGGCTATCGGCAAGCGATCACCAAGGTGATCAACACGCTATCCTGGGGACCAGAGCCAATCCGGCTTGATACCGTTGATCCCGATGCCACGGTCTTGAAGCTGGACCTAGGTGAGCTGGGGTGGGTTGCCGCACACTGGGAGAAACTTATCCAGGCCCAGCCATACGCGACGCTGGCCTCCGCCCGCCTCAGCGAGAGCGTGCGCCGGATGACGGCCACACCTATGCCGGCGGTGCGCGGCGATTGGTTCGCACACGCTGCGATGTCAGCTCCGCTTTATCCGCGTTTGCTCGGCCTGCCAGGGCGGCTGGCAAATCTACAGCGGATCCTCAACGTCGATATCGAGAGTAACATCAAGGCCGCTAAGGCGCGCCGGGCCGGTATCACGACATCGCTTGTGACGCGCGCGAACCGGTTGATTGAACGCCATCCAACCCGGACCGGTAGCCTGTGGCTGACGTATGATTTTGCGACGAGCGAGGGTCGTCAGAGCTTGGTTGCCAATCCGCTTGGACCAGCGGCCACACCGATCTTCAAAGTTCCCTTCAAACATGACGGCTCCAAAGCCATTTTCACATTGCCCAACGGCTTTCTTGCCTTCTCCTTGAACGATGCGCGCGGCGATCGCATAGACGTGAGCCCAGACGCGATCGAACGTGACGAACTTTGGATGGCGGGTCCCGTGGCTAATGGAGCCTCGTGCATGGCATGCCATCGTGCCGGTCCGATGCCGATCAAGGACGTCATACGCTCTGGCGTTGAAGCAGATACCGGCGCACCGAAAGAGTTGCGCGATATGATCCTTGCGCTATATGCGCCGGCATCCGAGATGGACACACTGATCGCGGAGGATCAGGAGCGCTACGCGATGGCGCAGCGCAAGGCTGGCATCGATCCCAACCTGTTGATCAATGGTCTCGAGCCGGTCACGGCTCTGGCCCGAGAATACATGAACGACGTCGGACTTGCGCGGCTGGCGGCCGAAGTTGGACTGACAGTGGCCGAGACCGCCGATCGGATCGCTCGGCTACCAGTTGAATTGTCGATCTCGGGCCGGCGCGTGCTCGCTGCAACCGCATCGAGAGCTGAAGCCGATCGCATCTTGATCCGGCTCGCGCCCGATGGCGGAGCTCCCGAAGCAGCCGTCAAGCTCGATACGCCGCTGGAACCACGCACCGACTTCGAATTGCTGTTGTGGTCGAGGAGCACGACCTACCAATCGGGCGATCTCGCAACCTTCCATGCTCGCAGCAACCAGGATTGCTATCTGACCTTGGTCAGCCTGGATCGCGGCGGGCAGGCGACGGTTTTATTTCCCAACGAGTTCGAGCAGAACAATCTGCTGGCTGCTTCGAAAGATTTGACGCTTCCCTCGGAAGGTGCTGCCTATCAATTCCGGCTGCGGGATAAGGGGCGTGAGACATTGGTCGGCATTTGCCAAACCGGCTCCAAGGCACCGCAAGGTCTGCAACATGATTTTGAACGCCAGCGGTTCACGATGCTTGGCGATTGGCGGGCCCATTTAGCACAAGCACCACTGCCGTCAGGGCGGGCGCAGTCGACACCCGAACCGGTGCGCTCAAGGCCGCAACGCGTAACTCGCACGAAGCCAGTCGTGACTACTGCGCCGGCCGGCGATACCAAGGGCGGGCCGGATTTGCAGGCGCGCACAGCCATCACCTATGAAATCCGCTGACGGCTGTTTTCGGCAGGCCGGAATCGCCGATACGTGTGGCATGGCGATTGCGTAGCGTATCTATGGCGTACATTTCTGGCGCTGGATATTCCGTGGTGCCAACTTTGAGCAATCATCGCAAGCGTGACAATATCGCCCGCCGAGCAGTGATCGCGTGCGCGATCCTGTTCGCGGTGGCGATAGCGTTACCAGCTTTCGGCCAATCGATGGTCAAGAGCGCAAGTCCGGCCCAGGCTCGGCCGGCGGTGATGGCAAAAATCTACAAACGTCCACTCTTGCGGCCGGGCCGCCTACAGTATTGCCTGAAAGAGCAGGGCTTGTACGACGGCCGTCTGAATGGCCGGTTGACCGCTGGTACACTTCGAGCGTTGCGCAAGTTTCGGGACGATCTGCAACTCAAGGCGGACGATGTCGCCCAGGATTGGGCGTTGCACGCGGTGCTTTGGCGGTCATGCCGGACGGCCTGGAGCACGGCGGGAGGGAGGTTGGATCGCTTTGGGATAGGCTTCGGGATAGCCAGCGTTCCACCCGCACGAGTGCCGCACGTTGCAAAGCCGTCCACATTGGAACCCGTTGCGCCATCGGCCCCAACCGACGCCGAACCGGCACGCGTGCAGCGGCCGCCGGCTCTGATAGCCGACCCCCAATCGGCGTGTTTGCCGCAAGACCTCCGCGATATCCTAGGCCGCTCAGCCGGTGCGCGTCCCGATATCGCCAAATGCGAGCTGCCTTGTTTGAGTTTGCCAACTGACCTCGACCGTGAAGACGCGGCTGCTTACGAGCGCCGGTTGGGCTTCACCTGGTGCAAGAGTTGTGTGCCTTTTGGCGGGCAGTTAGGCCTCGACGACATCGCGCGGATCGAGAAGGCGGGTAATCTGACGTTATGTCCGGATGCACGCCGGCTGATGAAATGGAAACCTGACCGCACCGGCCTCGTTATGGGTGATGTGCTGCGCGGCACGAGAGCCATTTTCCGGCGCGACGTTCGACCGAGCGAGTTGCACAACGCAATAGCCGTCGTCGTCAGCATTTCGAGCTATGCCAACGGTTTGCCGCGACGTCCGATCGCCGAGCGGGATAGTGCGAGCGTGCAAGCGTTGTTGGTCGAGCGATTGGGTTTTCGCAGCAATCGCGTCATCGAACTCAAGGATCCGGCACGTTCTGAACTCGACGGTGTATTCGGGCGTATCGGAAATCCCAAAGGGTTGCTTGCCGATCGGCTGAAGGATGCCGGTGCGGGGAGCCCGGTATTCGTCTACGTATCAGCTCTGGGAGCGATCAGCGGTGAGGATGGCGAAGCGTACCTTTTGCCGGCCGATGCCGTCCATCGGCGTGAGCGCTCGACTGGTTATCCAATCGAAGCACTTTATCAAAACTTGAGCCGGCTCGGTGCCGGCCACGTGACCGTTGTCTTGGAAGTCGATTTCAGTAGCAATCCTTCCGCTCCGATTGTGACACCCAATGCACCCGAAACGCGCGTAAGCGTTTTGCCGAAGCTGGCTATACGCAATCTGACAGTGTTTACGGCCTCCGAGCGCGATCAGCGTCCCTTGGACGATGTCGAGACCGGATTGTCGCTATTTACTCGGCACCTCGTCGCTGGACTATCCGGACATGCCGACAGTCCACCCTTCGGCAATGGTGATGGCACAGTTGATAGCGCGGAAGCGTTCGTGTATGCAGCCCAACGTACAGCCTATGCTGCGCGCAAGCTGTCTGGCGTCCTTCAGCGGCCAATGATCAGTCAAGGTAAGGCACTGGCGATTGGGCGTATCGGCGCGCCGTCGAAATAGGCTGGCTGGCCGCGATGATCACACGTCTCGCAGCAGTATTTTTTCGAGCGCGCGCACACCCAAGATACCGCCGCCGATCAGTCCGGCGAACGTAATGAATGAGCCCAAAGCCAGCGTTGAAATGCCGGTAATGCCTTGGCCGATGGTGCAGCCGAGCGCCATGATCCCGCCCAGACCCATGAGTATGCCGCCGCCGAGATTGCGCAGCGTGTCATCCTTGCCGGAAAATGTGGTGATGCGGAATTTTCCACTCGCCTTGGCCATCAAGAACGCGCCCGCGATGGTGCCAAACACCGAGGCGACACCGAAGCTTGGCAGTCCAAGCGCGGTTGAGCGCTGCAGCCAATCCAATGTTTCGCCGGTTGGACGGACGAAGGTCAGCGACAATGGCGCGATAGGTTTGTCTGCAAGTTCGTCGAACACCAAACCGGTGAGCGCCCACCCGGCCACGATGCATAAACCCACGCCGATGCCGGACGCGATGTGCATCCACGATGTGCGAAACTTCGGGTCCATGAAACAGAACGCTATGAGAATTCCAGCAACCGCCGCGGTCGTAATAGGACCTGATGCACCGGGCCGGGCGTTGACGAGGCGGCCGCCTAAATCGGCCAGACTTTGCGTGGCGGTTCCAAGCGGCAGTGCTGTTGCTTGTTCGAGCGCCAGTCGAAGCGGCCCGAGGATCCCCGTCATGGCAATGTAGGCTGAAATGCCGAGCACCAGCAGAGTGATGAGCGAACGCAAATCACCTCCGCCGACGCGGGCCAGGTTCCGAGTGGCACATCCGCCACCGAACACCATGCCGAAACCGAACAGTGCCCCGCCGATTAGATTGCCAACCCAATTCAAGGCCGGCGCCAGGTACATGGATTTCGATAAGTCGACGACGCCCGCGTGGTGTAGCCATTGCGCGCCCAGGATCGCCGTTACGCCGGCCAACACCCAAGCGCGAAAGCGCCGGTAGTCGCCGAACGATACGATATCGGATATTGAGCCCATGGCGCAGAAATTGGTGCGAAAGACCACGGCGCCCAGGATCAGGCCGATGACAAATCCGCCGGTCGCGAGGCTCTGCGATGCGTGCGAAGCGAGATAGTCGCGCATTTGATCTCCGATGCCGTCGGTCTGGAATGCCAAATACGGCGATTTGGTTGCCTTGAGCAAGCGTGCGCTAACCTCGACGACCCAATCGCTCTTTACAGAGGGGGTGACGCGCCCTAAGTGACCGACGAGCCAAGCATCGCGGTATCGTTCCCTGTTTCCGTAGCGCGGCCCCCACTCTTGAGCGCCACCTGATCGGCTGAGATCAGGTTTCCCTTGACCGGCGGAGGTATATGCCATGGAAAAGTACGCATCGGCTGTCGCTTATCTTGAGACGCATCACCCGGATCGCCCGGTGTTCGGCATTCGTCCGCACGCGGCCGCACGTGCCGCGCGGTGGTTTTTGAAGAATTTTCCAGGCGAGGTTGCCTACGCTTATAAGGCGAATAGCTCGGTCTTTCTGCTGGGCGCCTTATTTGGCGCTGGCATCAAGCAATTTGATGTCGCCTCGATCCCTGAACTTGAGGATGCCGCCACGATCCCGGGCGTTTCGCTGCACTTCATGCACCCGGTGAAGTCGCGCAACGCGATCCGCCGCGCCTATCATGAGTTCGGCGTGCGTTGCTTTGCGCTCGATAGCGAAGACGAGCTGGAGAAAATTGTCGAGGAGACGTCCATTGACGGCGTAGCTGCAAAGGATCTCCAACTTTTCGTTCGCGTGGCGGTGCCAGCAAAGAACAGCCGCATTCCGTTGGAACGCAAGTTCGGCATTGCAGGAGCCGATGCGGCCAATCTTTTGGTTAGAGCCCGGCAGGCGGCCGATGAACTCGGCATTGCTTTTCATGTCGGCTCGCAGACGACGACACCTGATGCCTACGTCACGGCGATGGACGAGGTGCATAAACTCATCGTCAAAGCCGGCGTCGTGATCGACGGTATCGATGTAGGCGGCGGCTTTCCATCGATCTATTCCGACAGTCAACCAGCGCCGATGTCGCAATTCATGGACGCAATAAAAGCCGGCATGGATGATATGCCCGTAACCGAGGCTTGCCGATTGATTTGCGAGCCCGGCCGCGCGCTAGTCGCCGAAGCCGAGAGCTTGATCGTGCGCGTGGATGCCCGCCGCGGCAGCGATTTATTTATCAATGATGGTAGCTACGGCGCACTGTTTGATGCCGCGCACTTGGGGTTCGTGTTCCCGACACGCCTCGTCAGCCGGACGTCGGAGGACAACGGTCCCCTGCAGCCTTTCGAGTTCTGGGGACCGACTTGTGATTCGATCGATCACATGACCGGACCATTTATGTTGCCATCAAGTATCCGGGAGGGCGATTACATCGAGATTGGCAACATGGGTGCTTATGGGCGCGCGATCGCTGGACCTTTCAACGGCTACGGCCGCTACGACGAGGTGATCCTGCTCGACGATCCTTTCGCGTCGGTGTTCGGCGGTGCGAGCAACAAAAAAGCACGGAGTGGCTGAGGTAATGACGGCACCTAAGATCACGCTCGATTATCTTCCTGGGGAATTGTCGTTCCTCGATCCACTGCGCCGCGATGCCGATCGTCCGGCGGATGCGAAAGCCGTTGTGATCCCGTTCGGCTTGGAAGCGTCGGTGAGCTACGGGTCAGGTACGGCGAAAGGTCCGGCCGCGATCATGGCCGCGAGCCAACAACTCGAACTATTTGACGAAGAGTTGTGGCGCGAGCCCTATGCGGATTACGGCATTGCCGCGATTGCCGAGCCGGTCATCGCGTCCCCCGTCACAGCCGCCCTCGACCAATTGGAATGTCTGGTCGAAGCAGTACTCGTTGCCGGTAAGTTCCCGTTCGTCATCGGCGGCGAGCATTCGCTGACGGCTGGCGCGATCCGGCCCTTCGCCAAACGCTATCCCGATCTCGTCGTGTTGCAGTTCGACGCGCATGCCGATCTGCGCGATGGCTATCTGGGCGAGCACTACTCGCATGCAGCCGCCATGCGCCGCGTGCTCGACAACCCGGCGGTGTCGATGGTGCAAGTGGGGATCCGCGCGATCTCGTCGGGCGAAGTCGAGTTTCTCGAAGCCAACCGCCACCGTATCCACATGCACTGGGGCAAGGATCAGGCGCGCTGGGACATCGAAGAAATCGTCAAGCCTCTGCGGGGAAAACCCGTCTACATTACCTTCGACATCGACGGTCTCGATGGCGCGATCATGCCGGCAACTGGCACACCGACGCCGGGTGGCATGCAATATCTGCACGCCCTCGCGATCCTGCGTCGCGCCTGCGAAGTCGGCAATGTCGTTGGCATGGATTTGGTGGAGCTAGCCCCGATCGAAGGCTTCCACGCCTACGATTACACGGCGGCGGCCTTGGCCTATAAGATGCTGAATTATGCGCTGAGCGGCACCAGCCGGAAGTCCAGCGCGCCGAGACGAGGTTAGTAGCAGATTGTTAGTTTGGAATACTGAGGTGTTCGATGGGTGAGCGGGAGATACAAGGAGAGTTCAAGAAAACAGTCGATGCCGTAGTCGGAGAAGTTCGCGAGCTCGGAGAAGTTCGTCGAGAGTTCAAAGAGGGGGTTTCGAAGCTCAGTGGGTTTGCCGCAATGCTGTTGGGCATTCCGATTGGACTATTCGCACTCATCCGAGGCTACAGTGAGCCTCTCGCTCACTTTGCAGCAATAAGTAGTTTGGTAATTGTAGCCATAGGATTGCTCGCAGCCTTCAAGAAGAAGCAGCGCCAGTCGTGGGAACAGGATCGTAGAGACCACTCGGGTCACGCAGAAATAATGCAGCTTCCGCCACCAATAACCTTTGTCGATCCTCAGTCTGCCAAACGCTTACCTAAGTTACCGTTGGCTCGGAAATGATGGCACAAAGCAGGGTCAGGTGGGCCGCCAAGAGGCCCCCGACTCTCGCGACCTGACAAACGCCGCCATATGGAACTGCTGTTGTTCGACAACGTAGGCGGTATTCATCCCGATTGGGCACTCTCGGCGGGCGAGGCAGCCGCTGCGTTTACAGTCTATGCCGGCGGCGGATGCGACATGAGCGGCGCACCCCAAGACATCATAACTGGACCCGCTGAACGCACCCACCGGACACGACGACAGACACGGCTTGCCGGCGCAGGTGGTGCACGGGCTCGGACGCTCGTCGCGCGGTGGCACGTCGATCATTTCACCAAACACCAGCGCCGCGCGATAGGCGTGCCACAAGCCGTGGTCGGGGTGGATGAGCAGGCCGAGTGGCGAGGGATGCACCGCCTCGGCGCGCTGCGCCCAACGCTGGAACGGCCAATAGGGCGGACCCTCGAACGGGAACAGCGCTGTGGCGCCCATCTGTTCGGCGACCAACCCCGCCACCTGCCGCGTCCAGCGGTCGAGCGGATGCGCGGCGCCATCGTGCAATTCAGCCGAAGCCGAAAACGCTGGCCACAGCGACGAGCCGACATTGCCGAGCAGAATGACGGTTCGCGCCGCGCGACCATCGGCAAGCTCCGGCACGCCATCACCGTCCTCAACTTGGAAGCCACCGCGCACGGCCAGCCCAGCTTCGCGCGCGGCAGCCTCAATGGCGGCATAGTCCTTCATGCGACGTGCTTCTCGATCCGCCGGTCCGGCACCAGCAACATAAGCGCTACTGCGACGTAGAGGCCGCAGGAGATCCACGGATTGATGAAGGCCAGTGCGATGCCGGCCATATAAAGCACCGGCGACAGTTTACCTTTCAGGTCGCTGCCGATGACGGTTGCCAGCAACGAGCCCGGCCCTCCGACTTCACGATGGTGGTCTGCAGGATCACGTATGCGAGTGCCGGCATCAGCAGCGTGACGCCGTAGACCGCGACCGGCAGGGGAGCGAAGTGGTTTTCGCCCATCCAGCCGGTGGCGAACGGGATTAGCGAAAGCCAGAACAACAAGTGCATGTTGGCCCACAGAACACTGCCGTTCACCTTGGTGACGGTGTGCATCATGTGATGATGGTTGTTCCAGTAGATCGCCACGTAGATAAAGCTCAGGGCATAGCTCAGGAACACCGGCAATAATTTCGCGAGATCACCCCAACCGGCGCCGTGCGGCACCTTTAATTCCAACACCATGATCGTGATGATGATGGCAATCACGCCGTCGCTGAAGGCAAGCAGTCGATCCTTTTCCACGAAAGCAGGTCCTCGCATTTGGCGGATTGGTTCCGCGAGCCCAGCGTTTGCATTGCGGGCGGAATTATTTCAAGTTCGCTTTGACAAGGGTGGCATTTGCGGACAGGGCGATCAATGCGCAGCAATCTCTCCATCAACGGTGACCGGTTGTGGGACACGATCGCCCAGTCGGCGAAAATTGGCACCGGTCCTCGTGGTGGATTGCGCCGTCTGACGCTGACCGGCGACGACAAGGCGATGCGCGATCTGTTTGCGTCTTGGGCGCGTGATGCGGGCTACGGTGTGACGGTCGATCGACTAGGCAATATGTTCGTCCGCCGCGAAGGCACCGATCCATCATTGCCGCCGGTATTCATTGGCAGCCATTTGGACACCCAGGCCTCCGGTGGCCGGTTCGACGGCATTCTCGGTGTGCTCGGTGGCTTTGAGGTTCTGCGCACGCTCGACGACCTGAGCTTGAAAACCAAGCGCTCGATCGAGGTTGTCAACTGGACCAACGAAGAGGGCGCGCGGTTCTATCCGCCGATGATGTGCTCGCTGGCGTTCTCCGGCCAAGCCACCGTCGAGTGGGCGAACGACCGGCACGACAAAGACGACAAACGATTTGGCGACGAACTCGAACGCATCGGTTATGCGGGCGCAGCTCCCGTTGGCGGCCGGCCGATCGATTCCTACTTCGAACTCCACATCGAGCAGGGCCCGAGACTGGATGCCACCGGAGTGAAGGTCGGTGTCGTCACCGGCGGCTTTCCGACGCGCGGCATGCGCATCGAGATCACCGGCGAGACGGCGCACGTCGGCCCGACCGCCATGGCGTTGCGGCGTAACGCGCTTGTGGCAGCGTCCCACGTGGCCGTCGCGATCGACGATATCGGTTGGCGCTATGCGCATGCCGAGGGCAAGACAACCGCGGCGCGTCTCGATCTGTGGCCGAATTTGCCGGGCATCATCTCCGAACGCGCGACGCTCTTCTGCGATTTGCGTCACCCTAATACCAAAGAGTTGGAGCGCATGGTTGCCGACCTCGAAACCGCGCTACCCGACTGCGCGCGGCGCGGCCAGTGCAAGGTCGAGATCGCCGAGCGTTGGGGCTTCGGCGTGATGGCGTTCGATGCGGGATTAATCGGGTTGATCCGCGATGCTGCCGCCGAACTCGGTCATGCCACCATGGACGTCAAATCGGAAGCCGGGCACGACAGCTATCACATGGCGACGATTTGCCCGTCGGCGATGATATTCACGCCGTGCAAGGATGGCATCAGCCACAACGAGGCCGAGGATACGACGCTGGAGGATACGCTGCCGGGTGCCAACGTGCTGCTGCGCGCCGCGCTTGCCCGGGCCAACCGATAGAGGCTGCGGCAGGGCTGCGCTTGCGTTCAATGGGCTCTCCGGGCTATCCCGCCTTCAAGCCTTCGGGCAACCGGATCGATTCCAGACGGACGCAACTGATGAACCTCGACAAACTCAAGACCACCGCTGGCCTCGATGTGCGTGGCAAACGCGTGCTCGTCAGATGCGATCTCAACGTTCCGGTCGCCGAAGGCCGGGTAACCGATGCGACGCGGATCGAGCGCCTCATTGCCGGCCTCAAGGATCTATCGGGGCGCGGCGCCAAGATAATCGTGCTGTCGCATTTCGGACGGCCGAAGGGCATTGATCCAGCGCTCAGTCTCGCACCAATTGCTGCCGAACTCGGGCGTCTCATGGGCCAGCCCGTCGCGTTCGCGCCGGACTGTATCGGCGAAGCAGCCGTCAAAGTGGTTTATGTTCTGCAGCCGGGCGGCATCGCGGTTCTGGAAAACCTGCGATTCCATAAGGGTGAAGAAAAGAACGACCCGGCCTTCGCCAAGGAACTAGCCTCGCTTGGTGACCTATTCGTTGGCGATGCATTCTCGTGCGCGCATCGCGCTCATGCCTCGACCGAGGGTATCACCCATTTTCTGCCGTCGTACGCCGGACCGCTGCTTATGGAAGAAATCAATGCGCTGCGGGCAGCGCTCGACAAGCCGAAGCGTCCGACTGTTGCGGTGGTCGGCGGTGCCAAGGTGTCGACTAAAATTCCAGTGCTGGAGAATTTACTCGCCAAGGTCGATAAGCTGATCATTGGCGGCGGCATGGCCAACACATTCTTGCATGCGCAAGGGATCGCCGTCGGCAAATCACTCTGTGAACCGGACTTTGCCAAGACGGCGTTGGACATCATCGCCGCAGCCAAGGCGCGGGGCGCCGAAATCGTGCTGCCGGTCGATGCCGTGATCGCGCGGGAGTTCAAGGCAGGGGCCGCGTCGTCCGTTGTCGATATCGCGGCGTGCCCAGCCGACGCGATGATCCTCGATGTGGGACCGAAATCGGTCGCACATTTGACCAACGTACTCGCACAATGTCACACCCTGCTTTGGAATGGCCCGCTCGGTGCGTTCGAGATCGAGCCGTTCGGCGTTGGCACGTTGGCGCTTGCCAAGGCGGCAGCGAAAATGACCAAAGCGGGAACGCTGGTCTCGGTGGCGGGCGGCGGCGACACCGTTGCCGCACTCAACATGGCTGGCGTGACCGACGATTTCACCTATGTTTCGACCGCCGGTGGCGCATTTCTCGAATGGCTCGAGGGGCGCGAGCTGCCAGGTGTAGTCGCGTTGACGAAAGGCTGATCCATGACAGCAACCTGGCCCCGCGCCGTCGTCTTCGATCTCGATGGCACGCTCGTCGATAGTGCACCTGATATCGCGCTCGCCTTAAACACGGCGTTGCAGCCGTTCAGTCCGGTGCAGTTCAGCGCGGCGGACGTCGTCAAGCTGATCGGTGGCGGCGCGATGGCGGCGATCGACAAGGCGTTGGTCGCGGCCAGTCTTGACGCCGATACCGCCACGCGGCGGGAAATTCTGCGCACCTTCATGGTGGCCTACAAAGACGTATCGGCTCAGGGGCGGGGGCTATTTCCCGGCGCGCAGGAACTGCTCGGTGGGCTGAACGAGGTTGGTGCGGCATGCGGTATTTGCACCAACAAGGCCGAGGATGTTGCGATCGTCGCCCTGAAAGCGCTGCGCATCGATCACCATTTTCGTTCAGTCGTCGGCGCGTCGGAACGGCTGGCGAAGAAACCAGATGCGGCGATGCTGCTTCATAACATGTTCGAGCTAGGCGTTAAGCCCGAACACACGGTGATGATTGGCGACAGTCCCGCCGACTACGGAGTGGCCCGTGCGGCCGGTGTTCCGGTCATCCTGGTCGATTTCGGTTATACCCACACACCGGTGAGCGAGCTTGGAGCCGATGCTATCGTTTCGCATTTGAGCGAGATCCCGAAGGCGTTGGCAGCGATCGGCGCGCGGACCGCCTGACGGCAAGGTGATTTGCTCAATAGGCAAGCCGGGCCTACGTTCCGCGGCTCTCTTTCGATTGATTGTCACGGGCGACTTGGCTTTCTGGAGCCGGCCGGAATCGACAGGACACTGGTAAACGTCTCATGCTAGCCGACCTCAATATCTACCTGGGTGTTGTTCTGGCGGGCCTCGCGAGCTTCTTGTCGCCCTGCGTGCTGCCATTGGTGCCGCCCTACCTCGGCTATCTCGGCGGCACGACGATCAGTCAGGGAACCGTCGCCAACGGGATCGATCCGCGCGTCTATCGACGCATCGTGCTTGGTTCGTTGTTTTTCGTAGCCGGCTTCTCGACGGTATTTGTGAGCCTGGGCGCCGGTGCTTCGCTGTTTGGCGGCTTTATCGCGATCTACAAGAGCCAGCTGTCAATCGCAGCTGGCCTCGTCATTATTCTTTTCGGCCTGCATTTCCTGGGGTTGTTGCGCATCCCCCTCCTCTATCAAGAGGCACGCATTCACACCAATATTCAGGGTGTGAGTTTGATCGGCGCGTACATCATCGGCTTGGCGTTTGCCTTCGGCTGGACGCCGTGTGTTGGACCCGTGCTGGCAACGGTGCTCGCCGTCGCATCGAACGAGGGCAGCGCTGGGGCCGGTGCAAGGTTGCTCGCCGCCTACTCGCTCGGCCTCGGTATTCCGTTCATTCTGGCGGCAATCGCCATCCGTCCGTTCCTATCGTTCATGCAGCGCTTCAAACGGCATCTGGGCATTGTCGAGAAGATCATGGGTGTCGTCCTCGTGTTGACTGGTATCGCGATCCTGAACATCTTCCCGTGGTTCAGTATCGCAGCGCTTGCCCAATGGACTCTGGAGACGTTCCCAGGATTGGCCGTCGTGGAAGAGTGGTTCACCTCGAAGTCGCTGCAGGGCGATATCATGAAGCAAACCCTGCCGCTGAAGCCATGAACTCACGCGTTCCCATAGCGCTGACGATCGCTGGGTCGGACTCATCCGGTGGTGCCGGCATCCAGGCCGATCTCAAAACATTCTCAGCGTTCGGCGTTTATGGTGCCTCGGTGCTGACGGCGCTGACGGCACAGAATACCCGCGGGGTTCACGGGGTGCACCTTATTCCGCCGGCTTTCGTCGTCGCCCAAATGGATGCCGTTTTGTCCGATCTCGACGTCGCGACCATCAAGACCGGCATGCTTGCAACCAGTGACATCGTCGAGGCTGTGACGAGACGGCTGGAGGCATGCCCCTCGATACCGTTGATTGTCGATCCTGTCATGGTCGCAACCAGCGGTGACAGTCTTCTCGATCCGGCCGCCATTAACGCCGTTCGTCAACGCTTGATCCCACGTGCGTTGGTCGTCACTCCGAATTTGCCGGAAGCGGCACAACTGCTGAACTGTGCTCCGGCGACATCCGAACAGGAAATGATAAACCAGGCGATTGCATTGTTGGCCCTTCGCTGTTCGGCCGTTCTTCTGAAGGGAGGGCACGGCGAGGGATTGGAGGCACTCGATATCCTGGTCCAGGCGGATGGCACCGTGACGCGCTTCGTTCGGCCCCGCGTTGCCACGTCATCGACGCACGGGACCGGCTGCACGCTTTCGGCAGCAATTGCGGCACTGCTAGCGGGCGGAGCAAGGCTCGAAGATGCAGTTGGGCGGGCGAAGACCTACGTGTGGTACGCTTTGCAAGCGGGCGATCAGCTCGGCGTGGGTTCCGGTCATGGACCGGTCGACCACCTCTATGCCATCAGGCGCCAGTCGCCGCCCGCCTGAGCATTTTGGGTTCGATCAGTTGCCCAACTGGACTTGTCGAGTCGCCCAGGGGACTTTCACCCCCAGGCGCTCCTAGAACCGTGCGTGAACCTCTCGATTCACACGGCTCCCGATGTCCGGCCGTTGCCATGGCATAGTGGCCAATGCGCGAAGAGGTGTGGGTTCGCCCGGCGGA
>JANLPY010000751.1:0-6518 GCA_031367505.1 Hyphomicrobiaceae bacterium | reverse complement strand
CGCTGTACTCGCCTCCAGTCTGGGGCGGCAACGGTGTCCACAGCATCTTAGGCAGCAGCTCCAAGGCCCTAAACGAGGCCTGACGCCAGTGGCAATCATTCAGTCGCCATTCAGGCCAGGATCACCTATAGTTCAAGCTCACGACTCAACCGGAAAAATCGCGTCTCCAGGATGGCAACCGCCCAACAGATCATCGCACTGCTCAGTAGCCATGTGCAGGGGGATCAGGAGCAATTCCTGTCCATCGCCCTGCAAGTAGCTGCCGGGGAGGCACGTTCGGGCCGCAAGGATACTGCCGATCAGCTTCGCCGCTTGGTGCAGACCGCGCGAAACGAGGCTCGGCAGGTTTCCGCGAAGCCTGTCGAAGGCGCGATACCGATTGCCCGCCCGAAGGGCGAACTGCAAACACTCTTGTCGGTTCAGTACCCCAAGCTGCAACTTGCACAGATGGTACTGGAACCTTCGACTGTCAAACGGCTCAACGACTTGTTGCAGCAGCAAGCGCAACGGGATCTCCTCCGCCAGCACAACAAGGTCCCCAGTAGCCGGATATTGTTGGCGGGTCCCCCTGGGTCTGGCAAGACGATGACGGCGGCAGCACTGGCCGGAGAGCTACATCTGCCATTGTTCTCAATACGCCTCGACGCCCTGATGACCCGCTATCTGGGCGAGACACAGAGTAAGTTGCGTTTGATTTTTGACCACGTGGCAGCAGCGCGTGGTGTATTCTTGTTCGACGAGTTCGATGCCATCGGCGGACATCGGGGTGCCGACAACGACGTCGGTGAAATGAGGCGCCTCCTGAACTCCTTCCTGCAATTCATGGAGGAAGCGAACAGTACCGATAGCGTAATCATTGCCGCAACGAACCACCCTGAACTGCTCGACCACGCACTTGCGCGACGCTTCGACGACGTGATCATCTACGCCATGCCGGACCGGAAGGCCGCAGAGCGGGTCATTGAGCGCCACCTCGGCACCTTTAGGCCGAAACAGGTGCAGTGGGCCAAAATCCTGCCCGCGAGCGAAGGCCTCAGCCATGCGGAAATCGCTCGCGCGGTCGATGATGTGATCAAACGCTCGATCATGGCCGGTGGAACCAGCGCAAAGTCCGCCGAACTCGTCTCGGCGCTATCCGAGCGCCAGCAAGCCAAAACGGCACTCTCCGGGAAGCGTGAAGCTTAGCGACGGCCCGAAACTTTCGTGTTCCCGTCGCGTCTTCATATCTCCGAGAAAGTATCTGTGCCATGGCCAAGAAGCCTATCAGTTTTCCCCGTGACTATTCCCTGCCTCATCTTCGCATCGACCGCTTTGCCAAGGCGCTGGACTATCAACAGCCCAAACCAAAGAATTTCCCGCGCGTCCCAGAAGGACCCGAGAGGTTCTCGCACGGCGGAAAGCTGTCCACTGGGCTTGGGCTCGCCCTAGTCGCCGCCCAAGGCGTGAAGCAACTGCGTGACCCCAACATCGCTGTAGGTAAGCCGAACGCATACTTCGAGGTTGTTTCTGGCGTCGATACTTTGCTTCCCGATAAAGGGTGGACGGGTGTTCGCATCGGCGCCGTCCGGCGTGATCCGAACGGAACTCAGGTAGGAACTCTGTTCGTCACAGGCGACGGCGAAACAGTGCTATCCGATGCGATTGCCGAGTACACTGCCGGCACGTCGACGACAGCATCAACCAAGCGACTGAATCAGATCGAACGCATCGCGCCGTGGACCGTCGACTCGCTATGGATGGACCTTCGGGCGGCGCCTGAAGCAGGTCAGCGAATCTGGTGGGAATGTTGGTGCTGGCCGAAAACCGCCAAACACCTAGTCCAGCCAGCAGCACGCCTGAAGCTCCGGGTCAGCGAGCAGCGCTTGTTGTTTCCTGATTTCGAGGTGGTGCCCGTCTATGGTACCCGCGAGGATATCGAGAAATTGCTGGCTAATTCCGATGCCATCGCCGAACTGCGCCATGCATCCGATACCCCCCATGTGTATGCCCATGATCTTAGAGCCTATCAGATCCCAATCCTCGACGATCTCGTCGCTCGAATAACGCCACCGCCTGATAATGCTCCGGCTGCGTGTCTGCTCGACACAGGCGTCGCGCGGGCGCACCCGCTTCTGGCGGCATCACTCAATCCTGCGGATTGCCAGTCGGTCGACGATGCGTGGGGTCGTGACGACCATGATGGTCACGGAACAGAAATGGCTGGCATGGCTCTACTTGGCGATCTTACCTATCCAGTCGGGGATCAGCGCCAGATCATTCTCAGCCATCGCCTGGAGTCCGTGAAGCTCTTGCCGCCAGACAAATTTCCGCCGAACGAGCCCGCCAACCTCGGCTATGTGACGCAGTCGGCGATCAGCTTGCCCGAGAGTGAAGCGCCCGACCGGAAACGGGCAATTTGTATGGCTGTCACAAACAAGGGGCTTTCGGGAGCCTTCCCGACCAGTTGGAGCGCCGCCATGGATCAGGCGGCGGCCGGCGTCATGAATGGAGATGACGGCAACTCTCCCCGACGCCTGATTATGATCTCCGCCGGAAACGTACCGGACGAAGCCTTGATCGTCGACACAATGGACCTGACCCGCTTTCCCATCGAGGACCCGGCGCAAGCGTGGAATCCTTTGACCATCGGCGGTTTCACGGACCGCGACACGATTTCTGACCCGCTCTATCTTGATCGAACAGCGGCCGCTGAGGTCGGCGACCACAGCCCTTATAGTCGCAACTCCGTGGCTTGGGTGGATGCTCCGATCAAACCGGACCTTGTGTTCGAAGCCGGCAATCGAGCGTTTGCGCCGACAGCGACACAATATGACTCGGGGCTAGACTCGCTGTCGCTGTTGACGACGAACCGGGATCACATCCGCGATCCGCTGACCACGACCTGGGCGACGAGCCCGGCCACTGCGCAAGCTACCCGGATGGCCGCCATCTTGATGGCGGAGGACGCCACGTGTTGGCCGGAAACCGTTCGAGCATTGATGGTCCACTCGGCGGAGTGGACTCCGCGCATGCAGGATCGGTTCAAGACGAACAAGGGCAAGAGAAAGGCTCTACTGCTTGCGCGTGAGTTCGGCTACGGCGTGCCGAATCTCGACCGTGCCCTTCAGTCCGCCCGAAGCGACCTTGCTATCATTTCACAAGCCACCATTCAGCCGTTTCGAATGCCGACCAAAGTCGGTGCGCGAGGTTCGCCCATCAACGATGGTACGGCCAAGTTCCATCACTTGCACCTCTATCGGTTGCCTTGGCCTGTCGAGGAGTTGGAAACGCTGGGGGAGAAGCGCGTCGAGTTGAAGGTCACTTTGTCCTACTTCATTGAACCTAGCCCCGGACAGTTCGCACCGAAGACACCGGCACTCTATCGGTCCCATGGCCTGCGCTTCGACTTGCAAGGTCGACTCGAAAACGAGGCCATGTTCCTCTCGCGCATCAACGGCTTGGCCGCTGCAGATGAAGCCGACGAAATCACAAGTGAAGATGCAGTCGACGACAACGATGACGAGGCGATCAGCGTTGGCAACGAACCTGACGACCGTTGGCGCTTCGGATCGAATTCACGCAACTACAAGGCCGCGGGCTCGTTGCATTGCGATGTCTGGCAAGGCCCCGGCGTCGACCTTGCAGCACGTCGAACGCTGGCGGTTTATCCCGTCAGCGGCTGGTGGAAGACACGTGCACTAAAAAAGCGTTACAACAGCAAAGCCCATTACACGCTCATCATGACGTTGCGGTCGCTCGAACAGGACGTCGATTTGCACACGCCGGTCGATGTCGCCATCAAGACATGGATCGACCAGGACGTGGATGTCTGATGGCATTAAAAGAGCAATGCACCATTCGCTATTTCGGCATCGAGGTCGACGAACCGTTTCATTTCACTGAGCAGACCGGCAAATGATGACGCGACGCGGTACCGTCCGTTACTTGGCGAGAACGGCGGCGCGATCACACGGCGTTGCATGCTCCTCGCAGACTGTTTGATGTCTGGCGACCGGCGTTACGGTTCTCGAAATTCATCGGGAAGCGTGGTATGCCGCAAACCAGCTCATCGTCAGAGATCCTGAGCCGCGATGCGGTGGCAGAGACGCTTGAGATCTCGTGCGAGCCGGCCGTCGGCGTCGATGCCCATCAGGTTATCCTCCAGCTGGCGTGCGCACTTGCGCGCCTTGCGGCCAGGGAGGATGATGCGCCCGAAAATGTCGGGCCGATCGTGAAGCGCGAGTAGGGAAGTCCTTGTCATGCGCACTGCCATCTACGCGCGTTTTTCGAGTGAATTGCAGGACGCGCGATCGATCACCGATCAGGTAGCACTCGCGCGGAAATACGCCGAGGCTCGCGGCCTGCAGGTCTCGACTGTCTATCAGGATGCCGCGATCTCAGGAGCGTCTACCCTCAACCGGCCGGGACTGCAAAAGCTGCTCGCCGACGCAGTTGCCAACCGGTTTGAATGCTTGGTTACCGAAAGTCTTGATCGACTGTCGCGCAGTCAGGCCGATATCGCGGCGCTCTACGAGAAGCTGACGTTCAATGGCGTGCGGATCGAGACGCTGGCCGAGGGTGCCGTGTCGGAAATCCATGTCGGGCTCAAGGGCACGATGTCGGCGCTGTTTTTGAAGGACCTCGCTCAAAAGACCCGTCGCGGCCAAGTGGGTCGCGTGAAGGCGGGACGCATCCCCGGCGGCAAGAGCTTTGGATATGATGTGGTGCGCGGCGAGGAGCGGGGCCAGCGCACCATCAATAGTGCAGAAGCTGAAATCGTCCGTCGCATTTTCAAAGAGTACGCGGGCGGCAAGGGGCCACTCGCCATCGTGCGGGAACTAAACCGCGAGAATGTGCCGGGGCCGTCGGGAGGCAAGTGGAATTCTTCAGCTTTGCTGGGGTCGGCGAAGCGCCGCAACGGCATTTTGAACAACGAGCTTTATCGCGGCACGATCGTCTACAATCGCCAGCGCTTCATCAAAGATCCGGAATCCGGCAAGCGCGTTGCGCGCGAAAATCCAGAAAGTGAATGGCAGCGCCAGACCGTCGATCATTTGCGCCTGATAGACGATGGGATTTGGAACGCTGTCCAGCAGCGGCGCGCCGAACGAGGCGGGCCGCACCTCTATCAACAGCGTCGCCCGAAGCGTCCGTTGTCGGGGCTCGTTTATTGCGGGTCCTGTGGATCGCGCTACATCATCGCAACGCACGACTATCTACGATGCTCGGGTCGCGTGAACAGCGGCATCTGCAGTCAGTCGCGGACCGTGTTGATGGCCGAGATCGAAGAGCGGGTGCTGGGCGCGTTGCGCCAGAACCTGCTTGCCTCCGATGTCGTGGCTGCTTCGATCGAAGCCTATCGCCAGGAGCGCATGCGCCTCGGCGAGCAACGCCGCAAATCGCAGGGTCGTGCCCAAGCCGATCTTGCCGAGGTTGTTCGCAAGATCAATCGCATGTTGAAGATGGTGGAGGACGGTCATGCGGAACCCGCTATTGCCGGTCCACGGTTGAATGAACTTGCTGCGGAACGCCGCACTCTGGAAGAGGCTGTTTCGAATGAGCCGAGCAGCAAGGTGATCGAGATCTTCCCCAACGCCGCTGCGAGATATGCGGCCAAGGTGGCGGAGATCCACACAGCCTTGGCCAACGGCAAGACCGGCGAACTCGAAGCAGTTGCGCTGGTTCGCGCGTTGATCTGCCGGATCGTGGTGCGCTCGACGCCCGCGCCTCAACCGCTCGCAATCGAGGTCGAAGGTACGCTTGCGGTCTTGTTGAAGAACGAAGAGGGCCAAGAACCGTCCGATATCGTCCGTTGCATGCCCCCGCAACCAACATTACAGTCACGATCAGTATTCACCCCAATTGGGGATGATCCTGCTTCAACTTCAATGCCTTGAGGTTCATCGTCTTCTCTGGGCATCACTACGACGCGCCGGACCAACCCGCGCACCAAACCCGCTGCTTCCTGCTCGTCCGCTTCGCCCCCGAGCGTCTTCAGCCTCAGGCCCTCCACCAGCTTCCGGTAACTTTCGGCACTGTTGCCTGCTGGCACAGTGGGTGCGTCATCCGGACGCAAAGCTAGCTCACCAGCGATAGCCCGCTTCTTCGTCGCCAACTCGTTCAACCGGGGTCCGGCAACTGCCGGATCGGCATGCCCCTCCTCCACAAGCCTCAGCAGCCGATCGAATTTCTTCTGAACATCTATCAGTTCACCTTCGAGGCGCGCATGCATTGCGCCACGATCCCCTTGGGCGCGCGCGAATTCCTCGCGGTAGGCGTTCACCGCTAAGGTGAACAGTCTCTCTGTGAGCACGTCCCGCTCAAGTGAGACCAGAACGCGCTGCTCGACCTCCGCCATGCGAACAAGCCGACTACGTTCGCAGGTCCCGCTGTTGCTCTGTAAGCGCCCCATGAACGACTTCTGACGTTGGCGGCCGACTTTGGGCAGACTGCGCTGTTGCAGCGATGAGCAACGGAGCGGGAGATGGGCAGCGGGACGGGGAAGAGGCCATCGGCGGTGTCGCCGCCGACATATGGCG
>JANLPY010000741.1:0-3657 GCA_031367505.1 Hyphomicrobiaceae bacterium | reverse complement strand
ATACGCCGACAATGCAAGCTTGGCGAGCAACGGCTTCAAGTCCGGCTGGGCCGCGATCTTGTTCAGCTCCGCATTGAACTTGCGCACGATTGGCTCGGGCGTGCCAGCGGGTGCAAAAATACCGAACCAGCCAATGAAATCGATCTCCGGATAGATCTCCTTCAGCATTGGCACGTTCGGATAGTCCGGATGCCGCCGCCGGTCGATCACGGCAAGCAGCTTCGCCTTCCCGGCCGCGATGTGCGGAAACGTATTCGGATCGACGTGGATCTGGTGAATACCGGCGAGGAAATCCGCGAGCGACTCGCCACCGCCGCGGTAGGGCACGTGCAGGATGTCAGTGCCCGTCTCCTGCTTGAAGATCTCTGACGTGATGTGGCCCATCGAGCCGATGCCCGCCGTGCCCCAGCTGAGCTTGCCCGGATTCTGCTTGGCGTGCGCAACAAGCTCTTGCACGGTGTTTGCTGGAATGGAGGGACGCACAGCGATCAGCAGCGTGCCCTCGGTGAAGGCCGAAACTGGCATCAGATCCTTGAAAGGGTCGTAAGCCGTCTTGCGCAGATGCGGTACGATCACCACGGTCAGTGCCGGCGTTGCGACGAAGGTATATCCATCAGGCGCAGATTTAACCGCGCCCTCGATGCCGACCGCGCCGGAGGCACCACCCCGGTTTTCGATCACAAATTGCTGTCCGAGCGCCTGCGACAGGCGCTCGGCAAACGGACGCATGGCGTTGTCGGTCGACCCGCCCGGCCCGAAATTGACGATGATGCGCACGGTCTTGTTCGGCCAATCAGATGCGCCCTGCGCTATTGCCCTTGCATTCGACGCAATCAGAACCACGAGCACACTCGTCCACCAACGCAGAAGCGACATAGGCGATCTCCCTTTCGGTTTACAAACTTTTGTTGTTGTCCTTCGTCGTCTGTTCACTCTGACGGTTCATTCGCGATATCAATGCCGGTCAATTGTCGAGCCATACCTCGATCAGATCCTGGCCCTGGAAATGGCTCGGCGAAAAATGCCATCCCTTAACCTTCTTGTGATGAACGATGATGCGCTGCCACCAATTGATCGAAAGCGAATAGTTCTGCGTCAGAAGGTGCCGCTCGAACTCGTGCACCAGAGCCTTGCGCTTGACAGGATCGAGAGTGCCGCTTTGCTGCACCCAGAGATCGTCGAGCTTCGTGTCGGTATGCCGCGAGTAGCTGATCGGTGCTTTCGTATTGGTGAGATATGACTGGTGCTGTGCGGTTATCTCGTCGGCAGGCACCGTGACTGGATAGAGCGCGACGTCGAACTTGCCATCGACGAGGCTCGCGAAATAGGGGCTGGTCTCAACCTGGGAGTGCTCGACAGTCACGCCGATCCGCTTCCACTGATCGATCAAGAAAATGCCGATCGGCGTATACGGCTCAGCGACCGTCCGATTGTGCAACTTGATTTTAAGATCTGCGACGCCGGCTTCCTTGAGCAGTCGGCGCGCCTCGGCTCGCGATTTTTCGATATCGCGATCGTAGCCGGGGATTTTCAGGAGCTCCGCTTCCGGCAATGCATACTCAAATCCTGGCCGGAGGAAACCGCCTGTGGCCTTGACGAACGTGATCTTGGATAAGGCCTCGTTGCCACCCCAGCGATCGATGGCCAGCGAAAGCGCCCGCCGCACGCGGGGATCGTCGAACGGCTTCTGTGTCGTATTAAAAATGACGATGTCGACCGTGGCCCAGGGGCCCTCGTGCAAGACCCATTTGTCCTTCTCGGGGGAGTTCAAAAGCTGATCGCGTTCGCTGGGAGTGCGGCCTCGGAATTCGACATCGAACTGGCCACCGAGCATTCCGGGCACGACGGCGCTCGATTTGACGAACAAGACCTTGTAGCCGTCCAGATACGGCAAGCCTTTGCGA
This sequence comes from Hyphomicrobiaceae bacterium, assembly GCA_031367505.1. Lineage (GTDB taxonomy): Bacteria > Pseudomonadota > Alphaproteobacteria > Rhizobiales > Hyphomicrobiaceae > JAKFWF01. The sequence goes on along the minus strand of JANLPY010000741.1, from coordinate 1,753 downwards.
AAATAACCGTCGAAGCGCTTCGTTATCAGATGCGAACCACGCGCGTATTCGACGAACTGGAACGCGCCCGAGCCGAGGACAGTTTTCTCCGGAAACTTTGGATCGATCTTCAATTTGGCAGCGCTGAACACGCAGTTGAACGGAGATGCCAGGTTGTCGAGCATCGAGGCGTTCACAGTCTTGAGATTGAAGACGATTGAGGTCGCATCGGGGACATCAATATTTGCGACGTCCGCCATGGTCGACTTGCGCAGCGACACCACACCCGGTGGTGGGTTGGCTATCCGCTCAAACGTCGCCTTCACGTCCGCCGAAGTAAGGGGCGAGCCATCATGAAACTTGACACCATCATGCAGCTTGAATGTGTATTTCAGTCCATCCGTCGATATCGTCCAACTCTTGGCGAGATCGCCGATGATTTTTCCACCCTGACTGCTGTCGTACTTTACAAGATAGGAGTACATCGGGCTGATGGGATGCAGCAGCGCGAACGTCTGCGAGGCGTGGCAGTCGTAGTTCGGCGGCTCGGCCACGACTGCGAAGTTGAGAATGCCACCGCGCTTCGGAGTTTCGGCAGCGGCAACACTTGCGCCGAGTGCGACGGCGACCGCAAAGCTGATCAATTGGAAACAAATTTGCATTGCGCACTTCCCTGATGAAGGTGAACGATTGCATCGATTCATTGAGATGGTGCTGCCGTGGTCATTGCAGACAAACCTTCGTGACGAGGCTTGATGGAGGGGACTGCGCGAACGAGCTCACGGAGCAGATCGACGTCAGTCTTTTTTTGCAAGGCCCAGCTTCTGCAGCGTTGCTTTCTCGCTGGCGGCCAACTTCGGGCCGAAGGCGGCATAGTCTTCAGAATTCAAATAGCGCCGGGCGAAGTCGTATTTTTCGTAGAGGTCGATGACCTTCGGGTCGTCGTATGCCTTCCTGAAGGCGTCATGCAGTTTCTTGACGATCGCCGGGTCCATGCCTTTGGGGCCGACAAGCCCTGTCGGGCTGTCGAAAGCCCAGGGGTAGCCGACCTCTCTCAGAGTTGGGACTTCGGGCCACTTCTTGCTGCGCTCGGCACCGAGCATTACAAGCAGACGGAAATCCCCCGTGGCGACGAGCGGTGCCCAAGCTGGGCTTTCCACCATCATCATGATGTGCCCGCCGAGAACAGCCGCGATGCCCTCACCGCCGCCCTTGCCCGGAATATGCGTGAACGTGACGCCAGAATGCGAGGCAGCCAACTCCATCGCGATCGCGTTGGTCGTCGCGGGGCCGATTGTGGTGTAGGTCAATTTGCCGGGATTGGCCCTGGCGTAGTCGATCACGTCCTGCCATTTTTTGAATGGGCCATCAGACCGAACCACGGCACCGAGGCTGTAACCGGCAACGAGAATAATGTGTGTGAAGTCTGTCGCCGGATCAAACGGTGCCTTTTGCATGTAGGGCACGCGATAGACCGTAATCGGCAGTTGCCCGATGGTATAGCCATCCGGCTTTGCGGACGTCGCCAGGGCTGACGCTCCGAGCGTTCCGCTTGCCCCGCCCCGATTGTCGACCACGACGGCTTGACCGAGATGCTTGGATGCGCTCTCGGCAAATCCCCTGAATAAAAGATGGCGCTGTTTGGGATTGATGTTGGAGGCTAACCCCAGGCTGCGGCGAGCATGCGGCTCGCGGTGAGCGTGTGGCCTTCGCGATCGTTGGTGCGGTGCCAGCCGAGATAGATCGGCAGGTATTTGGTCGCCACGCCGTTGAA
>JANLPY010000688.1:0-2205 GCA_031367505.1 Hyphomicrobiaceae bacterium | reverse complement strand
GCACCATGGTAAGCCAGGTGCCGATTTGGGGCTCGCCGCGTTCGAGGGCGGCACGCATGGGGTTGGGGTTCATGGTGCGGTGTTTCTGTCTCGATAAATATTCCATGGTCCCAGGTCACGCGAGGCACTGAAACTGGGGCGATTGCTGTACGTGCAACACAGGCGGTACGCCCAATAGGCACCAGCAACCATGGAGTTGCGGTCAGATAACGCGATCAATTGGCATAGTCGTCTCCTTAGTCTGCGGCCCACAACGCTCAAAGGACTCGTCACGAGCCAATCCTGAACACTCGGAACGGGACACTAGAGCCATCATAGATCGAATCTGGGGCCATGGCTACATCGAATTGTCGGCGAAAACTCGACCCGGCCCGATGTCGATATACATGTACCGCGCGCCCTCCTCTCTCAAGGCCCCCGGCCGAAAACTCTAGGGCGCCGGCAGCCTCAGGACGGCACCGAATTTCTGATCTCGTTTGATGCCTTCGCCACGCCACCCTTTCAGATGAAAGCCAGTCTCGGGAGGCCCGTATTTATCCAACTCGAGCTGTGTCATCATCCGACCAGGAGGGCTTCCTTCCATGGATACAAATTCCACCTGTCGATAGACGTGAGGCAGTTCGATCACGAGTTCCGCGACCGCTACGTCGCCACGGCTGCAAGTCAGGCTGAGATGGTCGCTCCCTTTGTCGCGCAGTCCGATCATCGCATGCTGGTTCTCATCCTGCTGCACGATCCGGTACGGCGCTCGGCCGTCGTTCGGCCGTAACGGGGTATTGAAGAACAGCAACACACAATGAGCAGATTCCCCCGAGCGGCGCGGCAACGACTCGGGGACGACGATCGGAATCGGGATGGTTTCGACCTCTACATTCGACCGATCAGTCGTGCGCCAATCGGTTAGCCCTTCAATCGCGCCCGGCCCATTTGATGATAAAGCAAGACGGTAACAAGCAAGCGGCTCCGCCAGGGGGGTCAAATGGATAACCTGATGCACCTTGTCCGGTCGTGAGGCGCGCGGATCGCTGCGATCGAGGAGACAGAAGGCCGTTACCTGGAGCGACATGCTGTGCAGTTCGACCTGCGTCGCATGGTGTTGCGCCTCGTAAACTCGGGAGAGGCGCTCCATCACATCGCTAGGTGCCCGCGACGTCTCGACGCTGCCGACGATGGCCTGACTGCTCGGCGGAGTGTTTTCCTTAACGATATTCTCCAGCCACTCGCGGGTTTCCTGCATATGCCCGTTCCACAGTGTTCGTCCTAATCCGTCGGTCAAGGCCGTACGAAATTCCAATAGATCGATATCGCTCTTGAGGAACAACACACGTCCCTTTGGAAGACTGGCGACGGCGCGGTTGACCGAGTTGGCAATCGCCGTGTTCAACAGCGCCAACACCATGCTTACGGTGTTTGACGGCGTCTCGGGGACCGCCATGCGGGCGAACGAAATTGCCACGACCTTGCCGCTGGTGGGACTGTCGTCCATCTCGATGACAGGAAGATTTTCGCACAATCCGCCGTCGACGATGTGCTGACCGCTGGCACCGCCGCGAAACACCAACGGCAGAGCGGCAGAGTCGACCAGCGCATCGATCAAGGGCGTGCCGCTTCCCCTCTGGTAGGTAACGCGCCGACCGTTACGAATATCGGAGGCTACCACGGTCAAAGGAATAACGAGCTGCTCGAAATTTTCAATCTTCACGCTATCATGGTCGAAAAGATCCCACAGGAATTTTCGGAAACCAGCCTCGCTAAGAAACGGTTGCCCACGGACAAGCGCGAGGCCGATTCGAAACTTGCCGTGATCAGCCCCGATATAGCTTAGATAGCGCTCACCCCGATCACGAAGGCGATTGCGAAAGTCGCCAATCGGCAGACCGGTTGCAAGTATGGCGGCCGCTATGGCCCCGGCGGAGGTCCCGGACACGCGGGTGACATTGACCAGGCCCTCGTTCTGCATCTCTTGAACTGCCGCCGCGGCCGCAAGAAGAGCCGACAGTTTGGCTCCCCCGCCTTGGAATACTACCTGGATATCCTGTGACTGGCGATTTCTCGGGGGCATGTTCCTACAGTTCCGTCCAATTTCATGATGGAACGATTTTAATTTCAAACGTCCAAATTCGCGACCTTCAACGCATTCCCGACAATAAAATCGCGCCGAGGCTCCACCACGTCGCCCATCAGCGTACTGAACACCTGCGCCGC
>JANLPY010000654.1:0-10164 GCA_031367505.1 Hyphomicrobiaceae bacterium | reverse complement strand
ATGTTGTAGCTCAAGCGACCTTGGCTAGCGACGAAACTACGGCCAGCGGTTCCACGTGCACATTGCCTTTTGTCACGGTGACGAAACTCTGCTGCGGCACCGCCTGCCAGCCATCACGCAAGCCGTCGAGCGGCTCCGATACAACGAGCGTACCCGATCCGTCGTCCAACGTCTTGGTGTAGAGCGACGGAGGCTGCATGTCGCTACCATACCGCACTGCATGGATCTTCGAGCCATCACTCCACGCCGCGGTAAACCGGAACGGCTCGACAATGGCGGCCTCGTCTTGCAGTCGGGCAATTGTCGCAATCACGCGGTCGCAAGCGCCTTTTGGATCTTCCGCGAGCCCATCGCCAAGCATCAGAAGAAATAGTGCTTCGCTATCCGTCGTGCCGGAGCGCGCTTCGTACAAGTTGTCTGGGATCATACTGTCGATGCGGCGCCGCAACTTGTCGAAACCGCCAATTTGACCATTGTGCATGAACAGATGCCGGCCGTGACTGAAGGGGTGGCAGTTTGCGCGTGTCGTCGCAGACCCGGTCGAGGCGCGAACATGGGCGAAGTATAGCGGCGCGCGAATTTGATGCGCCAGGCTCTTCAGATTTTCATCGCTCCACGCCGGGCGAATGTCGCGGAATACGCCGGGGGTCGACCGTTCGCCGTACCAACCGAGGCCAAAACCATCGGCGTTCATTTCGGAGTGCGCTTCGCGACAGCGAATACTTTGCGCGATGAGCGACTGACACGGCACACAGACGAAATCTTCGACGAACACAGGTTCACCGGCATAGGCGATCCAACGGCACATCGTATCATCCTCATCCAGCGTGGGACTTCAGGCCGAGGCCGGAGCATCCCATGATTCGACGCCTTCGTTATCGAAGCCGAATGCGGCGGAGATTGGATAGTAGATCGTGCGGCCGCATCGAAGCAATCAGCGACGGATCAGCGGCCCGAAGTTCTTCCGCAGCAATCGCAAATGCACGAGACCCGCTTCGGTAATCGCATACATGCCATTGGCCGGCTGGTCGATCACGCCGACCCTCTTCAACCGATGCAACTGCGAGACGATCGCCGACGACGTGTCGTCGAAGTTGGCACTCTTGAGCGCTCTTGTGAGTTGCTGCAATGGCAACGCGTGATGTTCCGACTCGAGCGTCTCGAGCAGTACCATCTCTCGCACGCGGCTACGCTGATTGCGGCCGATGTCGTCGGGGTCGGCAACAGGCACCGATTGCACACCAGCGCCGGGGATCGAGGCAGCAAGCACGGCTGAGTTGCCAGGGTATCCGGTAGCGGTCGCATTTCCGCTCGGCAGAAGGGAGGCCAGCGCATCGAGCTTGTCGCGGATCATCTCGATGAACGCGTGCACCTCGTCGGGCGCAATTACGGCGCGGCTCATCAGCGGCAGCAGAATGGCGGTCTGGAACTTGGCGCCCAGCTCGGAGGAAAAATCGATCGGACCGCTATCGCCATCCATTTCATCAAGTCCTTGCGATGCAACGCCTTCTGTACGCCAAAGCATTCGATTTTTTTCCTAAGCCGCCATTCGAATTGTGCCAGGAGTTTTGCATGACATCAAATTGCATTTGATTCATTGCATCAGATTTCTTTGCATTTGATGTGATCAAACGGCGGTATAGCATTGAAATCATGTCATATTAATTATCTTTCAAGGTTGACGATTGGTGAACAGAGCATTCGCTTCGACGACGGCCGCTGCAAAGCATTGCAATTCGAGTTGATGATACACACGCCATTCCAAACGCATTGTCTCCGTTGAAGTGCACGCTTCCGCATGCCGCGCACCACCCGATCCTCCAAGCCATCGCAACTCAATTGGCCCGGATCGCACCCATGCCCTTTCTCATCCCTATCGACCTTTTGCCCTCGATCCCTACCTCGATGCTGATCGATAAATTCATGCTCGATTTCGACCTCATGGATCTTGTGGTTTGGTACCCCCGCCTCTCCTGGACCGAACTCAGTCGAGCCATGGGCGCAATTTTCGCCTGCAAAATTGCGGGCGACCAAGTCGAGCGATGGGCACTCGCCCCCATCAAGTCACGCATAAAACGCAAGCTTGGGGGTTGGTGCGCACGGCGCTGGCCAGCCGTCGCTCGCAGATTGGGTCACAACGCCTGAGCGGTAATTCACGCTGGATGAAATCAAGCGCTTGCCGGGCGATTGACCTGCCGTCGTGCTGCCGCCGTTTCGCGGATCCGCTGCATGATGAGCGGATGCTTGCGCCCGAGACGTTCGAGATCTTCGCGATCGAGCACCAGCGCCCGCACACGAGTTCGGGCTCTGACCGTACTCGACCGCTCTCTTTGCTCGAGCAGTGCCATCTCTCCGAAGAATTCGCCTTCTTTCAGAATGATCTCGCCTGCTTCCGCTTCGACGACGACTTCGCCGGACACCAGGAAGTACATGTTGTCGCCCGGCATGCCTCGCCTGACAATAACGTCGCCGGCATCGTAGGTCCGCGAATAGAGAAGTGTGATGATCTGGCCAACCCCGGCCGCGTCCAATCCGGTAAACAACGGCACCCGCGCCAGCAGCAACCATGAAACCATGAAATCGCGCCGGGTCGCTTCACGGCCGAAACCAGTTGCTATGATACCAAATGGCAAAGCGAAGGCTGCCAATCCGGCAATCATCACCAAACTCGCAAACAATTTTCCGGCCGCAGTCACCGGCACTGCATCGCCGTAACCCACCGTCGCCAAAGTGATGACGGCCCACCACGCGGCGGCTGGAATGCTGCCGAAGGCACCCGGTTGGGCCTGCCGCTCGATAAAGTACATGCCGGTCGCCGCCAACATGACCAAGCCCGTCATGATAACCAAGGCGCCAAACAAGGCACTGCGTTCGGCCGCGATCACGCGACCAAGAGTATGCAACGCTTGGCTATATCGGGCCACTTTCAAAAATCTCAGCATCATCGCGGCCCATAGATCGAGACCGGTGAGCAACCCAACGAACGCCGGCACAAACGCCAACAGATCCACGATCTGCATCGGGCGCATCGCATACCGGAGCCGCGCCCGGCATGGGGACATCTGCGAAAAGAACGGTAGCTCTCTGCTCGACCAGATGCGCAAAACATACTCAACGGCAAAAATTACCGCCGAGATTAAGTCGATGAACCGAATGAATCTTCCGTAGCTGGCTCTGATCTCAGGTACCGATAACGCCACGCATGCAAGCACGTTGACGACCGCCAGCACGATCATCAGCCCGTTGAAGAATGTGCCGGCAACTGAATGCCCGATCGCGGATTCGAGGGTGTGATGAACGGCGTGCCGAACCTGGGCCGAAATCTGTGTGTGACCGGCCAATTTATCACCGGAGACTTTGCCGTCCATTGGTGGACCTCGACCAACCCATTCGTCGGCACTACCGTAGCTAAAATCGCACAGACAGTCGTCGCCATTAATTAAAACGAGGGCTTATTGGGCCTTACGGTTGCCCGTGTTCGAATTAGATTTATTGGGAAACTTTGCCGTTGCCGCCGGGTTACTCGCACGCGCCATGGCCTGACGGTCGGCCAAAGGTGAGTGCGTGCTATTTTCATCCGCGGCCGGCGATCCGCTCGCGGCGGCGGTAGCGGTTGCTGGCGTGAGAGTAACCGGCTCGACCGCCGGTACCGATGCTATGCGCTCGCGCGCATCGAACAGCTCGTCGGTCACAAGCAACCCGGCCATCAGCAACAGCCGTTCCTCGCCGACCTGACCAAATTGAATGGCGAGCGTATCGACCTTGGATTTCAAGTGCGCAGCGAGGCTTTGAAGGCGCTCTTCCTGGCCGTCACCGCACGCCAATCGATACGTGCGTCCGTTCAATGCAATCAGAATTTGGCCCATCAGCTCGTTGCATCCTTCGTCCAGCGCAGCACCCGAAAACACGCTTTGCTCAAACCGACTTTCGGACTTCCTCCGATAGCGTTCGAATTGAATCGATGACCCATTCGAGCCGGTTCAAAGCGTCATCACGCTGACGCTGGAGCAGCGCGACCTTCAGCTCTGCATCTTTCAAACGGGCCTGAAGTTCATGATTTTCGGTTTCCAGGCGCTTCACCGCGCCTTTAGCCGGCGCTGCCGGCACTTTCTTGGCAGCAGGACGTTTGGCCTGCACCTTGGCCTTTATTGTCATTTTGATCGTCTCCCGCGCGATACTTGAAGCACTTGCGAAACGCTGCGCGCGACCCAATAAGAATCTGGTCAAAACGTTAAGTGGCCAGCTCAACTGTCGTCAACAGGCCACTTATCGTCAACCACAATGATTTGCCGTGCACCGTTCCTCCCGCCTCGTGCCACGCTGACGCGTTGACGGTAAGCCCTGGCAATTGCATAACCTCACTACGAGTTGCAGGCACCGTTGCTGCCGCACCCAACAACAACACTTTGAGGATTATTCATGGCCGTAAGAGTAGCAATCAACGGATTTGGCCGAATCGGGCGCAACGTACTTCGCGCGATCATCGAATCGGGCCGCACCGATATCGAAGTCGTTGCCATCAACGATCTCGGCCCGGTCGAGACCAATGCGCATCTTTTGCGCTTCGACTCGGTTCATGGCCGTTTTCCGCACAAGGTGACGGTCGAGGGCGACACGATCAACGTCGGCCGTGGCGCGATCAAGGTCACCGCTGAGCGCGATCCGGCCAAGCTGCCGCACAAGGCCATGGGTGTCGAGATTGCCCTCGAGTGCACCGGCATCTTCACGTCGAAAGACAAAGCGATGGCTCACATCACAGCCGGCGCCAAACGGGTCCTCATATCGGCCCCGGCGGACGGTGCTGATCTGACAGTCGTTTACGGTGTCAATCACCACAAGCTGACGAAAGACCACCTGGTGGTCTCCAACGCGTCCTGCACCACCAACTGCTTGTCGCCGGTCGCCAAGGTGTTGAACGACGCATTCGGTATCGAGAAGGGCATGATGACGACGATCCATGCCTATACCGGCGATCAACCGACGCTCGACACCATGCACAAGGATTTGTATCGCGGCCGCGCAGCAGCGCTTTCGATGATCCCAACTTCGACCGGCGCTGCGAAGGCTGTTGGTCTGGTGCTGCCTGAGTTGAATGGCCGCCTGGACGGCTTTGCGTTGCGCGTGCCGACCCCGAATGTATCCGTCGTCGATCTCAAGTTCATTGCCAAGAAGCCGACCACGGTCGCCGAGGTCAACGCCGCCATCAAGGCTGCCGCCGACCACGGCCCGTTGAAGGGCATTCTCGGCTACACCACGGCGCCGAATGTTTCGATCGACTTCAACCACGATCCGCATTCCTCGATCTTCCACATGGATCAAACCAAGGTGATGGACGGTACGTTGGTGTCGGTGTTGTCCTGGTATGACAACGAGTGGGGCTTCTCCAATCGGATGAGCGATACCGCCGTTGCGATGGGCAAATTACTCTAAGCAAAAGCGCTGCACGCATAAGCGTTGAGAACAAGCTCGCCCTGCTCCTGCAAGGCGGGCTTTTTCATTGCCGTTTTTTCGCAACTCGACGGGAAACGCCCGGTCGAACAGGATGGGGCGACAACACGTCGATATTCGATCGGAAATTCCATGCAAGAAAAATTGCCAACCGCCAATCTCGCCGCTCGCGCCTGGGTGCCTGACGCTTGCGAGACCTACATTCAAGGCATCGCCACGGACACTGCACGCCGCACGGCGGCCGAGACCGAAACGGCACTCGATCGTCTCGTCGTCGAGAATAAGCGCATCCACGAGGCCGATTGCGTCAATCTCAATCCGGCAACCAATGTGCTGAACCCCAAGGCCGAAGCGATGTTGTCGGCGGGCCTCGGCCAGCGCCCTTCGCTAGGCTATCCCGGCGACAAGTACGAGATGGGCCTGGAGGCAATCGAGAAGATCGAGGTGATCGCCGCCGAACTAGTGGCGGAGGTGTTCGGGGCAAAATATGCCGAGATCCGCGTTGGCTCGGGCGCGCTCGCCAACCTCTACGCCTTCATGGCGACGGCCAAACCGGGCGATCGGATTATCGCACCGCCCGGATCAATCGGCGGACACGTGACACACCACAAAGCTGGCTCAGCCGGTCTCTACGGATTGGAGATCCACGAAGCACCGGTCGATGCGGCACGCTACACCGTCGATCTCGATGCGCTGCGCGCTCAGACGATGCGACTGCAACCGAAGCTGATCACGATCGGCGGTAGCCTGAATTTTCTCCCCCACCCGGTGCGCGAGATCCGCGCGATCGCCGACGAGGTTGGCGCCAAAGTCCTCTACGATGCAGCGCACATGTCCGGCATGATCGCGGGTCACGCCTGGCAACAGCCGTTGCAAGAAGGCGCACATCTGATGACGATGAGCACCTACAAAAGTCTCGGAGGGCCAGCCGGCGGCTTGATCGTCAGCAACGACGCAGAACTCATGCAGCGCATCGACGCGATCGCTTATCCGGGCCTGACCGCTAACTTCGATGCCGGCAAAACCGCGGCACTTGCCATTACGATGCTCGACTGGAAAGTGCATGGCCGCGCCTACGCCAAGCACATGGCCGACACCGCCACAGCCCTCGCCCGTTGCCTTGCCGAGCGTGGCCTCCCCGTTTTCAAAACCACCGCCGGCACGGCCCACTCGCACCAAATTGCGATCGAGGCTGCGCGTTTCGGTGGTGGACACGCTGCGGCGAAACGATTGCGTTTGGCAAACATCCTATCGTGCGGCATTGGCCTGCCGGTCTCAGCCGTCAAGGGCTGCACCAACGGTTTGCGCCTTGGCACGCCAGAGATCGTGCGCTTCGGTATGGGTCCTGACGATATGCCCGAACTGGCAAGCCTGATCGCGCGCGGACTTGCCGGAAACGACGCGCCCGAAACTGTCGCGGCCGACACCACGAAGTTTCGCCAGCGCTTCACCAAGCTTCACTTCATGCGAACTTGATCACTTAACTTCAATCACGATACGGCCACGCACCTTACCGGCCATCAAGTCAGCAGCGATCTGCTGAACGTCGTCCCAGGACCGGGTGACGGTCAACCGATCCAACGTCGCCGGATCGAGATCGAGGGCAAGACGCGCCCACGCGATCTCGCGCTTCGGCTTCGGGCACATGACACTATCGACACCCGCAAGCGTGATGCCGCGGAGAATGAAGGGCGCGACCGAGCCCGGCAAATCCATGCCTTGTGCAAGACCGGTCGAGGCGACACAACCGCCGTACTTTGTCATCGAGAGCACATTCGCCAGCGTGTGGCTGCCGGCAACGTCGATCGCCCCGGCCCAACGCTCTTTCGCCAGCGCTTTGGCAGGGCCGCTCAGTTCGGCCCGATCGATGATCTCAGCAGCGCCAAGTGACTTCAGAAACGCCTCTTCCTCAGGCCGTCCGGTCGCGGCTATCACATGATGGCCAAGCTTCGCCAGAACTGCCACGGCGATACTGCCTACGCCGCCAGATGCTCCGGTCACCAGCACTGGCCCTTTGGCTGGCGTTACATCGTGCGCCTCGAGAGCGAGCACGCACAACATCGCGGTATAACCTGCCGTGCCGATTGCCATCGTTTGTGCGCGACTGAAACCCGCCGGCCGCTTGATCAGCCACTCACCTTTCACACGGGCATATTGCGCATAGCCACCATGATGGCTCTCGCCCACGCCCCAGCCGTTGAGAATCACGTCTTCGCCAATCTTGAATTCGGCGTTGCTCGATGCCTCGACGGTGCCGGCGAAATCGATCCCCGGGATCAACGGCCATTTGCGAATGATCGGGGCTTTGCCAGTAATCGCGAGCCCATCCTTATAGTTGACAGTCGAATGGGTGACGCGAACCGTCACATCGCCGTCCATCAAATCGGCAGAACCAAGCTCGGTCCAGGCCAGGCTTGGTCCCTTTTCGCCCTTCGACGCCAACAATGCTTTGAAGCGTTCCATGCTGACTTTTCCTTGCTTGAACGGATGCTGTTTTCGTCGCCGGCAATATGCTCAACGCGGCGTGATGTCGAGGTTTCAGCGCGAAAAGCGGGTCAACAGCGGGGGTGAAAAAAATAGTTTAAACCAGGAACTATTTTCAAGAACTGATCGCACGCGCTTCGACCCTGATCGCTGCCACAGAAGCGTTCAACCACGATACTCTAACAATACTCGATAACTTACTTGAATATCACGGTTTAAATTTTCGACTACTTATCAAGTGATTGCCCTGCATCACTGTGGCAAGTGAGATAACCACACACGGTTGCTTTGTCTTAATAAAGTGGAAAGCAATCTATATTGCGCTGCAAAAACTTTTACCCTTGTCGACCTGCCAACGAAGCACTTAGATATCGAACTTCGGCACGGTCCCCGCCGTGCTGCCTAACCGCCGATTACCGGCAAAGGAGGCAACGATGGAATTGAAAATGAGCCTGAACGCATTAGCCGCGATCACATCATTCGGCTTCCTCGCTGCAATTGTGTTGGGGATGGTCTAGCGCCATCCTGCGTGAAGCCCCCGAGGGACGATAAATCCCTCCACGAACCGGACCGCTGAAAGCGCACCGGACAACACCAACAGAATAAGGCGCGGGGTCGCTCCCCGCGCCTTTTCATTTGGCAGCTTGGTGGTTGTCACCACCAACCACACCACAACAGTTCAAGCCGCGTCCGCATCAGCCTCGGCACGCGCGGCCACCGGATCGTAATTGAGCACCGGCGCCAACCAGCGTTCGCTCTCCTCGATGGTCCAGCCCTTGCGGCGGGCATAGTCTTCCACCTGATCGCGCTCGACCTTGCCGACGCCGAAGTAGTGGCTTTCCGGGTGCGAGAAGTAGAGACCCGATACGGCAGAACCCGGCCACATCGCGTAGCTCTCAGTCAGCTTGATACCGGCCTGTGCCTCGACATCCATCAGTGACCAGAGCGTTGCTTTCTCGGTGTGATCGGGCTGGGCGGGATATCCCGGTGCCGGCCGGATACCCTGATATTTTTCCGAGATCAAATCCTCAGCCGACAGCGTTTCGTCCGGCGCATAGCCCCAGAACTCCCGGCGCACGCGCGCGTGCATCCGCTCGGCGAAGGCTTCAGCCAAGCGATCGGCTAGCGCCTTCATCATGATGCGTCCGTAGTCGTCGGTTATCTTGAAGTGTGCGTCGAGTGCCGCCTCCTCGCCAATGCCAGTCGTGACGGCGAAGCCACCGATGTAATCGGGCGTCTTGGATGTCAGAGGTGCGATGAAATCGGCAAGCGCCGTGTGCGCCCGTTCCCGTCCGCCCGGCCCGCGGTTATCGCGCGCGATTTGCTGACGCAAAGTATGCAGCGTTGCAAGCGGTGCGCGGCGCTTATCGTCCTTGAACACACGAATGTCGTCGCCGTCGCTGTTGGCTGGCCAGAATCCGATCACGGCATTCGCCGTCAACCACTTCCCGGCGACCATCTGCTTCAACAGCGCTTGCGCATCGGCGAACAATTTCTTAGCTTCGACGCCAACTTTATTGTCGTTGAGGATCGCTGGATACCGGCCCGCCAATTCCCACGTCGAGAAGAACGGCGACCAATCGATGTACGGCACCAACTCCGCCAGGCTGTACGACTCGAACGCCTTGATCCCGAGAAACGCCGGTTTCGGCGGCGAGTACGTCGCCCAATCGATCTTCACCGGATTGGCGCGCGCAATGCGCAACGGCAGACGCGTCTTCTTCAGTTCGGCACGCAGATAGCCTTCGCGCGATTTGACGTACTCGGCCTTTATATCGGCGATGTAGCCGTCACGATCGGTCGGCGACAATAACTTCGAGACGACACCCACCGCGCGGCTGGCGTCGGTCACGTAGATCGCCTGTCCCTTGATATAGTTCGGCGAGATCTTCACCGCCGTGTGCACGCGACTGGTGGTGGCACCACCGATCAGCAGCGGCAGGTGGAAATTCTGGCGTTCCATTTCGGCGGCTACATGGCACATCTCGTCGAGCGAGGGCGTGATCAAACCCGACAAACCGATGATGTCGGCGTTCTCGCGTTTTGCGGTTTCGAGGATCTTTTGGGCCGGCACCATCACGCCGAGATCGATCACCTCATAGTTATTACACTGGAGGACGACGCCAACGATGTTCTTGCCGATGTCGTGCACGTCGCCCTTGACCGTCGCCATGATGATCTTACCAGCCGCCGGTTTGGATGCGAGCCCTGACGCCAGTTTCTCGGCTTCGA
>JANLPY010000584.1:0-26187 GCA_031367505.1 Hyphomicrobiaceae bacterium | reverse complement strand
CTTATAGCGCCGCACCGCTTCGGCCACGATCGCTTCATCCATCTCCTCAATCGTCCGTGCTGGCCCCTTATAACCGGCGCAGCCCACGACATCGTCGATGGTCGTTGGCTTGAATACGCGTTTCGGCCGCAAGAGAACACCTTGCGCCGTGTTCTCGACGATCAATTCAGTGCCTTCCCGCCAGCCATGGGCATCTCGCACCTGCTTCGGGATGACAACCTGCCCCTTGCTTGAAACCTTCGTGATTTCCATCGGACTCACCTAAACTTCAAATTGACATCTTACCCAATCTTACCATCTAAAGCTGATGTTGTCGATCGATTCTCACGAACGACTATTCCGCCTTCGGAAACCGTGCCTTCGTAAAAGTTGGCACACCGACCGCCTCGACTTGGGCGACGAACTTGCGCGCATCGACTTCGGTGATCTTGTAATTGGCCATGGCATTGCCGACCCGCTTCAACATCGCGGCGACAAGATCCTCGGGAACCGGCAAGTTCAAGCGCTGACGCTCGCCCGGCGGCAGTTTGGCGTAAACCGCGGCAGTCATCTTGGAATGGATGTAGTCTTGGACCAAGCAGCCCTCGAGCGCTGCGCCAAATCTGGAATTGAGTTCGTGGGTCGCATAGCAACTGGCAATAAACTGGTACGCACCCAGCGCGCCTCGCGACTGCTGCAAGCCGGCCAAAGCCACGGCCGACGACTTGATGTTCGCGATGTGATCCCACGATTTGGTTTGGCCAACTGCTGCCGGCGCGGCCAGCAGCATGAAGGCCAAACCAAGCACGATTCCCGACCCAGGCTTGTCAATCATAAGCATAGCCTCATTGATCTGCTGATGGGCGTTACCAAGCTGGCACTAAACCAGCATCTTGCCTTCTTTGCTGATTGCCTTGCCGATGTTCTCGTCGGTGGTGTCTTCGCCCAGGATCATCTCGTTGTGCGCCTTGCCCGACGGGATCATAGGGAAGCAGTTGGCTAACTGCGTCACCCGGCAATCGAAAATCACCGGCGCCTTCACGTCGATCATCTCCTTGATGGCGTCGTCGAGATCGGCCGGGTTATCGCAGCGCATGCCAACGCCGCCGTAGGCTTCGGCAAGCTTGACGAAATCGGGGAGCGCCTCGGTATAGCTCTCGGAATAACGGTTGCCGTGCAGCAGTTGCTGCCACTGGCGCACCATTCCCATGTACTGATTATTGAGAATGAAAATCTTCACCGGCAACCGGTACTGGATGGCCGTCGACATTTCCTGGATGTTCATCAGGATCGAGGCGTCGCCAGCAATATCGACCACCAGCGATTTCGGATGCGCGATCTGCACGCCGATCGCTGCTGGCAAACCGTACCCCATGGTCCCGAGGCCACCCGAGGTCATCCAGCGGTTGGGTTCTTCAAACTGATAGAACTGCGCCGCCCACATCTGATGTTGTCCGACTTCCGTGGTGATGTAGGTGTCGCGATCCTTGGTCAGCTCGTAGAGGCGCTGCACCGCGTATTGCGGCATGATCACATCCTTCGTCGGCTTGTAGCTCAGCGATTTCTTGGCGCGCCAGGTATCGATCTGCTTCCACCAGCCCTTGTGCGCGGCCTTATCCAACTGCGGCGCCCGCGACTTCCAGGCTTTGAGCATCTCTTCGAGCACGTAGGTCACGTCGCCAACGATCGGCACGTCGACTTGAACGTTCTTATTGATCGACGACGGATCGATATCGACGTGGATCTTCCGGCTATTTGGTGCAAAGCCGCTTAGCCGGCCGGTGATGCGGTCGTCGAAGCGGGCGCCGATGTTGATCATCACATCGCAATCGTGCATCGCCCAGTTGGACTCGTAGGTGCCGTGCATCCCAAGCATGCCGAGCCACTGTTTGTCGGAGGCTGGATATGCGCCAAGCCCCATCAACGTCGAGGTGATCGGGAACCCGGTCAATCGCACCAGCTCACGCAGCAGTTGGCTCGCTTTCGGGCCGGAATTAATGACGCCGCCGCCAGTATAAAACAGTGGCTTCTTAGCGGTCGCCATAAGCTCGATCGCCTGCATGACGCCCGCCATTTCGGGCTTCAGACGCGGCTTGTATGTCTTGTGCTGGACGCCGGATGGACCGGTGTAGTTGCCAGTGGCGAATTGCACATCCTTCGGAATGTCGATCACCACCGGGCCGGGCCGGCCGCTGCGCGCGACGTGGAACGCCTCATGGATCACGCGTGCCAGATCATTCACGTCCTTCACTAGCCAGTTGTGCTTGGTGCACGAGCGCGTGATCCCGACCGTGTCGCACTCCTGGAATGCGTCCGAGCCGATCAAATGCGTGGGCACTTGACCGGTGATGCAAACAATGGGGATGGAGTCCATCAACGCATCGGTGAGCCCGGTCACGGCGTTCGTCGCGCCCGGTCCCGACGTTACGAGCACCACGCCGACTTTTCCGGTCGAACGCGCATAGCCCTCAGCCGCATGCACCGCACCACCCTCTTGGCGCACCAGGATGTGTTTGACCTTTTCCTGCTGGAAGATCTCGTCGTAGATCGGCAATACTGCCCCGCCAGGGTATCCGAAAAGGAACTCGACGCCCTGCTCCTGCAGCGCCGTGATCACCATTTCCGCGCCGGTCATCGTACGTGTCATATTCGGTCTCCAAGGACGTTCGGTCTGCAACGCGAATGGTGCGCTGCACTAGCTCTGCGGCAGGGATGATCTCAAATCGGCCATGAATCAATAAATGAAATGATCTGAGCCGAATTTCTTTCTATTTCTTGCGAATCAAGCAGTCTCCACGAAATCATATGTCGTTTCAGCCATGTTATCTGACGTTTTGCGAACTGTCGCGTTTCAGCTTTCGCCGTGATCGACGCCTCGGCAAGAGAAAGACGTCCTTCTAAGTGCTCGATCAATGGACGGACACCCAGCGCCCGCATCACAGGCGAGTCGGGTGGCAGAACTTGATCTCGCAGCGACAACACCTCTTCGATTGCACCGTGGCGCAGCATCACATCGAACCGCGCGTCACAGCGCGACATCATGCGTTCCCGTTCGGGGATAAGGGTGAATAACCCCGCCCGGTTTGCATCAATGATTGGAATGCCAGGCTGTTGCTGCCAGTAATGAAGCGATTTTTTGGTTGCATCAACGACTTCCAACGCGCGCGTAATACGCTGCGTATCGGTTGGCACGAGACGCTCGGCCATGATGGGATCTTGCATCGCAAGCATCTCATGGAGCTTCGCCGCGCCTAAGCGCTGTGCCTCGGAACGCCAGCGCCGGCGCACCTCATCTGGAATTTCCGGTATCGGCGACAACCCATCCAGCAGCGCTTTGAAGTATAAACCAGTGCCACCCACGACAATCGCCAGATCGCCACGCTCGCCAGCCTCGGCCAACTCGGCGCTACAATCGGCAACAAACCGCGCGACCGAATAGGCGTCGGCGCCCCCGACGTGACCGAACAACCGATGCCGAACCCGTGCCTCCTCTTGCTCTGTCGGGCGTGCAGTGAGGATCCGCAGATCACCGTAAACCTGCATGCTGTCGGCATTGATGATCACAGCCCGGCCAACTTGTTCTGCCAGCGATAATGCGAGTGCCGACTTGCCGCTGGCCGTCGGCCCGGCGATAAGGACTGTGCGGGGCTGTTTCATGGGATATCCCATATCCCGATGTGTGCCGCAAATCACTAGGATCAATTCCACTCCATGAAGCGAAGCTACGCTCTCGTCCTAACGAGCTCACCAGATCGCCCCTCTCTGAGCGATTTCGCCGTAGCACGCGCATGGTCGGCCATACCCGAAGTCCAGCGCCTGGATTATGAGTGGTTGCACCCGACAGAAGCCTGGCAAGCCCGTTTCCTGAGCGACGAGCAACCCGCCCAAATAGCAGCACTTCGATCGGCAATTGCAGCAGCACTCCATGGCATCACGCTGGACGTAAATATCGTCGCCGACGACATCGGCAAACGACGCAAGAAGCTGCTCGTGGCCGACATGGATTCAACGATCATTCAACAAGAGTGCATCGATGAAATGGCCGATGTTCTCGGCATTAAGGACCAGATCGCAGCGATCACCGAACGCGCAATGCGTGGGGAACTCGTGTTTGAGCATGCGCTAAAGGAGCGGCTCGCGTTGCTGGCGGGTTTGAGCGAAGCAGATCTCGGCCGCGTTATCGATCAACGAATAACCGTGATGCCCGGCGCTCGAACCCTCGTCGCCACGATGAAAGCCAATGGCGCGCGAACAGCATTGGTTTCAGGCGGCTTCACGTTTTTCACCTGCCGCATAGCCGAACTTGTTGGCTTCGACGAGCACCATTCAAATGTCCTGGACATTGAAGGCGGCAAATTGACCGGCAAGGTCGTCGGACGCATTCTCGGCCGGGAAGCAAAGTTAGCAACTCTGGAACATCTTCGGGGCGCCGCAAATCTCGACGCCGAAGCAACGCTTGCGGTTGGTGACGGAGCAAACGATCTCGCGATGGTCAAGGCTGCCGGCCTCGGCGTTGCCTACCGTGCCAAGCCGATTGTCGCAATCGAAGCTGCCGCCGCTATCACCCACGGCGATTTGACGGCGCTGCTCTATCTTCAGGGCTACAAGCGCTCCGAGTTTATCGGCCAGTAGTCAGCGCGGCCACATCGCCCGCACCCGATCGACGAGCGTGCGCGACAGCACTGCGATCCGCTGCTTATACGCGAGCAGTACCGGCCGGACCCCCAACCATCGTGCCCGGACCGCTTGTCCAACACGATGCTTCACGATACGCGCATAACGCCACGCCCATGAGGCGCGGATCGCGGCAAACATCCGATCCTTCCACGGCATGAACCAGTCGTGTGCGCGCGCGAACCAACCAATTTGCATGAGCTTGGGCTGCGTCAAGTGATAAAGCCGCGCGAGCACCGCCGTTCCAACCACCTTCGCACCGATGAACAGGGATCCCGCCATCAGCGCATGGCCCGTTGCGATCAAGTACAGCGCAATCAACTTCAACGGGAACAACAGCGCCGAGGGCAGCACGAACGCCGCGAGTGCGCCGCAGGGCGGCAATTGCGCAATGAGGCCCTCGATTTTGGCGACAATCGGGAATCGGGCCAGCCGGCCGATCCACGCTGAAAGCGGCCGCCAGCCCCACTCCTCAAAAAGAAGGATGAGTGCAAACAGCACTTCGAATGCACGCCGAGTTACCAACCGGACCACCGGCCAG
Organism: Hyphomicrobiaceae bacterium; assembly: GCA_031367505.1. Lineage (GTDB taxonomy): Bacteria > Pseudomonadota > Alphaproteobacteria > Rhizobiales > Hyphomicrobiaceae > JAKFWF01. The sequence goes on along the minus strand of JANLPY010000584.1, from coordinate 20,993 downwards.
ACAACGTGCAATAGGAAATTACTCAAAGTTGTAGCCGCAGCGACACCTGTGCGCGTAGACCAGGCGGCCGCAGCCTTAGCGGTCTCCTTTAATCGCGTCAGTCGGTTGTCGTGCCCGGCCATTGCGGGAAGCCTCGTTGATATTCAGTCTCAGCCACCATAAACGCTTAGCCCCTCAAAGCCGGTTAACGAGCGCAATTGTGGAGCGCCGGCCGCCGGCAGTGACGACTAACCCTTGTGCCGAACCGATCTTTCAAGTATTCAGCGGCCAAGCTTGCATTCACCGACATGGTCAGCCGGTCCAAATCTGCGCGTTTGCGCTGGATCAGGGCGACGATTAGCTCGAAAGATTGAGACGATGAAGAAAGACGCCGACGTCCATCCCGATTACCACCAGATCAAGGTGCTAATGACCGATGGCACCCACTTCATGACCTATTCGACATACGGCAAAGAGGGCGACACCTTGGCGCTCGACATTGATCCATCCACCCATCCGGCTTGGACCGGCGGCGACCAGCGCCTGATGGATCGCGGCGGCCGTCTGTCGCGCTTCAAGAAGAAGTTCGAAGGCCTGTTTTGAGACCGGCTGCGAGGGCCGTTGGACTGACGTAAACTGGCGCATTGACGTCGGCTGGCGTTGAGCATAGCGAAGCCGTGCATCACTACAGCCGCAGCCTGCAAGACAAAACTGGGCTTGGGGTCAACGAGCTCCCAGCACCAGCCTATAGTCCAGATGTTTTATTCGCTTGCTGTTTCGTTCAGCGGCGCGCGGCTGCCGCGAACGCCGTATGCAGTTGCGCCATTTGTGCAGCAACCGGATTCGCAATGACAGCATCGGCGGGTTGCTCGATCGCCCGATCGATCTGCATGATGCGATCGTTCAAGCCAAAGCTTTCCTCGATCAACCCCTTAAGACCTGCGGGCAAGTGCTCGAAGTTCTGAATGTGCGATGGACGCCCGAACGGACGCAACTTGATGCGATCACGCTTCTTGGCGGCTTCCGCTGGCGTCAGATCACCTTCCTTGAGGCCACGGCGCACCAGCAGCCATGAGGCGAGTTCCAGTAGGCGCGTCGTCAAACGCATACTTTCGGTGGCATAGGTAACCGACAGAGGTGGCTTCAAGAGCTTGGCGTCTTTGCGCCCCTCACCGTCAAGATAGGACGCTGTGCGCTCGACGAGCGCCATGCCTTCTTTGAAGACCAAGTCGAATTGTTCGGAATTAGCAAATCGCTCGCCAAACGAGACGGTGACTGCACCGCTGCTGCGAACGCCCAACACACCAGAACCACTGTTCATGACACTTACCAACTCGCCAACTCGACGCTACCGAAACCGCACCCGTCGACTACACACTGCCAGCCGACGGTTAACAAGTCGTCCCAGAATAGGAACATTTGAGGGCACGTGCAAACATTGTACCCAAAAAAAAGCCGCTCGGTGAGAGCGGCTCGAAAGTCAACAGGGAGGCGTAATTCTGAGCGGCAGCGCGCCGCTCCGTATCCAGAGGTCTGGATGGGGTCAAACTAAACGAAGATCACTAACGAAGCGTAAATGAACAATGAAGTGTTACACCGGTGGGTATTCTCAACCGCGTCACGATTTACTTTTGAAGAACTGGCTCGCCGCCTTCTCGTGAGCCTCCCGCTTGGCGATCTCGCCGCGCAACCGTTCGATCTCCAACTCACATCCCGAAATTCGATTTCTGAGATCCGCGACGGATAGTGCCGTCAGATTGTCGCCAAGGGTGATCCGGCTTTCCGGTTTCGGCCTCACGTCGTCCCAATCCATCGGGTGAACTCCTGTGCGATGTACTTGTATGTGTTGACCGCCTGGGGCATGTCTCAACGTCTGTATAATTCAGCGCGGAGAGTGCCCGATGTCCAGCCCAAACGAAACCATGACCGCCGTCGAAATCGTGGGCAAGGGCGGGCCGGAAGTGCTGATCGCGCGCGAGATGGCAAAGCCCGTAGCGGGGCCGGGGCAATTACTGATCAAGAACGTCGCCTGCGGCGTCAACCGGCCCGACGTGCAGCAACGCAAAGGGCTTTATCCAGCACCGAAAGGCCACTCGCCGATCCCCGGGCTTGAGATCGCCGGCCACGTCGAGGCGGTCGGACCGGGAACAAGCCGCTTCAAAGTCGGCGATGGCATCATGGCGCTGGTCAATGGCGGCGGTTATGCGACCCATTCCATTGCCGAGGAAGGCGCATGCCTGGCGGTCCCGAAGGCACTCGATATGACGCAGGCCGGCGGCATGCCAGAAACCTTCTTCACGGTCTGGCACAATGTATTCGAGCGTGGACGGCTCAAGCGCGGTGATTGGATTTTGATCCACGGCGGTTCGAGCGGCATCGGCGTCGCGGCGATCCAACTTGCCAAGGCGTTCGGCGCGAAAGTCATCATCACCGCCGGCTCGGCCGGCAAGTGCGCGGCGTGCCTCGCCTTAGGGGCCGATCACGCCATCGACTACAACACCACCGATTTCGTGGAAGCCGTGAAGGAGATCACCGCCGGCCACGGTGCCGATGTGATCCTCGACATGGTGGGAGCGGACTATATTGATCGCGACATCAAATGCGCCGCCGAGGATGGCCGCATTGTCACCATCGCCTTCCAGAAGGGCGGCACCGTCACCGCCGATATGCAGCGCATGATGATGAAGCGATTGACCATCACCGGTTCGACGCTGCGTGTGCGCACCAACGAGATCAAGGCGCAGATCGCGCGCGGTTTGGAGACCTATGTATTGCCGATGCTGGCCGACGGCCGCGTCAGAATCGTGATGGATTCGACCTACCCGCTCGCCAAAGCATCGGAAGCCCACGCCCGCATGGACGGTGGATCGCATATCGGGAAAATTGTGCTGGTGGTGTGAGGGGTGTGGACCGAATACGTCAATCGCCACAACACCAAAATCGTAAGTTGGATCAATTGGACCCCGCCCCCACCCATCACCCGCCCTCGCGCAATTTAGCGAGCACCTTCAACCCGGGATAGCCATCGGCTGGGGCCAATCCAACCTTTCTCTGGAACGCTTGCACGGCCGCCATCGTATCGCGGCCGACGCGGCCGTCGGTGCCATCGGTATTGAAACCGCGTGCAGTCAGGCGACGTTGGGTCTCTTGCACTTCGGCAAGCGCCAGAATGCGTTCGCCGCCGGGAAACTGTTGAACGAATGGCCCGTCACCGCGAATACGGTCGCCCAGGTGGACGATCGCCAGCGCATAATTGTTCGCCGGGTTGTATGACCGCACGGCCGCGAAGTTCTGCGTCAGAAGGAACGCTGGACCGCCCGTCACCGGTTGCCAAACTTTGGCGCGCTCGGCTGGGCGCGGAAACGGTTTACCGTTGGCTGGGGGCCGCGATCAATCCACGTTGAAATCGCGGCCATCTCCGTTGCGCTGGAACTTACGCCCGCTGGCAAACAAACTTCATATCCCCAACCTTCGCCGCGCCGATATTTGCCACGGCTCAGAATGTAGCGCGCGGTTCCGGCCAGCGCGTCGTCGGGCGGACCAAACGGCGATACCCGGCCATCGCGACTGAAATCGACGCCCATGTTGAGCCAAACCTCGGGCATCCATTGGGTGTGCCCCATGGCGCCGGCCCATGAGCCGATCATATCTGCGGGTGCGGCCCATCCGCGTTCGATGATGACCAGGGCATTCAGCAACTCTTGCTCCCAGTAGCTGCGCCGCCGTGGATCACCCCAGGCGAGTGCTGCCAGCGCCGGAATTATCGGCCGCATGTGTTTCGGATTAAGCACGACGTCGCCAAAGGCAGACTCCATTCCCCACAGCCCGAGCATGATGTAGCGATCGACCCCGTACTCCTGCTCGACGCGTTGCAGCAACGCTGCATGCTCGCGCGCTCGTTCTTTGCCAACCGTGATGCGCCAGTCGGAAACACGCCGGTTGATGTACTGCCAAACTTGCTCACGGAACTCCGGCTGCGCGCGGTAGAGCGCATAAACGCTGGTGTCAGGTTTTACGGCACCCATAACCCGGCTGTACGTCGCATCGGAAATCCCGCGTCCGCGCGCACGGGAACGAAAACTCTCGACCCATTTTTCGAATGTCAGTTGCGAGGTTTGCGCCGCCAGCGGACCAGCTGCCATCCAAACCGCTGCCGCCGATAACGATAGGCCGAAACGCCGGCGCGTAATGGGTTGGTTCATCGGGGCAACTTCCTCTGGCGCGATAACGCAACCCTACCAGACGAGCGCATCCATCGCGCCAATGGGACGCCCAGCGCTTGCGTCAAACAGTTCTACCAGCGCCGATGGCTCGAGCGGCCCCTTGGCATGTAGCGCGCTGGCGATGAACAACGAGCGAACGCCGAAGTTGGCAGCACCTGCCATGTCCGTGCGCATTCCATCGCCAATGGCGAGGATGCGATCCTTGGTGACCGGCCGGCCCTTCAAGCGCTCGATTGCTGCAACAGCCATATGGTAGGCGGGAAGGTGCGGTTTGCCGGCGTAGATTACGCGCCCGCCGATCATCTCATAAGCTTCAGCTAATGCGCCCGCGCAGTACACCAACCGGTCACCGCGCTCGACGAAAATGTCGGGGTTGGCGCACACCATCAGCGCATCGTTCGACTTGAGACCAACCAGCATATCCTTGTAGTCGGCGGGGGTCTCAACCTCGTCGTCATAGTAACCCGAGCAGATCACGAACTCTGCCGTCTCGGGGCCGATAAATTCAACTTCGAGACCTTCGAAAATGGGCGCATCCTTGGGCGGGCCTAAATGGAACAACCGCTTGTCGGCACGCTCTGCGATCAGGCGGCGCGTCAGATCTCCGGAAGTGACGACAGCATCGTAGGCGTCGGTGGGCACGCCGATCTGGGTCATTTGCGCGATCACCGATCCATGCGGCCGGGGCGCGTTGGAAAGCAGGCAAACGATGCCACCTTGAGCGCGAAACTTTCGAGCAGCGTCAGCTGCCGGCAAAAACGGCGCGATACCGTTGTGCAGCACGCCCCAGATGTCACAGATCCAGGCATCAGCCGATCCGGCCAAGTGCGCTGCAGATGAAAGGATCGGAATCGGCGGTTCTGATGTGTTCATGCGCCGATGCCTTAACTGCACTCAACCGATCGTTCAAGCGACTGCGGCGTGCGGATTACGCAACACGTCGGCCTTGACCGGTCGCGGTTGGCCGAACAACGGGCCTTGCGCCAATTCGACACCATACGATTTCAGCTGTGCGGCGAGCGCATCGTCGGTGATACCGCCAACGATCAACGCCATCCCCAGACGGCCGACATAGCGGCAGACGTCCGCAGCGGGGATAAGCCCACCGGCGGCCGGCAAGCCGTTCAAGAACACTCCAGCGTCTAGCTTAACGAAGGCGAAGCCGGATTTCACGAGCGCATCGAAATCAAAGTCGAGATCGGTGATGTCTTCGAGGCTGAACCGAAAGCCCAAATCCGCCATGTCGCGCAATGTCGACCACTGCAATTCAGAAAACACGCGAAGATCGCTTTGGGTAAACGACAATACCAACCGGCTACCCAGCGTATCGCCCTGTCGATAGGTATCCGCGAACCGATTCAAGAACCGGTCGCTGACCAACGATTCACCAGACAAACTCGAGAACAGCGAACCAGGCTTGCCACGATCTTCCATGCGCCAGGCGACGCGGGCGGCACGCTCGACCTTTATTGCGTCGAGCAGCGGCAAGAGGCCGGAGCCACGCGCAACGTGTCCCATGTCGGTTTGGGTGGCCATATCTGTTTGGTCACCCCACAGGCGGACCGATACGACGTAATGCTGAGCGCGCCGGTCGCCGAGGCCGAGGATCGGTTCGAGCATGACGTCAAGGCGTTCATTTTCGAGCGCTTCGGCGATCGCTGCCAGCCGATCCCGCGCTGGATCATTCAACCGGCGCTGCGGTACCGGAGGCGGACTGGGCATGACGGCTGGGGCCATTCGATCGCGCGGCAACGCTTGCATGAGGTCCGCATCGCGGCGCTCTGGCTCGAAGCCCTTGCCGGCATGACGCATCGCGTCGGCGGCGGCATGCAAGGCCGCAACCGATGCGTCCATGTCAACCGATGGCGGGTAGGCTCGGAATTTCGGCGCTTCTTGAGGTTGAGGACTAGGCGGGGCTACATTTGCCGCTTGCACTTTTGCGGAGTGCGCCATCGCCGCTTGCCCTTGCGTAATGTCGGCAGCGAGCTTCTTGATCACAGCGTTGATCTGATCGATATCCGCCTCGCGCTGCTGCTTCGTCGGCTGAGGCGGCAACCGAACCGGGCTTGCATCCAAAACTCGCTCGACGTGAGCAGAGGCCGATTGAGCCGTTGCAGGCGCAATTGGAACCACAGCCCCGGGGCCTGGCGGCACTGCTACGGTCGCGTTTTTCAGATTTGCCGAGTCGGCGTTCTTTGGGCTGAAGTTCCAGTAATCGCCAAAATCCGCGACCGCGCCCGCCGCAGGCTCTATCAGGCGTTCTGCGCCATTTGCGATGAACTGTGCTGAAGGCAACTTCACGTCGCCCAGCGACTTGGCTTCGCGCGCAGGCGGAAGGGAAGAGGAAGCGGCAAGAGCACTGGCCTCACGCCTAACTGACTGCGGTGGCCGTCCAGCTTGAGCCTCGAAACGCGCCAACTCGCGGCGTAGTTGCTCCACATGCTCGTTGCGACGAACGAGTACATGGGTCGACAGGAGTGCAACATAAACTGAAAGCGCCGCTACTACTGCCAACCAGAACGCCAGCGCAAACTGCAGATGCAGGCCGATACCCAGCGCCAACGCCACCACCGTCATGCACAACACGACAAGGCTATCGCGCACGGGATCGCGATTATTGGCTGCCGACGATTGAGATGGTTTGCGGGCGGTCGTCATGGATCGTGCTATCTCTCGAAACGCGCACCTTGTTGAAGATGCGTAAGCCAACCGATTCGTTTAGATTTAGCATCCAGGCGCCGGCCGCCGCATGCAACGACACGTAAACAACAATCACCAGTTTTCCACCGGCCTCGCCCACGAAAAAGCGGGAACCCTGCGGTCCCCGCTCAGATATCTTCGATTCGATTGCCGCGCTCACGCCACAGCGCGCAGTACCTTCGCGATCTTGTCCCGGATCTGGGTGAGGTCATCGGCCGTCGCAATCAAAGGTGGTGATACGATCAGCGTATCCATCGTCACGCGGCAGTAAAGGTCGTGATCGTGATACATCCGCTCGATCGCCTCATAACCACGTTCGCCGGGCTTACCATTCGACGGATTGAGATCGATACCGCAGAGCAGGCCAATCGGCCGGATATCGACAACGTTCGGCTCGGGCTTGAGGCTCATCATAAGCTCGGCGAACAACTTTTCGTGCGCCTTGGCTTTTTCAAACAGCCCTTCGTCACGGTAGAGGTTGAGGGTCGCGATGCCGGCCGCAACCGCCAGTGGGTGACCGGAGTAGGTATAGCCGTGGAATAGTTCGACCAGATAGTCCGGTCCGGTCATGTGGGTTTCATAAATGCCCTTGCGAACCATCACACCCGACATCGGCACCGAACCATTGTTCAAACCCTTCGCGAAGGTGATCATGTCCGGCACGATGTTGTAGCGTTCGGACGCAAACGCATGCCCCATGCGGCCGAACGCGGTGATCACTTCGTCGAAGATCAACAGAATGCCGTGATCAGCTGTAATCTTGCGCAGGCGCTCCAGGTAGCCTTTGGGTGGCGGCAGGCAACCGGTGGATCCGGCAACCGGCTCGACGATGACAGCCGCGATCGTCGAGGCATCGTGCAGCGCGATCAGCTTCAGAAGTTCATCGGCCAAATGCGCACCCCACTCGGGTTCGCCAACCGAGAACGCCTGCTTCGAGCGGTCATACGTGTGGGGCAGATGGTCGACACCTTGCAGCATGTTGCCGAAGGCCTTGCGATTGTTGACCATGCCGCCAACCGAGATGCCGCCGAAGTTGACGCCGTGGTAGCCACGCTCGCGGCCGATGAAGCGTGTGCGCCCACCTTCGCCACGTGCCTTGTGGTAGGCCAGCGCAACTTTAAGCGCAGTGTCGACGGCTTCCGAGCCAGAGTTCGCAAACAATGCATAGTCGAGATCGCCCGGCGCCATCAGCGCGAGGCGCGATGAAAGCTCGAACACCTGTGGGTGACCGTACTGGAAGGGCGGTGAGAAATCGAGTTTGGCGGCGGCTTGCTGGATCGCCTCGACGATCGGTGCCCGGCAGTGGCCAGCGTTGACGCAAAAGAGACCTGACGAGCTATCGATCACCTTGCGCCCATCGGGTGTAAAGAAATGCATATCCTTGGCGCCCGAAAACATCCGCGGCTTCTTCTTGAACGCGCGGTTCGGCGTGAACGGCATCCAGTAAGGTTCAAGTTCATTCGGCTTCATGTCGAGCGGTGCCATGATGTTCTCCACGCAAGTTGGGGTAGGGGCAGGGTTCGAATTCAGAACTGCAAAACAAAAAAGGGATTTGCCGTCGTAGCACGCCAGATTGGTGCCCGAAAGCGGGTGCACTCAGTGATGGAAAATCACACTACAACCAGTTGTTTTGTGTAGCCAGCCGTGCTGCTGCATCGAAGAATTGCGCAATTAATGGTACGCGACGGCGTTCTGAGCGACAAATCGCGTATTCGGCCACTGCCAAATCGGCGCCTTGTATGGCAAGCGTTGCCAACCTCGGATCGCCACCAGCCTCACTGGCAAACACGACACCTGCTCCAAAGCCTGCGGCGACCGCTTCGCGAACGGCTTCCCGCGTTGCGACATCGAACACCTGCCCCGGCTTGATACCCGCTGTTTCGAGCCGCTGTTCGATCACCTCACGCGTAATCGAGCCCTTCTCGCGCACAACGAGATCGCGCCCGCCGAATTCCGTCAATCGAACGCGCTTGCGCGATGCCAATGGGTCCTTGCGCGACACCAACAATACCAACCGGTCGTGCCGGATCTTTGCTGCCGTCAATCGCGGATCGCTGGTTGCGCGGGCCATGACACCGACGTCGGCTTCCTCGTTCAGCACGTGCGCCGTGACTTCCGATGAATTGCTGATGCGGAGGGTAAAATTCAAATCGCCCGCGGCTTTTTTCATCAATCCCAGAACGGGGAGCACGTGAATGGCACTGTCCGCACTCACCCGCAAAGCACCCGCGCGGCCCGACTTCGCACCAACCAGTGTCCGCTCGGCATCGGCTATCGCATCGCTCAGCCGGATCGTGGATGTGTAGAGCGCATCGCCAGCCTCGGTTCGTCGTATCCGCCGCCCGGTGCGCTCGAACAGCCGCACGCCAGCCGCCTTTTCCAGGGCTCGAACTTGGCCCGAGAGCGTCGGCTGGCTAACCCCCGACATTCGGGCTGCGTGGGTGAAACTTCCAGCTGCCGCGACTCGATGAAACGCAAGGATGAGGGTGAGGTTCATTTCAACAGCCGGTCAACGAATGCGGGCACCACTTGGGTTGCCGGCCCATGGATCGCCTCATGGAATAATCGTGCGCCTTCTGACGGTTCCAAATTGAGTTCGATCGTACGCGCGCCGGCGCGCTTGGCAAGCTGCACGAAACCGGCAGCGGGATAGACGTTACCGCTCGTGCCGATTGAGATGAACATTTCGGCATCGGCCAAAGCTTGTTCGATTGCTTCCATGCGATACGGCATTTCACCGAACCACACGACGTCTGGACGCAGACGGCCTGCGATCCGGCAATTGGGACAACGCGACTGGGACGTGAGATCGCCCAACCAAGCATGCCGTTCATCACAGCTTAGGCACCATGCTTTCAGCAACTCGCCGTGCATGTGGATCAAACGCTGTTGTCCGGCGGCTTCGTGCAGGGCATCGATATTTTGCGTGACGACAAGGACGTTGCCCGTGTGCTGCTGCTCCAACCGGGCAAGTGCTGAATGCGCCGCATTGGGTGCAATCCCAGCATGATCGCGCCGTCGCGTGTTGTAGAACTCCTGAACGCGTATTGGATCGCGCTCGAAGGCCTCTGGTGTGGCAACATCCTCGACGCGCACCTTCGACCAAATGCCGCCCTTATCGCGGAACGTCGCGACACCTGATTCAGCGGACAACCCGGCACCGGTCAAAATGACTATATTCGGGTAGAAGGGCATGACCTTTATGTCCTAGATTTCGCTACCAACGTCGCCCGTAGCTTGTCATTCTCGGCCTGCAACGTATCGATCCGCGCCTGCAATGCCGTCACCGTGCGAGCGACATCATCGGCATGAAACATCTGCGGGATATGCTGCGGGCAATTCATGTCGAACGCTGCGAGTTCAAATACGAACACCTGCTCTGGACGAGCTTCATAACCCTCGGGCCACACCTTTGCGAGCAGTGCCGGATCGTCGGCCACAACACGCGCTCGGCCCCACAGTTTCATGCGCTGCCGGCTCGCGTACTCCATGATGAAAATGAACGCCTTGGGGTTTTCCGCGAGATTGCCGGTGGTGATGAACTGTCGATTGCCCTTGAAATCGGCAAACGCCAATGTCGTCTCATCGACCACACGCAAAAAGCCCTCAGGACCGCCGCGATGCTGCACGTACGGCTGCCCGTCCGCGCTGGACGTCGCCAGATAAAATGAACGTATCTCTGCAATGAAAGCGGCCAGATCCGGCGTCACGCGGGTCGGCCAATCGGCTCGGCGGGCAAAGGCTTTGCGGGAGCCACGCGCCTCCTGCACCGCCTTGATCGCGGGGCTGAAAGCCACATCGCTCGATTTTTCGTCGGAGTTCATCAAGGTACCTCCCTCCAGCCGGCGTTTGACCGTCAAACTCCCCGGCCTGCGCGCATGCGTCAAGTTGCGGGCGCAGCATGCCCTCGGGGGAAGCTACACTATCCTCAAACGAATGGACCTCACGTAAATCGACGGTGGCACATGTCCAATCCAATTTCACAGGCAGCGCAATTAGCCAGCAATTCGGCCCGTTTCGGCTGGTACTATGGCGTCAATTGGCTGATGGACCAGCAAGCCTCTCGGCTGGGATCGAGGCCATCATACAAACCGGCCGGACCAGTGCCGACGAAGCAGGCAATGTTAGCCGATCTAGCCGCCGTTTTCCTGGCTGACGCAAACGCCGTACGTGACGGCCTGTATCCAGCCGTCACCTCCGATCCGTTATCAATTGGCGATCACTTGTCGCGTTTGCGGTTGATGATGGCCGATATGCCGGCAGCCCTCCATCGCCGCCAAGCGGCCGACGCGACATCGGCACGGCAACTGCCCGAAGCTCAAGGGTTACCCGACTACTTCACCCAGGATTTCCATTTTCAAACCGGCGGATATTTATCGGATACCTCCGCCAAGATTTACGACGTGCAGGTCGAAACCCTGTTTTACGGTTCCGCCAACGTCATGCGGCGTTCGGCTTTACGCCCGATCGCCGAGTTCATTCAGGGCCAGGATCAGCGACGTCTATCGATGCTCGACGTCGCTTGCGGAACCGGGCGCTTTCTCAGGCAGGTGCGCCTCTCATTTCCGGCTTTGAAGCTCACTGGCGTCGACCTATCAGCGCCCTACCTCGCCGAGGCACGCCGCCACCTTAAAGGATTGCGCCCGGTAGAGTTTATCGCCGCCAATGCCGAGCAACTGCCGTTCGAAACCGCAAGCCAGGATATTGTCAGCTGCATTTTCCTGTTCCACGAACTGCCAGCCGATGTGCGCCGCCGGGTCACCTCGGAAATTGCCCGCGTATTGAAACCAGGCGGGCTGACAGTGTTCGTCGATAGTCTGCAAATGGGCGACCGCCCCGGCTGGGACGGCCTATTGGAAGGCTTCCCGGAGCGCTTCCACGAACCCTACTATCGGCAATATGCGATCGACAACCTCGACGGATTATTTACCGAAGCCGGCCTCTTGCCCGTATCATCACGGCCGGTATTCCTGTCGAAATTGATGGTGCGGAGGAAGGCGTAGGCAACTGCCATCCCCTCAAAACATTGCTGGATGGACACGGTCGGGCGGCGTGTGGCCGTCCAAAAACGTCTTGATATTGATGATGACTTTTTCGCCCATGTCGATCCGGCCCTCGATCGTCGCCGAGCCCATATGCGGCAGCGCGACCACGCGGTCAGAAGCGAGCAACTTCGGGTTGATCGCGGGTTCGTGCTCGAAGACATCGAGACCAGCACCGGCGATGGCGCCTGTTTCGATAAGCCGGGCGAGTTCGTTCTCATCGATCACCTCGCCGCGCGCGGTATTGACGATGTAGGCGGTCGGCTTCAGGAGCTTGAGGCGGCGCGCCGACAACAGATGGTAGGTCGCAGGTGTGTGCGGACAATTAACCGAAACGATATCCATGCGCGAGATCATCTGATCAAGCGAATCCCAATATGTCGCCTCCACTTCCTGCTCGATCGCCTCAGGCAACCGCCGCCGATTGTGATAATGGATCTGCAGGCCGAACGCCTTCGCCCGGCGAGCGACGGCCAGCCCGATGCGCCCCATGCCGATGATCCCGAGCCGCTTGCCATAAATGCGCCGGCCGAGCATCCACGTTGGCGACCAGCCGGTCCAAGTCGAGCGTGGCGCCTTCAACGCGGCGGCACCCTCCGTCAGACGACGCGGCACGGCAAGGATCAGTGCCATCGTCATATCCGCGGTATCCTCGGTCAGAACCCCCGGCGTGTTGGTGACGATGATGCCGCGATTGCGCGCAGTGTCCAGATCGACGTTGTCGACGCCCGTGCCAAAATTCGCAATCAACTTGAGTTGCGGCCCCGCTTGCGCCAGCACCGCCCGGTCAATCCGGTCGGTCACCGTCGGCACCAGAACATCGGCAAGCTTCACGGCTTCGATAAGTTGTGCCTGAGACATCGCCTTGTCGTCGACGTTAATCCGCGCATCGAATAACTCCCGCATGCGCGTTTCGACAACATCCGGCAACTTGCGGGTGATGATGACAATGGGCTTCTTCGCCGAGTTGGGCATTTTGGTCGATTAGCTCCCGCAGGCGGTTTATGTTGGTGGCTTCCGGCTTAACAGATGGTCTTGCCGATGACAAAGTCTGCAGTATGTAATGCCGATTGAAGTTTGAATACAGCATCAAGGTCATCAACTGAGCAGCGATCGACGAACACGGGGCATTTGCATGAGCTTGGTGCTCATGGCAATCACGTTACCGTTCACAGCACCAAAAGCCCACGCGCAAACGAGCGAACCCACAAGTGGCGCGAGTGGATTGAGCGTGCCGCGCTTCGTCAGCCTGAAATCCGATCGTGTAAATTTGCGCAGCGGTCCCGGCACGGATTACCCGACAACGTGGGTCTTCCGCCGTGCGGGAATGCCTGTTGAAATCATCAAGGAATTTGAGGCTTGGCGGCAAGTCCGCGATGCCGAGGGAGCAACTGGCTGGGTTCTCCAGACAATGTTATCGGGGCGGCGCACGGCGGTCGTCATGCCGTGGGAAGCAAAGCCAGGTCAGGCTCCGGTCGAAGTGGCGCTAAAGGATGCAGATCGCGAATCGGGCCGGTCCGTGGCGATGGTCGAAGCTGGCGTGATCGCCAACGTCCGGGGATGCGACAAACGCTGGTGCTCGGTGGTGATTGGCGACTACAAGGGATATCTTGAACAAAACAAGCTGTGGGGCGTATATGCCGGCGAATTCGTGAAATAGCATCACGATTGCGCAGTCCGCGCCAGCACTACTTGGGCGCTAAGCGCACCACCACATCGATGTGACTGATGACCATGCCGTCCGGAGCATCGGGAACGCCGTCAACTTGGATTTTGTCCTCAGGGATATCGACCAGCCGCCCCTCGCGTTCATAAAAAAAATGATTGTGATTGGAGGTATTCGTATCGAAATAAGCTTTCGAGCCGTCAATGGCCAGTTCGCGCAGCAAGCCTGCCCGCTTGAATTGATGCAATGTGTTGTAGACGGTGGCGAGAGAAACGCGCTCCCCGGATTGCACGGCTTCACCGTGTAGCATCTCGGCGGTTGCATGCCGATGGCCACGGCCAAACAACAATTCACCCAAAAGCAACCGCTGGCGCGTCGGGCGCAAGCCGGACCGGCGAAGAATATCGGGCACATTCGTGATATTCGTAATCAGCGTCATTCCGGTGGCTCTCGGCTCGTTGCAAAAGTGAGCACAGGTTTTCCCAACCTTTACAGTATCCTTAGCCATACCAAGTGGCGACTTCGAGAGCAATGGGTATCGCGCTAGGCGGGAGTTGGCCGGCCAATGCTCGAATATGTCAATCCAGCACTCTTGGCGTCGTTCGGTTGGAAGATATTGCGCAAATCCACCAAAGCCTGTCCCCGCATCGCAGCCTTCAACGCGCGCAGATCGAGGGCCCGGAATTCGTTCCATTCGGTGAGAACCACGGTGACGTCGGCACCGGCGGCAGCCGCCAGCGCATTTTCGCACCAAACGACGCCTTCCAACAGCGGACCACCGTGCTTTTTTCCTTGCGGATCATAAACTTGAACCCGCGCGCCTTTCTCGATAAGCATCGGCACGATGACCAAACTGGGGGCGTCGCGCATGTCGTCGGTGTTGGGCTTGAAAGTTACCCCCAGAATCGCGACCGTCTTATCGCGCACTGAACCGCCTGCCGCGCGTTCAATTCGTCCCGTCATCGCTATTTTGCGCTCGTCGTTGACGCGGCCAACCTGCTCGACGAGGGATAACGGCGCACGATGCTCCTTGCCCGTCCGGGCCAGCGCCGAAACATCCTTCGGGAAGCAAGATCCGCCATAGCCAGGGCCTGGATGCAAAAACTTATCACCAATACGACGATCCTTGCCGATCGCGCTGGCGACCTCCTGCACGTCGGCGCCGACCTCCTCGCACAGATCCGCCACCTCGTTGATAAAACTGATCTTCATGGCGAGGAACGCGTTGGCTGCATATTTCGCAAGCTCCGCCGACTCACGATTGACGAACATCAAAGGCGCATTTCGCAGCGCCAACGGCTTGTATAAGCGCTCCATTACCGCGCGTGCCCGCGGTTCGTCACAGCCGACGAGCACCCGGTCTGGATGGGTGAAGTCCTGGATTGCCGAACCCTCGCGCAGAAACTCGGGGTTCGAGCAAACGGCGAAATCGGCGTCAGGTCGGATCGCGCGCAAGCGACGCTCGATCTCACGGCTAGTGCCGACGGGCACAGTCGACTTGGTGGTTATGACCGTAAACTTGCCCAGATGGGGGGCAATTTCTTCAACAGCGGAAAATACATACGATAGATCAGCGTGCCCATCGCCGCGCCGCATCGGCGTGCCCACCGCCAAGAAAATGAGGTCGGCATCAGTCACTGCCGCCGCCAAATCCTGGGTGAAAAACAAGCGTTTGGCCGCCACATTGCGCACCAGGAGATCGTCGAGACCTGGCTCGTAGATCGGTACTTCGCCACGCTTCAGGCTGTCGACGCGCTCGCGCTCCTTGTCGACACACGTGACGGTCCAGCCGAATTCAGAAAAACAAACCGCCGACACGAGACCAACGTAGCCCGCGCCAATCATGCAAATTTTCATAGCGATCCCTTGATCGTCGCGGATTCCAGGGCGCAGACCTAGGCCAGTTCGCCGGGGCTTTCAAGGCGGCCGCGCACGTGCTTCTTTCGAAGACGTGGCTGATCGAGAGCGCTGAAGGACGTTTTGATTTATGACAACATCGATACTTGGCGGCCGAACAAACGGATCGGTCGTTGCGATCGGCGAATGCATGGTCGAATTGAGCCGGGGCTCCGACGGTCGATTTGGACTTGCCTACGGTGGCGATACTTTCAACACCGCAGTCTATATGGCACGCAGTGGCGTCGAAGTAGCCTACGCAACCGCACTCGGCGACGATCCCTATAGCGATGGCATACTGAGGCTAGCAAAAACAGAGAGCATCAAGACGAACCTGATCGAAACGATGCCGGGCCGCATGCCAGGTCTTTATATGATCGAAACCAACGAGGCCGGCGAACGCGCATTTTGGTATTGGCGCGACCGGGCCGCCGCCCGCGATTTGTTCGACGGGGCCAAAGCTGCAACAACTGTCGATGCCATCGCCAACGCCCGCCTTGTCTATTTCTCGGGCATTACCTTGTCCCTATATAGCGCCAACGGGCTCGAGGTTCTTGCAAGCGCATTGGCTGCGACCCGCAAGAATGGTGGCGTTGTCGCGATGGACAGCAACTACCGGCCCCGCGGCTGGGGTGGCGACATAAAACGTGCCCGTTCTACTTTCGCGCGCTTTTGGGCACTGAGCCGCATCGGCCTGCCTACCTTCGACGACGAGCACACATTGTGGTCCGACGAAACGCCCACTGCGACAGCCGACCGATTGACCAACCTCGGGGTCTCCGAGATCGTCGTCAAGAACGGGGCTACGGGTGCATTGCTACGATCCGGCTCGATCGACCGGCAGGTGCCCTGCCCTGCACCGCTCCAAGCTGTCGATACGACGGCCGCTGGCGATAGCTTCAACGCGGGATATCTCGCGCGCCGTCTCGCGGGAGACGCACCCGAAAAGGCAGCTCAGCGCGGCCATGAACTCGCCGGCATCGTCATTCAGCACCGCGGCGCCATCGTGCCGGCCGAAGCGACATCTGCGGTTTTGAAAATCTCATGAGCGCAGGCTGGCGGCTTCCCTCGCGAGGGCGGTAATCGCCGCCCAGTCGCCGTCGGCGACCAACTTCGCTGGTGCGACCCATGATCCACCAACCGCGGCGACGTTCGGCAAAGCCAGATAACTCGCCGCGTTGGCCGCGCTGATCCCGCCGGTCGGGCAAAACGTCAAATCCGGCAATGGAGCGCCTAAAGCCTTGAGGGCAGCGGTTCCGCCCGCTGGTTCGGCAGGAAAAAACTTCAAAACCCGATAGCCCATGTCACCCAGCGACATCGCTTCGGAGGCAGTGGCCACGCCCGGCAGAAACGGCACTGGCCAGGCGTTCGCAGCATCGATCAGCCGGGGCGTCATGCCGGGCGCAACGAGAAACCTGGCACCATTGGACATCGCTGCTGCGCCCTGCTCCGGGGTTAACACTGTGCCAGCCCCAATCACTGCACCCGGGACATGACGTACCATTTCGCGGATGGCGTCGATTGCCACGCCCGTCCGCAACGTGATTTCCAGCACCGTCAATCCGCCAGCAGCCAGCGCACGGGCAAGCGGCACCGCTTGTTCCAACTTGTCGATCGTCAGCACCGGCACGACACCAACGCGACGCAAGACGCCGCCGAGATCGTAATTTAGTTTGGCCTGCATGAATTGAACTCTCACATTCGTTTAGTGCGCTTTATCGATTTTGCTGAAAGTTGCATAGCCGAGACCAATATCCAAGTTAGCTGCCTTCGCCTTTTCGTCTTGTTGTTTCGCGTCAACTGAGCGAGCCTAACTTCCTTCCAACCATTCGAGGGCGCATCGCGATACCAGAATGCCAAAGGCCACTCCTAATTTCGAACGCATCTCCTTTGTCGCGAGCGACAACCCGGAAGCGCAGGTCGCGCTCAAGCGGCTGATCAAAGCTTACGGGCAGTTCGCCGGCGAGAACCCACAGGCGGTGGTGGCACTGGGCGGCGACGGCCTCATGCTGCAAACGATGCACCGCTATATGCATCGCAGCATTCCAATTTACGGCATGAACCGGGGATCTGTCGGTTTTCTCATGAATGAATATCGTGAGGACGAACTGCACGCGCGGCTGGACGCTGCCGAGACGACGATTACACATCCCCTCACGATGACCGCAACCGACGTTGCCGGGCGCACGCATCGAGCGCTCGCCATCAACGAGGTTTCGCTGTTCCGGCAAACCCATCAGGCAGCTAAATTGAAGATTGCGGTCGACGGTAAGAACCGCCTGGAGGAACTAATCTGCGACGGCGTGCTCGTGGCAACACCGGCCGGATCGACCGCTTATAATTTATCTGCTTACGGGCCTATTCTGCCGATCGACACCGCGCTCCTGGCCTTGACGCCGATCAGCCCGTTCCGCCCGAGGCGTTGGCGCGGTGCGCTGCTGCCGAACCGCGCACACATCACGATCGACGTGCTCGAAGCGGACAAGCGCCCGGTCAATGCCGTCGCCGATCACGCCGAAACACGATCGGTGGTCCACGTAGAGATCCAAGAAGACGCCTCGGTTGACTTGCTGATGATGTTCGATCCCGGGCACAGTCTGGATGAGCGAATTTTGTCCGAGCAATTCCGGTATTGATCAAGGAAACCAAATGCAAGGTTTGTACTATGAGGAATTCGAGGTTGGCCGCGTATTCGAGCACGCGCTGCGCCGCACAGTCACCGAGATGGACAACACGTTGTTCTCGTGTCTCACGCACAATCCGCAGCCACTGCACATTGACCACGAGTTTGCCGCCAGCACTGAATGGGGCAAACCATTGGTCAACAGCCTATTCACGCTCGGATTGATGATCGGAATATCGGTCAACGATACGACCGTTGGCACGACGATCGCCAATCTCGGCATGACGGATGTGAAATTTCCAGGACCTGTTTTTCATGGCGACACCATTCGGGTCACAACCGAAGTGGTGACCAAGCGAGAGAGCAAGTCACGACCCGATGCCGGCCTCGTCGAATTTCACCATCGCGCATTCAACCAACGCGGCTCTCTAGTCGCAGAATGCCGGCGGCAAGCTTTCATGCGCAAGACACCAGAGACAAAGGTCTAAAAATCCATGCGGTCCCTTTTATTCGTTCCCGGCGATAGCGAGAAGAAACAAGCCAAAGCCTTGGCGTCCGGCGCCGATGCGCTAATCCTCGATCTTGAAGATTCAGTGGCACCATCGCGTAAGCCCACTGCGCGCGAGATGACACGCGAGTGGCTCATGACGGCCAAGAACGCGGCCAAGCGTCCGCACCTTTATGTGCGCATCAACAGTCTACAGTCGGCATACTGGCAGGACGATTTAGCCGGTGTAATGCCGGCAGCGCCTGATGGCATCATGCACCCCAAGCCCCGCTCCGGCGCCGACGTTGCGCAACTCGCCTTGGTGCTCGCCTCGTTCGAGGACAAACACGGCTTGGCTCAAGGTTCAACGCGGATCATTCCAATCGCAACCGAGGTGCCGCTCTCCGTGCTGCAAATGCCGAGCTATGTCGGTTGCACCACGCGACTGTCGGGCCTGACCTGGGGCGCGGAAGATCTGGGCGCTGAGATCGGCGCCGCCGCCAACCGGCACCCAGATGGAACGTTCACCTCGCCGTTTCAGATGGCGCGTGATCTGACGTTGTTTACCGCCTGCGCGGCCGGCGTGTTCCCGATCGACACCGTCTACGTCAACTTTCGTGACGCCGCCGGATTAACCCGCGAAGCCGAGGCTGCCGCCCGCGACGGGTTCACCGGCAAGATGGCAATTCATCCTGATCAAGTGGCGCCGATCAATGCCGCCTTCACGCCAGCACCCGAAGCCATTGCGCGCGCCCGCGCCATTGTGAAATTATTTGCTGACAATCCTGGTCAAGGTGCGCTTTCGATGGACGGCAACATGGTCGACATTCCCCACCTCAAACATGCCGAGCGCGTTCTGGCACGCGCTTCACTCTAAACCGGCGAACAAAAAAAGGGCGCGCAGCATTTCAGCCGCACGCCCCCTAATGCGAACCGACCTCTCAAGCTTAGTGCTTGAGGTCGGCTGGTACGACGCCACCATTTTCAGCCAACTTGGTCATCACCTGCTTGTGCAGCCAGACATTCATGCCGGCGCTATCGCCCATGTCGCCGGTGTAGTGCAGCTCGGTGGCCAGTTCCTTGCGCGACATCAGGCTGCTGTCGAGCTTGAGCAGCTTCATCAGATCAACGATCGACACGCGCCAATCGAGGCTCTCGTCGCTGTCCTCGTCCAACTTATCGAGCACCGCTGCAACGTCGACGGTAGGCTTGGCAGCGCCCGCAACGGCTGAGGTGGCGGCAGCAACAGCGCCTGCGACGGCGGCCTTGGCGGCAGCAACAGGGTTTGACGAACTACTCGTCGGTGCAGTGCCAGCCGAAGGTGGAACTACTTCTGCAGCGTTGGCCGCACCGCCAAATATCGCCGCTGCGATCTTGCCGAAAATGCTCATGATGACGTTCCTTCTTGTGGTTACAGACTTTACGAAAACGCTAAGCCGATCGCGACCAGCTCAACTTTTGAATTGCCCTTGCGGGACCTCGTCGAGTGCGCGTGGTCCGAAGTAGGCCGCGCACCCCGCATTTGCAAGCTTTGCTTGGGCACCGCTGATTTTCTTGTTGTCCTTCAAATATTCGACCGCGAGGATCGGCAGGCCGGCATCGCGCGCGGTTGCAAGCCAACCGGCGCCTCATGTCACGGCTAGCGCTACTTCCGCGTGAAACAGTTTCGCCAAAAAATATTCCTGTCGGCCTATTAGCCGGGTTCTGTTTGGGAGATCGCTCCCCCGCAGCGGCCATTCGTCTAGATCACGCATTGCTGCGGACCTTAAGCAACCAACCCGGGTGACTGGCCTGGAAACCGGCTCGACGCCAGGGTTACCCCCGCGCCCGGCCACCCCTATTTGGTCTTGCTCCCGGTGGGGTTTGCCTGGACCGGCTTTGTTACCAAAGCCGCGGTGCGCTCTTACCGCACCTTTTCACCCTTACCGCCTCGCTGCCCGAGGGCACCGGCGCGGCGGTTTATTTCTGTGGCACTATCCCTGGGGTCGCCCCCGGCGGCCGTTAGCCGCCACCGTATTTCCTTGGAGCCCGGACTTTCCTCCACCCACACACGCTTGGTCTTGCGACCCCGGACATGTAAGCAGCGGCCGCCCAGCCGACTGGAAGCTGTGTCTTCGATGCGTATCGATGGACGGTCAAGTCTTTTACCGCAGAAAAATTGGCAGCAATACATGCCATAGGCTGCTAACTGCATGATAATCATACGTAATAATCCTGCGCAATGAACGAATCTCGGTTAGAATTGTTTTCGGTTCACTGGTCAGTGCCGCTCTGTCTACCAACGGCACGACACGCTTCCTAAGCAGCAGAGGGACACTAAAATGGCCGACGCAGACTTCCGCAAGCAGCTCGCAGGCTGGAACGTCGAGGTCTTCGA
>JANLPY010000552.1:0-4091 GCA_031367505.1 Hyphomicrobiaceae bacterium | reverse complement strand
GCCGCCGTCAGTCGGGCTCCGCCCTCCCTCCGTCAGCCCACCCCCGGCACAGTCACATCCTGATAGACGCGGGCGTTCATCCTGATTGTCGCGCACCAGAGCGGATCGACATGCGCTATCAATGGATTTCGCGGCTGCTCGGTAACGAGCACATCGACACCGGCGCCGTCATGGCGCCGTTCGCACAGGACGTTTTGCAACGGGCGTCGGCGGATGGTCAGCGTCTCGTGCTGATCATGGATCAAACGCAAGCCAACGACACACAGCAGGCTGTCGTCGTGGCCGTGCGCGTTGGCGGACGCTCACTCCCGATTGCTTGGCGCGTGAAGGAAACCGAAGGCGCGATTGGGTTTCCGGAACAGAAACTGGCGCTGGAAGCGGTCTTGCAGTTGCTGCCGTCGAACGCGAAAGCCGTACTGATGGGCGACCGCTTTTACGGCAGCCCCGACTTGATTGCGTGGTCGCGGACACACGGCTGGGACTGGCGCTTGCGCCTCGAGGCAGATCTCCTCGTGTTCGAGGACGGCGGAGAAAGCACGGTCGCGGAATGCTTCGAACGCGGGGAGCGCATGCTGACCGGTGTCGAGCTGACGGCCAAGCGTGTCGCGACAAACATCGGCATGGTTCATGATGAGGGCCATCCCGAGCCGTGGTTCATCGCCATGTCGGATACACCGACGACCGCGCGAACATTCGACTACGGCTTGCGGTGGGGCATCGTCATGCCGCAGGCGTGCTTCGCCACGACGCGATGTTCTCGGACTTCAAGAGCCGTGGCTTCGGGCTCGAGGACAGCCAGCTGCAGCGCACCGACCGCATGGACCGCCTCATCCTGGTGATGACGCTGGCGCTCTACTGGGCCGTCTCGACCGGCATGTGGGCTGCGAAGAACGCAGCACTCCCCGCCGAAAAAAAGCGCCCGGCTCTGCTCCGAAGAAGGTGGCTCGCAGCCTGATGTCGTCCTTCAAGCGCGGGCTCAGACGCATCCAGATGTGCCTGCAGAACCTCTGCGGGCTCCCGGCCCTCTGGTCGGTCTGGCGAAACTGATGGATGGTGAGGGGCGATACAGTAGGTTCGTTGGATGTTGGGTCTCTCGGCTTCAACCAAACTCACGGCGCCCTGCGTTACGACGCCATAGTTGCCGGGGTTGGTTGCTGGAAATCCGCCGGGCGGTAACAGCTTCATCGACTCGGCCGCATGTTTAAGCTCGATTGTCCGGGTATCGTTCATCAAGGGATCGAGATCGCCATAGAGAGCGAGGCCAACCAATGCCGTTCCATGACCACCGCGATCCTCGTGGTCGGCGCTTCCCCACGCGGCGTCGTAGGCCCACGCGCCCGCCAAACCCGGCTGAATTAGCGGATGTGCTGCGCTCACACCGCTGTCGAGCACGGATACTGCCGGCGCATCGGCAGCTGGGCTCGTGACGCGGCCGGCAAGGTCGGCAATCCAATCGTGTTGCCTGATGGCAAGGTCGTCGTCGAGTTCGAGAAACGGCGCGAGAGTTCCACTCGCACGGCGTATCTCGGTGATGACGCCACGGATGCGCGAGGCGAATACGGACAGATCGGCAACTTTCGCGTGGACGAAGATCACGGCCGTATCGGGGAAGACGAGACGGTCGGCGTGAACGTCAAAGCCAGCATCGCGTGCAAGCTCGGTGACGCGGTCAGAGTACTTGGTCGCGGGAGCCTGCGTCTCGCGGACCCAAAGCTCCCACCAGCGCACAGTCGCGTCCGTCGCATCAATGTCGCCAACAAAGAGTGCCTCGACGCTCGTAGCAGCAACGTTCTCGACAGCTTCAAAGCGATTGACATCGGGACGGGGCCTGTTTCCGAGATCGGTGCTCCCGTAGTCAGCTATACGGCCGCGCAGAAAGTCGCGGGCGTCGTCCGGCACGAAGACAAGCGCAGTCTCGGTCCTGTCTGCATTGCGGTCCGAGCGCAGGACGACTATGTCTTGCGTCGGGAACTCGATTGCCGTCGGAACCTTCACCGCTGTTTTGCGAGACCCCTCGGGTGACGGTGCCGTCGATACTTCGACGATGGTGCCGGGCCTGAGCCCATCGATGCTCAGTCGTTCGACTGCTGGAGGAATTGCGCCAAGCGCCAGCACCAGCTGGTCGAGTAGGTGTGCAGCGTGAGCCGGATAGTCGTCGCGCAAGGGGTTGCGCCGTTGGTCGCGGCTCGGATACTCGTAGGTCGCGCGCTCGCGTCGATTGTTAATGGAGACGTGCGCGCGATCACGCGCGTCGAAATTGTCGGAAGCTGGCATGGTGATCACTCAAAGGTAAGGTTGCAACTATAGGTGATTCGCAACCGTATCCCTACTGAGCGTTCTGGCGGCGGAACTTGCGCTTGAAGGTCTGTCGGCTCTGTAGCGCGGCAAAAAGCGCGTCGACAGAAAGCTTGCTCGTGCCTTCGAGTATAGCGTCCTTTACGACGGAGTCCGCCGCTCGCCCGAGTTCTGCCTAGCTTAAGCCTTCTGTGGCCGACGACAATCGGCCCCAGGCCTTGCTGGGCAGCTTGAACTTGCCAAGTCTGCGTTCGAGCACTGTGCGAGCTGCGGCTGCGTCGGGCAGATCGTACTCAATCACTTCGTCGAAGCGACGCGCCAGCGCGCTGTCCAGGATGTCGACGTGGTTCGTAGCGGCGAGGACGAGACTGTCGGTCGAATTGGGTTCTTCCATGAAGGCGAGTACCGAGTTCAGCACGCGCCGGATTTCGCCGACGTCGTTGGTCTCGCCCCGGCGGGCGCCAATGGCGTCGAATTCGTCGAGGAGATACACCCCTCTTGTTTGATTGATCTGGTCGAACACGAGCCGCAGCTTCCCTGCCGTCTCCCCGAAGAAGCGGCTGAATAGGCTCTCAAGGCGAACCGTGAACAACGGCAGATGCAGTTCGCCCGCAAGGGCAGACGCGGTCATCGTCTTCCCGGTGCGTGGGGGGCCTATCAGCAGCATGTGCGTGGTCGGAACTTGACCGTGATCCCGCAACGAGGTGCGCTGTTGTTGTTGTTTGACAACACGCGTTAGGCGCAAGCGAACGTCATTCGCCAGCACCATGCTGTCGAGCGTGGTCTTCGGATACGTGCTCTCGATCAGGCCCTGGAGTTCGCCGCGCGGACGCGCCATAGGGATCGGCAGCTGCCCTTTGGCAAGTGCTGCTGTGCGCCTCTGATCGCGCGCCTTCTGCACGAGGCGCTTCAGCTTATCGGCCTCTTCGGTGCGGCCTTCACGGGCCTCTTGCGCCGCAACCTGGAGTGCAATCGACAGGAACTGCTCGTCATCCCCGTCGATGTGGGAGTTCAGGAGGGCTATGATTTTGCTCGACATGTCACCCTCCTTTCTTGGTTCGTTCCAGCGTCCATTAAGCTGCCGGAATCCTAACATCGGGTTCATAAAAAGCGAACCCTATTCGCGGCTCCTCACCAACCGTGTATATTCGGCCACACGATTGTGGCTTTTATGACGACGTTCGGCGGGCCGGTCAACGCGGCCGGTTTTTGGTCGTTAGTAGTTGTGACGCGGGCGATGGCAAGGCGTTCGTCTCAGCTGCAGGCATGGATACGACAGCACTTGTTAGCGCAGTCGCTTCCTGGCTCGAGCCTATCTGAAACAACGCGCGATCTTGTAAATCCCGGCTGCAAGCATGACCGTGCAGACATCCCGCGGCATCCGACCCCAGCAACGACACCGAGGGACCTGCACAATAAATTACATCGCTATTTCAACCACATAGGTGTTCGCACTTTTATCCTGTATGGCGCGCCACTACACATCACCGTGTGCGAACACCGTCGCCCGCGACCTACGTCGCGAGCGTTCAGTTCTATGAACCTGCCGCAGCATCGAGCAGCGTAGAGCAGAGGACAAGATATCAAGGAGATTGCGCGCATTAGCCAACCGTCGAGTGGAGCCGCCGCATGGGCTCGTCCCCATACCAGGGAACGGCAGCTTACGAAGGCAGACCGGTCGATGCGCTGGCCGAAGGCTATTCATCGTTTTGACCCTAGCACTAAGTCGCTGCGCTCCAGCCCGCTGATGCGGGCGCTTTTGTTTTGACGGCCGGTAACCAGTTGAGACGACAGCT
>JANLPY010000524.1:0-2905 GCA_031367505.1 Hyphomicrobiaceae bacterium | reverse complement strand
CTGATCGAAAATGCCTTCTGTCGTCTCAAGGACTTCCGCCGCGTGGCAACACGCTATGATAAACTAGCCGCAAACTTCCTGTCAGCCGTGGCGCTCGCAACCACCATCGCATTCTGGCTCTGAATGAGTCTGGACCCTAGCAACTGGAGGGTGAAATGCGTAAACTGGTAATCACGGCGGTTGGAGTATTGGCGGCGCTGGCCCTGGCAGGCCCCGCCAGCGCCCATGAAAACAATTGGAACAGTCGGCACGACAGGCAACATGATCAGCTCGATCAGCGTCACGATGACGTCCATGACCAGGTCGACGAAGAGCATTCCGAGGCACATGAGCAGGGTTTGAGTCGCTGGGAACATCGCCAGCTTCACCGACAGCTTCAATACCAACACGAAGAAGCCGACTACCGCATCGAGCGCCAGCACGAGCGGCAGCATCGGCGCGATGCCTGGCGTCATCGCAACGGGAACAACAATTATTACGGCTATTGAGCGATCGCAGGTCGCCGCCCGCGTCCCGTAGCGACGCGGGCGGCGGCGCCTATCAGAACCACGCCCTTATGCCCAAGACCAGACTAGTCGATTGCACCCGATCCCCGGCGGCGCGGGCGAAGCGAGCGCTGTCGCCTGCTTTCCGTTCCCACGAAATGCCAACATACGGCGCAAATTCGCGTTTGATTTCGTAGCGCAGGCGCAGGCCAAGTTCGGCGTCGCTCAGCCCGGAACCAATGCCATTGGCAGGAACGTCCTGCGCCGCAAAGTTGAGTTCGACGCGCGGTTGCAGGATCAGATGCTGCGTGATGCGCTGGTCGTAATAGCCTTCGAGACGCCCGAGCAAGTCGCCCTTGTCCGAGAGGAACAATGCGCCTTCGACCGCGAACCAATAGGGCGCGATCCCTTCAAAGCCGATGGTCGCATAGTTGCGCGCCGGGCCAGGCTTGAAATCATGACGAACACCAGCTTGCAGATTGAACCACGGATCGATGGCTCGTGAATAGAGCGCCTGCACCTCGGCGCTTTCGACGCCTCCGCGAACCGCGCCTTCGCCTTCGGTTTTGACGACAAAACGGTCGATGTCGCCGCCGAACCAACCCTCGCCGTCCCAGCGATAGGCGTTGGCGCCCTTCTGGACGCGATACTCGGCCAGGTTGAACAGGATGCTGTAAGCAGGCATCCCACCGTTCTCATGGCGCAGCATCTTGCGCGAATCCGCCATTTGCGCCGCGCCGAACACCGCATCGGCGGCGTGATCGGGTGGGGGTGCCGGGGCCGGCGTCGTGCCGATCTCGCTGTCGGCCGATCCCATGTCCGGCATCCCAGCCATGCCCGCCATGTCGTGACCGGCATGCGGATCGGCCGTGACGGGTGCCTCCGGCTTCGGCATATCCATGCCGGGCATCGATGGCATATCGTGTTCGTTCGATGCGGGAGGCGGAGCAGTGGGTGGTGCCGGTGGCATTTTCATCCCCGGCATGGTCATGTCCATCTGCGCAGCGGCAGGCGATGACAGCGCCAAGGCGGCGACCGTGGCGAGCAGCGGCAATTTCATGCCGCGCCCTCCGCGTGCCGCACCGTGACGACGCGGAACATTCCCGTCATCATGTGCAGCATCATATGGCAGTGGAACGCCCAGTCGCCCAGCGCGTCGGCGGTCAGATCGAACGATGCCTTGCCGCCGGGCAGGACATTGACGGTGTGCTTGACCGGGTGATGGCCAGGGTTGCCGGTAACGACCTCGAAGAAATGGCCGTGAAGGTGGATCGGGTGCGGCATCATGGTGTCGTTAAGGAGGTTCACGCGCACCCGCTCATTGTGCCGGAACGCGATCGGCTCGGTCCCCTCGCTGAACTTCACTCCGTCGAACGACCACATATAGCGTTCCATGTTGGCGGTCAGGTGCAGGTCGATTTCCCGCGACGGCTTGCGGGTGTCGGCATTGGGGGCAAGCGACTTGAGATCGTGATACGTCAGGACGCGGTGATCGACTTTCTCGAGACCGGTCGGGCGCTCGCCGGTGCGATCGATCGGCATCGGCGACAGCGTTGCCACGCCCGGCCCCATCTTGACTTGCGGCGCGACCGAGGGATCGCGCATCTTCATCGAGCCCATGTTGTGTCCCATGGCGCTCATGTCCATTCCGGCCATATCGCCGCCGCCCGCGCTCATATCCATATCGCCCATGCCCATGTCCTTCATCGTCAGGAGCGGGCGTGTGCGGATGAGCGGAATAGCTGCCACCATCCCCATGCGCGGTGCAAGCGTGGCGCGGCACTGGCCTGAGCGGTCGATGGCTTCGGCGATGAGGCCGTAAGCCTGATCGCCCTTGGGCTGGACGATGACATCATAGGTTTCGGCGATGGCGATCTGGAACTCGTCGGTTTCGACCGGTTGGACATGCTGGCCGTCCGCCGCAACGACGGTCATGGGCAAGCCGGGCAACCGGACGTTGAAGTTGGTCATGGCCGAAGCGTTGATGATCCGCAGCCGGACTCGTTCGCCGGGCGCGAACAGCCCCGTCCAGTTTTCCAGACTGCCATGCCCGTTGATCAGATAAGTATAGGTCGATCCATTGACGTCAGAAATATCGGTCGGGTCCATGCGCATCTTGCCCCACATCGCGCGGTCGGCCTGCGTCTGATCCTTACCTTGGGCCAGCCCGGCGAGTGTCTGCCTGTTATGGTTGAAATAGCCGCCCATCGCCTTCAATTTCCTGAGCTGCTCCATCGGGTCCATGAAGCTCCAGTCGGAAAGGAGGACGATATGCTCGCGGTCGTAAGCAACGGGATCAGAACCGGCTGGGTCGATAACGATGGTGCCATATTGGCCCATCGCCTCCTGCATCCCCGAATGGCTGTGATACCAATAGGTGCCCGACTGCTTGACCTCGAATTCGTAATTGTAGGTCTGGC
>JANLPY010000520.1:0-4316 GCA_031367505.1 Hyphomicrobiaceae bacterium | reverse complement strand
ATCCCGCATCGACCGGTTCGCTTCAATGAACATACTGCGTTGCCTATTCGTCGTTCTCTCTGCGATTTCTGCCATCACGGCGCACGCACAGGACGCATTCCCCTCCCGCCCGATCCGCCTGATCGTCCCCCAGCCCACCGGCACCGGCGGGGACATCGTCGCGCGCATGATGGGCGACAAGTTCAAGCAGGACCTCGGCCAGCCGGTGATCGTGGACAACCGCGCCGGCGCCAACGGCATGATCGCCATGGCGTTCCTCGCCAAGCAGCCGGCGGACGGCTACACGCTGCTCCTCGCCGGTGTGTCGCAGATGAGCTTCAACCACCATCTTTACAAGGACGCCGGCTTCGACACGGCCAAGGACTTCACCTACGTTTCGCCCACCGTGGAGGTCCCCTTTGTGCTGGTGGCAAGCAGGAAGAGCGGCGCGCGCACCTTTGCCGACCTCATGGACCTTTCGAAGTCCAAGCCCGGCGGCATCAATTTCGCGAGCGGCGGCGTCGGCAATTCGACCCACCTTGCGATGGAAATGGTTGCGATCCACGCGAACATGAAGGCCTCGCACGTGCCCTACGGCGGGTCGAGCGGCGCGCTGCTGAGCGTGGTGTCCGGCGAGACCGATGTCATGGTGAGCCCGTTGCCGATCGCCCTGCCTCACATCGCGAGCAACGCGCTCGTGCCGATCGGGATGTTGAGCGCCGCGCGCTCCACGCAGCTTCCGGCCGTCCCGACGCTGCGCGAGAGCGGTCTCGACGTGCCGGTCATGCCCGGCTGGTACGCGCTTATCGGTCCGGCGGGCATGGACCCGAAGGTTGCGCAGAAGCTGTACGCGTCGGTACAGAAGATGTTCGCGGAATCGGAGGTCAAGGCGCGCCTCGACGGCTTGGCCATGTTCGTCGTAGGCGGCACGGCCGCCGCGGCGCGGGAACGCGGATTGACCGATTCGAGAATTTGGGGCGACCTGATCCGCGCGCAGAAGATCCAGCTGAACTAGCCGTACCATTCCAGTTCTACGCGCCTCCGAACGACTCCTTTCGACCCAGGCTGTGTAAAAACGCGGACGCGCGATTTTTCTGTCGTTCAAATGTTGCCATATCGGCCTCTACAGCGCATAGTTGATCTGCCGCAGAATATAAGCTGCGCAAAATCGTATTGTGGCGAGCAGGGTCGAGAGTTTTTACACAGCCTCGACCCGTAACGGTCATTCAAGCGTAGACTTTTCGGCAGGCTTTTCCGGCAGGGAAAATCATGAGCCAAGTCCGACGACGACAAATCCTGTTTTCCTGTGCCGCCCTACTTGTTTTCCCGCTTATCCACGCGCAGCCGCTTGAGCACGTGCGGCGAATCGGCGTGCTGATGGGTTTCGCCGAGGACGACCTAGCATCGCGCTTGCTCCTCGCCTCGTTCAAGGAGAGGCTTGCAGTGCTGGGGTGGATTGATGGGCGCAATCTAAGGATAGATGTTCGGTGGAGCGCAGGCGATGTCGATCGGGCGTCGGCGCTCGCAAAAGAACTGGTGGCCCTACAGCCCGAGGTGATCTTCTGCAACACCACGCCGGTGACGACCGCGCTCCACCGCGAGACGCGAACCATCCCTATCGTATTTGTGCTCGCCTCCGATCCTGTCGGCAGAGGTTTCGTTAAGACCTTGGCGCACCCAGGCGGCAACATCACCGGCTTTCAACATCTCGAATCGTCGCTTCTCGAAAAGTGGCTGCAACTGCTCAAGGAGATCGCGCCTCAAGTGACGCGCGTCGCCGTGATGTTCAATCCGCAAACGGCGCCTTACACTGAAGAGTTTTTGCAGCCGTTGAAGGCTGCCGCGCCAAAGTTTGGCGTAAAGATGTTCATGGCCAACGTTCGCAGCGAATCCGATATCGATAAGGCGATCACCACGCTTGGACGCGGGCCGGGTGGCGGCCTCATCGCCATTACCGACTCTTTCAATTACGTCCATCGCAAATCGATTCTCGCGCTGACAGCCCGCCACAAGGTTCCGGCGATCTACTGGCAGTCCATCCTCTCCGAGGAAGGCGGGTTGATTTCCTACGGAATCGACATTGCCGACCTGTTCCCACGCGCCGCGCCCTACGTCGATCGTATTCTGCGCGGAGCAAAGCCGGCGGACTTGCCGGTAGAACTTCCGACCAAGTTTGAACTCGTGGTAAACAAGAAGACCGCTAAAGCTCTCGGTATCACCATTCCGCAATCGCTACTACTGCGCGCCGATCGGGTGATTGATTGACCGCTATTGGCCGAGGCTGTGTAAAAACGCTGACGCGCGATTTTTCTGTCGTTCAAATGTTGCCATATCGGCCTCTACAGCGCCTAGTTGATCTGCCGCAGAATATAAGCTGCGCAAAATCGTATTGTGGCGAGCAGAGTCGAGAGTTTTTACACAGCCTCGGCCGAAAGCCGACAGCCACCGCCGAATGGCTGTATTCGACCCACAGCGGCCGGTCGGCGTTCTGAAAAGTAGCCGTTCGAGCGTAGACTGACTACAGACTTGGATTTCTTCGGAACTCCAAACGCGGATTCTGCTGCCTCCGTTGCCGCGTAACGACCCTGGGGAGGTTCGTATGGACAGGCGTGACACTCTGCTTGCTCTAGCAGCGCTGAGCGCACCGCCCCGATTCGCTAAAGCGCAGCATTCCGCTAAGGTCTACCGCGTTGGTGTGGTTCTTACGACTTCCCTTATTTCTGAGATGGCCGGGTTCGACCCTATCCATCCGGCAATCAGAGCGTTCGTGCAAGCGCTGAGAACCCTGGGCTACCAAGAGGGCGAAAATCTAGTCCTTGAGCGACGCTCGGCTGAGGGAAGGTTCGAGCGCTTTACCGGCATCTTAGTCGAGCTGGTCGGGATGAAAATGGACGCGATAGTTACAGTCGGCGACCAAATGACCCTCGCAGCCAAGCGGGTGACGACTACCGTACCCATCGTTTCGCTTGTCTACGTGAACCCCGTTGAATCCAAGCTCGTTGCCAGCCTAGCGCTGCCGGGCGGAAATATTACCGGACTTGTATTCACCCCCGGTCCAGAAATTGAAGGTAAGCGAATCGAATTGCTCAAGACCGCTCTGCCAAAGTCTCGGAATGTGGCATTCCTCGGCATGACAGCGGATTGGGATGATTCGTTCGGGAAGAGCATCCAGTTTGCTGCGCGGCATTTTGGCTTGACGATGCTCCACGCGGTGCACACCCCAACTGACTACACGGGCGCTTTCGCCATGATCGTCCGTGAACGTCCAGACGCATTACTCGTAGCCAATACTCCGTCGAATTTCGCCAACCGAAACCTCATTGTGGACTTTGTTTCTAAAAGACGGCTTCCTGCGATGTACAGCCGTCGAGACTACGTGGATATAGGCGGCCTCATGTCCTACGGGACAAACGTATTAGATCTCTGGCGTAGGGCTGCCAGCTACATTGACAAGATTCTCAAGGGGAACAAGCCGGGCGATCTGCCAATAGAACAGCCGACTAAGTTCGAGCTGATCATCAACGTGAAAACGGCCAAAGCCCTTGGCATCACCATCTTACCGGAGCTACTAATTCGGGCGGATGAGGTAATCGAATAGGGGCCGGCAACCCGTGAGCGGCAGCTTTCGGGCGAGTTGGAGGACAGACGCGAAGGGCCGCTGTTGGCCGAGAGCAGACACTCGGCGCCAAGGAAATCGCGAAGGCTGAGAATCGGCTTCACGCAGAAAGTTTGCAGCTGGTTGGCAGTTGGGAACTGCTCGACTAACGGTCGGGGAAGACCTATCCGCCGGCTCAGTCGACGACGAAAGCATCCTCGACGCGCCAGGTCAGCGCGACCTTGTCGCCCTCTTTCGGCGCGGCCTCCACGGCCGACGACGCGCTGACCAGCAACTTGTCGCCGGCCTCCGAGACGAGGTCGTACTCCGTCACCGGACCAAGGTAAGTCACCGCCTTGACCGTCACCGACAGGCTGTTCCCCGGCGCGGCGGACTGCGCCAGCAGCGCATGCTCGGGCCGGAAGCACAACGCCGCGGGTCCACCCGCGTGCTGCCCGGTGAACTGCAGCACATGGCCGTTGGCCGCCTCGAATCGTCCCGGGCCGGTCACCCGGCCTTCGATGAAATTGCACTTGCCGATGAACCCGGCAACGAATCGCGACACCGGCCGCTTGTAGAGATCCTCGGCCGACCCCAGCTGCTCCAGCCTGCCGTGGCTCATTACCCCGATACGATCGGCGATCGCCATGGCCTCTTCCTGGTCGTGGGTTACAAAAACCGAGGTAATGCCCGCCTGCCTCTGCAGCTCGCGGATCTCGGTGCGCATCTGGGTGCGCAGCTT
>JANLPY010000515.1:0-3242 GCA_031367505.1 Hyphomicrobiaceae bacterium | reverse complement strand
TTTCTTGCGCCCAACCGCTCGAAACGAAAACCGGGCAGCGCCAATCTCATTTCCGGCGGGTGTGGCCCGGGGCATTCTGTGCCCCGTTGCAGGGTTGATCCAGACATCCATTTCCTACAATAAGTCAGTGCTTTATGCCACTCCCGCCAACCGATAAGGCACTCTCAATGAATAAGACGGGCTAGGAGGTGTTGACAAAGGGGATTCCCAAATCGCGTAGTATCTGATTCAAGGTGTCTTTTGGGAGGCTGCCTTGATCCGAGGTTTGATGAGCGACGATGAATGGGCTTGTCTTGAGCCGTTCGTGATCGAGCGCGGTGCGCGGAGCGGGCGGCGTCCGAGAGATCATCGCCTTGTTCTGGATGGAATTTTCTGGATCGCACGGACAGGTGTTGCCTGGCGCGATCTGCATGAACATTTTGGCAAATGGTCTTCGGTTTATCGCCAGTTCCGGCGCTGGACGCTGTCTGGTCTTTGGGAGTTGCTGCTCGAAGCCTTCAACGACAGTGGCGGCGGCAAACCCAGCTTGCAGATGATCGATAGCACTATAATCCGGGCGCACCATTGTTCAGCCGGCGCTAAAGGGGGACTCCGTGTCAGGGTCTTGGCCGCTCAAAAGGTGGCTTTACGCGCCTGATCCAGCTCCGCATCAATGCGCTGGGCCTCCCCATAGCCTTCGCCCTGACCGGCGGCGAAGTCTCCGATTACAAAGGCTATCTGCCGATAATGGATGCCGACGGACCGGCCCCCAAGGTGCTGCTCGCCGATAAGGGCTATGACGCTGACTTCATTCGCGAAGATATGCAAAAGCGCGGCGGCACCGCGATGATCCCGACAAAGCGCAACCGCTTGGTCCAGCTACCCGTCGATACCGCCATCTACGCCCTGCGCAACATGGTCGAGCGCTGCTTCAACAAACTCAAAAATGCCCGAAGGCTGGCAACCCGATACGACAAAACCGCAGACAGCTACCTCGGCTTCATCCACATCGTCTCAATCCAGCTGTGGATGCGTGAGTTTGTCAACACCCCCTAGCAGCACGCCAGCAGAGCCGCAAATGGAGAGGAGCATGGACATCACGGCCCGCCGCCCCGGACCCTCTGTTCAAGAGGTGTTCGCCAGTGACATCAATCCAGCACCCGATGTCCTCCGTGCAGAATCCCCGGCGCAGGGCCAAAGCTCTGCCGATGTCTCGGCCGAGCGTTATTTTTCAAAGGACTGGCACGATCGCGAAGTCGAAAAGGTGTGGCGCAAGTGCTGGCAATTGGCCGCCCGGGTCGAACATATTCCCAACGTGGGCGATCACGTCGTTTACGAGATCGTACACGACTCGCTGATCGTCATCCGCACCGCGCCCGACGAAGTGCGCGCATACATCAATTCCTGCCTGCACCGCGGCACGATGCTGCGCACGACAAGCGGCTGCGTCAACCAGTTGCGCTGCCCATTCCATGGCTGGACCTGGAAGCTCGATGGCACGCTGTCGATCATCCCCGGACAATGGGATTTCCCGCATGTCGACAAGGCCGCGATGCGCCTGCCCGAAGCCAAAGTGCGGATATGGGGCGGCTTCGTGTTCGTCAATTTCGATCCTGATTACGAACCGCTCGAAAGCTACCTCGAAAGCCTGCCCGAACACTTCGCGTCATTCAACCTGGAGGACCGCTATGTGGCGGCACACGTCGCCAAGATCATGCCGTGCAACTGGAAGCTGGCGATGGAGGCCTTCGTCGAGGCGTACCATGTCAGCATCGCGCACCCGCAGGTGATGGGATATTACGGCGATACCAACACCCAGTACGATGTGTGGCCGGGCGTGCGCCACGTCAGCCGCATGATCAGCGTTCAGGGCGTGCCGTCACCGTCGTTGAAAGGCGTTCCTGCAGAACGTACGATCGAGGAAATGCACCGCGACGTACCGTTCTTCGCGGGCAAGCCGATCGTCGTCGGCGAAGGCGAGACCGCGCGCGGCAAGCTGGCCGAGCGCGCGAGAGAGAAGATTTCGCGCAGCATCGGGCGCGACATGTCCGCGCTGTCGGACAGCGAATCGCTCGATCTGATCGAGTATACGCTGTTCCCCAACATGGTGCCGTGGGGCGGACAGGCTTTGCCGATCACTTATCGCTTCCGGCCCAATGGCGATGATCCCGAAAGCTCGATCATGGAGATCATATTCCTGTTTTCCAAAGCGCCCGACGGATCGCACCCGGCGCCGGCAAAAATGACGACGCTCGGCCCCGATCAGACCTGGTCGGATGCGCCCGAGCTTGGTTCGGCCGCGATGGTCGCCGATCAGGACACCGACAATCTGATGCGAATCCAAAAGGGCTTGCGTGCCTCACGCAAGCCGGGCGTAACCTTGGCGCGCTATCAGGAAAGCCGCATTCGCCATTTTCACGACACGCTCGATGCCTACTTGTCGGCGTGAGCCCGTGCTTGCAAATCGTCCGCCCCGGCCCGCTTCCGGTCGAATTCCCACACATCGTCAAAGCTGATCAGCGAGCAGAACTCCATGAAATCGCACATCGGCATGTCGGCCGATTCGCTGTCGCCGTCGCGCTTGAGGCGGACCAACGCCTGCTCGATCGAGGCGGCGGCGATCAGGCTGGTGCGCGTCTCGAATGCCGCGATCGCATCGGCTTGCGTCGCCAAAATCATCGTCGGTTCGTCCCAGCCGTTGAGCAGCGCCGCGCGGCTGTGCGGGCCAATCGCAATGGCCAGCTTGCGCCCGTCGGTCACGACCTGGCTGTCGAGATCGACCGGGCGGCGCTTGCAGACAAGCCATCGCGGCGTGGGTTCGAGCGTCACCTCGCTCATCGTGCCCGCAACAGCCCCGCCGCCATGCTGGTGGATGACAGCACCGCCGCGCTCAAGCAGCCGGGGCCGGTGTTCGGCAAGTTTGAGGCGCCTGCCGACTGACACCGCGCCATCGATTCCGCCGATAACAAGGCATCGGCAAATCGGCTTTGTTGCCATCCACCGTTGCGGATAAATCCGCAAGCTGCCCGAATCCGGCCGACCTTTCGCCACAGCACGGATCGGCGGGGGATGCAGGATGACGCCACATCATCGACCGGGTTTCATGACCGGTATCGCGCCGCTACTGCCGATCACGCTGACGACGATGGCGATCGTGCTGCTGGCGCCGGTCATCCCCGACCTGATGGTGCAGTTCGCGCACGTCCCGAACCACGAATACTCGTGGTCCGATTCTGACACTTGCATCCCACTTTCAGCACGTG
>JANLPY010000493.1:0-4070 GCA_031367505.1 Hyphomicrobiaceae bacterium | reverse complement strand
GACATCGGCGTGGCGGTGTTCGCAGACCGCGACGTTTCCAGCGCCACCGTGAACAAAGCGCCAGCCAACCCCGGCAGCCGACGTCGCTTCGACATGGCCGACGGCCTGTACCTGGGTGGCATGTTGAACGGCACGCCGACGCAGTACGTGCAGTTCGAGAGTGGCGGCATCACGATCACGTCGCCGTCGGCGGTCACCATCAACGCTCCGACCCTGAAAGTGAACGGCAACACCACGTTCAATGGCACGGTCACTGCCAACGGTCACCGCATCGACGAATCGCACACCCACGGCGGAATCTCGCGCGGCAACAGCCTGACCGACCCGGTGACGTGAACCACGCGTGATGAGCAGGGCGAAGCGAATTGCGACTGCACCACCACTACCACCAACCCGAATTAGATCGGAACTGAAATGGCTACCCTGATTGATGCGCTCCTAGTCTCGTTGAACCTTGACCCGTCCGGCTTTGAGAAAGGCCGCAAGGAGACCAGCGCCGGCCTCAAGAAAACGCGCGACGAAGCCACGCAGACCCAGAAGGACTTTGAAGCGATGGGCAAGAACGCGTCCCAGGCGTTCGGAAAGATTCGCGATCAAGTGTTGGGCCTGACGGCCGCCATGCTCGGCGCCGCGTTCGGCAAGCAGTTCGTCGAGCGAATCACTGCCTCAGACACGGCCACCAATCGGCTGTCGAAGAACGTCGGGTCATCGTCCACAGAGATTTCCACGTGGACGGGCGTCGCTGAGCAAGCGGGCGGTACGGCCGAAGGGATGGCGGGCAGCATCGGCAACCTGTCGAAGCAGATGCAGCAACTGAAGCTGTATGGGCATTCGGCAATCATTCCCTTCCTCTCGAAAGCGAAGATCGATCCGAAATTCCTCAATGAAGCCACGTCGTGGAGCGAGCGGCTTCTTCTCATTGCCGATGCCTTCAAGTCCATGGAACCGGCGACCGCCCAAATCCTTGGCGGCGAGGTCGGTATTGACGAGCGCACGGTGGCGGTGTTGATGCACACCCGTGAAGCCCTTGCCAAGCTGGCCGAAAGTCAGCGTGCGCAAAACGCTATGTCCACGGAGGACGGGGAAGCGGCGGACAAACGAGCCATCGCATGGAAGAAGCTTGAGCAAGCGCTCACGAGCGTGGGTCGAGCGTTCACGACATGGCTGACGCCTGCGCTCGAGTGGGTTCTGAACCTCCTTGCGCAGTTCCCGAAATCCGCCCTGGCGGTAGGCGCCCTCGTCACCGCGTTGGGCTTGCTGGGCGGCCTTCGGTTCGTCGCGTTGATCGCCGGCGTCGGCGGTACCACTGCGGCTCTGGTTGGCGCTGCTGCTGCCGGTGCCGGGCTGCTCGGATTGCTTGTGAAGATCGCAGCCGCTGGCGGCCTTGCCCATGCCGCACTGAGCTGGCTCGATCCGTCCGACAAGTTCGGCGATTGGATGGATCGCAACGTCCCCGGCGCTTCGTGGCTCGACAACCAGGCCAGCAGAATAGGCATGGGACGCAGCTATGCAGAACAGGGTCTGAGCGGACGTGGCGCGAGAACTGGTGGCGCGAGCGGTTCGTGGGATGCGCCTTCCGGCGGCACGACTTCATCCGGCGCTGGTGCCACGCGCGGCATGCGCAACAACAACCCCGGAAACCTCAATTTTGCTGGCCAGGCAGGCGCGACGAAGGAGGGCGGCCCGAACGGCCGGTTCGCGCGGTTCGGCAGCATGGATGAAGGTGTCGCCGCGCTGGCCAGGCAGTTGCAACTCTACGCGGGGCGCGGGATCGACACCGTGCGCGGCATCATCGGCAAGTACGCGCCGCCCGGGGAGAACAACACCGAGGCCTACATCGGCTCGCTCATGAAGCGCATGGGGGTCGGTGCCGATCAGCACCTCGACCTGAAGAATCTCACTGTGCTGCGCGAGATGATCGGTGGAATCTCGACGGTCGAGAACGGCGCCGGCCGGCTTGGGATCGGTCAGATCAATTCAGGCTTGAACCTGTTCCAGAGTCAACGCCACGGCAGCGGAGCGAATCGCTCTGGCGGGGCAGTCCATGTTGACAGGATCGCTGACCAAATCCACATCCACACGCAGGCCAAGGATGCCGAAGCCATGGCGCGAGAAGCCGGGCCGAAGCTCCGAAATTACACCCTTGCGGTCCAGGCAAATACCGGTTTGAACTGACATGACCAACGTCCTCAAATTCCCTGAGAAGACCTTGAACGACTGGAGCACGATCGAACTTGCGATGCGTACCAATCTGCTCGTCCTCGCCGAAACACCGGAGGTTCAAGAAGTCCTCGTGTCTTCGATGAAGGAGTTTTGGAGTCACCTTCAGTTCAACTTTTCGCAGGCCATCCCCATTGAATTTCCGGCGAAGCTATCGGCGGAAGAAGTTGCCGCGCTGACGGCTGAGATCAGTCGCAAGTTCTCAGACTACTCTTCGTCATCCTTCGAGAAGGTCAAGCGTCAACTGTTCAAGGAGCGCTTCTTGCGCGAGCTGAAGTTTTGTCAGACTGTCGGGCCACTTTGAGATGCAACCTCTGACCGGCGCGTCATCCGATGCGCAAGCGATGCAGCAATTGATTGCGGAATCAAGTGGCCACGGCGGCCTGCGGCGCGGCGCCGGGCGGCGCGGCTACAGGGCCAAGGTGGAAGACTGCCGCCTCCGCCTCGACATCCGGCAGATTTATCCTGGGGTCAAGCTGCGACTGACCTGGCCGGAAGGACCATTCTTCGATGTTGAAGTGCTGTCCTGCGCGTTGGCCATCACGGGATCGGTCGGGAGGGATTGGCTGCACCAGCGCGTGGCGATCGTGGAGACGGTTTGCCACTTCGGCAGCGCGCGATCGTGGTTCGAGTGCTCAGGCTGTGGCGCGCGCGTAGCTCAGCTGTATTTCCGCGAGCGTCGGTTCGCGTGTCGCAAGTGTTTGAGGCTCGTCTACGCCAGCTCCTACGCATCGAGGCCATCTGTTCGACCGAAGGTAGGCGCCGCCGCCCCGAAGTGAAGGTGCTGCACGCGCGCGGAAGGGTGGCGATACCAGCCTGGTCGGTAACGCTCAAGGAACTTGGCTTCACCCGAAGCTGGCGGTCACCTTCTCCCGCTAGCTGAATCCAGACTTCTCTGTCTGATGCCGTGCCCAGGTTCACGGGCTCGCGTGTCACGATCCTTTCGGTCGCAGATTCGCAGTTGCTAACACTGCAATCGGAACAGTTTCTGAACGGCCAATAACTCTACAGGTCGCGCCAGTGCTAGGTTTTGCTTCGGAACCGGGGCGAATAGCTTAACAATTTCGGAACAGTTTCCGACAGGGGGCAGCGGCAGTTTTCGGGCCGCTAAGTTCCACCCCTGGACCGCCACCCCTGGACCGTATTCTTCGGGTGCTGGCGCTGCCGCTTGTGACGAAGCCCGCGTTCCAGCGCTTCGGCCCGGTGTGCTCGCAAGGCATTGCATGCGCCCACCTTCGGACCCGGTGCTGCGGCACCGCCGCACCGCCAGGGCGCTCGCCGACCTGTCGCCCGAGTTCGGCCGCTGGCCGTGGTCGCGCGACCAACGCTGGCGACGGTGCTCAGCAGGCCCAGGCCGACGGCGCAGCAGCGATCGTCTTCGACAACCAGTTCTCCCACCCCGACCGGCTGCGCCCGGGCGGCGACCGGGCGCTCGACGCGGCGGTGCGCGTCGGCACGCTGAGCTTCTTCGAGGCGGTGCGCCTGCCGACCGCAACGACGCGCTCAGCGAGCTGACGCTGGACCGCGTGCCGGGTCTAGGCATCGCGCCGGTGGCGCCAGCATCGGCATCGGCATCAGCCCACTCATCGCCACCCGCCGGCCCCCGCATCGCGCTGATCCTGCCGTTCATGCAGGCGATGCTCGAAGCCGCCCGCATCGGCACCAACACGGTCGAGCTCGATGCCGATGGCAAGCTGCGCCGCTTCGCCTGGGCCGAGCCGCTGCAGGGCTGGCGCGTGGTGTCGATCCCGCTGGCGGTGGCGCGCGCGCTCGGCGTGCCGGTTGAAACCTCGGGTGCGCCGCACCTGGTGGTCTGGCGTGAGCATGCCGATGCTTATCCGCGCGTGTCG
>JANLPY010000443.1:0-4935 GCA_031367505.1 Hyphomicrobiaceae bacterium | reverse complement strand
ACCGCCTCGATGACGATGCCGACGGAGTCAGGATTTGGCCGGTCGCGGAGCTTCTTGCCAGCCTAGGCGTACCCTTTCTATTTTGCACGGCGACACCCGATGACGCCGAGCTGGCGAATTGGCCGGGCCGCCCGATTGTCGCCAAGCCATTGCGAACACCTCAGGCCCAGCAGGACATCCTGTCATTGTTGGCAGATCTGATCGCTGGGGCGTCACGGCCAACGGCGTCAAAGGCTTAGTGAACGCTGCGATTGGACCCTGGCCGATCTCGGGCATTGCCGTATTCTGGTCCTTGATCGCCTTCAAGATCGACCGTATCCAACCGAACGGACTCCCCAGCTTCCGCATCGAAATGCCATTCGAGCCCAGCGGGCTTGTATTGGAGCGAGATCTTGCCGTGGTGCTCCATCATCTCGGTGAGCATGGTATGGCCGAACCCCTTGCGCTCTGGTGGGGGCACGATTGGTCCACCGGTCTCGACCCATGTCAACTGGAAGCGGGTTGCGCCGTCTGCGGCGGGACCTATCGTCCACCAGACAGAAACCATTCCGGCTGGGGAACCGCGATTGAGCGCGCCGTACTTCGTCGTGTTGGTGGCCAGCTCATGCAATGCGAGGCCAAGATCCTGAGCGATGCTTCGCTTCAGAAAAAGTTGCGGCCCTCGCGCTTCGAGACGTGCTGCATTGTCGAGGAAGGGGGCAACGATCGTGCGCACGAGGTCGGCGACGGCGATTTCTTGCGACTTGCTGCCAAGCAACAGCTCATGCAAGCTCGACAGGGCATCGATGCGCGGCGAAAATCTTTCCTCGAATTTGTAATTGTGCTCTGCATCGAGACTCGACCTAGCCGATTGCAGCGCAACCTCGTGGACCACAATCAAGAGGTTCTGAAGTCGATGGTGGAGCGCCTTTTGGCTGTCGCGCAGCCGCGCTTCCGCCCGCTTTCGGTTGGTGATGTTGCGGGCGTAGATCACGCGTGAGATTGGGCGCCCTCTGTCGTCCTTGATCACCGTCACTTGCATGAAGACAGGGAAGATCGTCCCGTCCTTCCTCAAATGCTCGGTCTCGAACGCTTGATGGCCGCGTTGGTCGATCAGGCTCAACCTGTCCCGCATGGCGTCACGTACGGTCTGCGGAAACACATCGAGCAATGATCCGTTCCTCATTTCCTGCGGCAAGTAACCCCGCTCGCTCGCGAACGCGGAGTTGACTTCCAGAAACGCGTCGTCAGTTGCGCTGACGTGGGCCAAGCCGAAATCAGCGTCGTCGAACACGCCCTGCCATCGGCGGGCGTGGTCTTCGTCGAGTTTGCGGGCTGTGATGTCGACACACGCACCGATGACCTTGGTAGCCCGGCCGGTAGTGTCAAGATCGACGTGGCCGCGAAACACGATCCAACGGTCAATTCCATCGGGTGGGCGGAAACGGAATGGTCCGGTTTGAAAGGGGCCACCTCGCTCAAAGAGCCTCAGTTTTTTGTCCTC
This sequence comes from Hyphomicrobiaceae bacterium, assembly GCA_031367505.1. Lineage (GTDB taxonomy): Bacteria > Pseudomonadota > Alphaproteobacteria > Rhizobiales > Hyphomicrobiaceae > JAKFWF01. The sequence continues at coordinate 3,452 of JANLPY010000443.1, read as the reverse complement.
AGCGCGATCCTGATCCGTTGGATGCAGATAGGTCAGGAAAGCCGAGGTGGTGGCAATGTCTTCGGCGCTGACGCCAAACAATTGCTCGACTCGGGATGACCAGACAATACGGTCGGCGGCGACATCGAGCTGGAACGCTGCGACGCCGGCTGCCGCTCGCGCGGCATCGAGTTGGGCTTCTCGTTCGCGCAGGTTTTCCTCAACGGATTGGCGCTGCTCTGCTGCTTTCTGCAGCGAGCTGATGACATCGTCTGCTTCCGCAACAAAGGAACGCACCGGCCCAACCTGTTGCCCGTCACCCAGCGCCCGCGCAGCCCGTGCGGCTTCTGCTATCGGTTGCGAGATCAACCGGCCCAGCCATAACGCCCCGCCTAGTCCGAACAAAGCGGCTGCGCCAACAAACGGGGCATACCAGAGCAACGCATTACGCAGTTTTGCGCTGATCGACCGTGGTGCCTTCACAACGACGGACCATCCGGAATGGCGCACAGTGCTTTCGGCACGCACCAGCGACGAGCTTTTCAGTGCGAGCGGGCCGATGTCAGCAACTTCGGCGATTTTGCCTTGGCTATCGTAGACGCCGGTGACCCGGTTGGGGTATCGCGTTTGATCTTTGTACAAATCGCCTAGCAATCCGTCGAGCGCACGAAGATCGATGGAGAGTGAGAGGACGCGGAACCGTTGTTCGTTCTTGAACACCGGCACGCTTATCTCGATGATGGATTGTCCGGTGAGTTCGCTTTTAACAATTTCCGACACATGATGTCGCGGGCATGATTCAGGCCGAGCGGCCAATGCCGGGAGTGGTATCGGATATGACGGCGAGGGGCATGGACGCCACATTGCCTCAGGCGGCATCGTCTCAGATCGGCGCGGCAGATTTTTGCGGTCCTTGTCACGCGTATTGAACAACTGGTTTCCGCTCAAGTCGCGATAGAAGACAGCAAGCATACCGTCTGGCAGCCCGTCGCGCTGAAGCGCGGCGCCGGCTTGGACACCGGCTTGGGCGATGGCCCCACTGAGGTTGCTGCTTTGCATGGCTGGAGCGGCGGCAAGTGTGTTGAGGAGCGCGGTGTAGCGCTCGAGGCGTTGGTCGACACCACTCGCGATCGCATCCGCTTTGGTCTGGACGAGCACCTCGAACGCGGCGCGTTCGCTTGCTGCAAGACTGACAATCTCGTGGGTTACGACTGCCAGAAATGGCAGCGCTTGTATGATCGAGAACAGGACGAGAAGTCGCGCAATCGGCCACGTCCGACGGTTGGATTTACGGTCTCTGCTTAGGATAACCGCAGACACGATACGCCCCCATTTATCGCGCGCTTGTCCAACGAGTGTCGCGGTTGATATCGAACAAGCACAAGCTGCCTCGCCACCCTTTTTCCCGACTGAAGGGGAGGGCGACCTTAGCACGTCGCCTTCTTTCCAAGAAATTTGTTGCGATCGACAGCGCCGTCGGTGGTTTCATGCACCGGATGTTGGCGCATCATTTTCGGTCGAATGACCGGATCCACATTGTGACCGACGTGCCCGAATTGCACATAAGAATTTGCCTCAAAAACCGCAATACCGGTCAGCCGTTGTAGGAAAACGAGGATGGATCACTAACGGGCTGCCGGCAACTCACTGACGGCGACCTGCAACACACCGGAGGCCAAACCTATGCTGAAACGACCCTTCTGTCTCGTTGCTGCCATCCCACGCCGCGTATCGCTCGATTGCTGCCGATGTCTTGGAAAATTGATCGTTGCTTTAATTGCCCTTTCATCATCGTGGGTAGCCAGTCCTGCTTGGGCCAAGCTCGAGTACGTCACGCGTGGACACGGCAAACCTCTCATCATTAGCGTACACGGCACCAGGGGGAATGAGAAGTCGTTTACGGCGGCAGGCAGCGCTGTTTCGTGGTTCGACTTAATGCGAGACGATACGGCCACATTCCGAGGCGAGCGCAAGCCGGCAGACTTTGCCACCGCGACGCTTTCATGGCCATCCGGATGTGGCGATCGGCTGTCAATTCATCAGATCGCCGCGGGCCTCGCAACGGATCTTCGGGATCAAGCGGTGTGGCTCAATCATCCGTACATTGTTTTCCTTGCGCATTCCGCAGGCGGACTTGTGGTTCAGGAGATGCTCTCGGTCGATCGAGACGCCGTCAACGGCGTGAGTCTCGTGGATCGCACGGCAGGAGTGATCATGCTCGCAACGCCGACTAACGGCTCCGAACTCGCAGTTGGCCTGGTCAATGCAATGGAGAAGTATCTTGGCGCCGTGACGGATTGCCCATTGGTGCGAGATCTAAAGTCAATCGGCACCAACTCGTATCTGCAGACGCTCGAGGCTCAGTTCCGCCGATTCATCACTCGGCAAACCAACAAGTACGGACCCAACGGACGTTTGCAGGTGAACTGCTTCTATGAAACGAAGCCGACAATGGTGGGCATGATCGTACCGATGGATCGCTCGGCAACGCAGTGTGATGGCGAGCGGCTGGCGATCGCTGCCGATCACTTCGAAATTGCCAAACCGGCCTCTCGCGACAGCGAGGTGTACCAGCGTGTGCGCGGCCGTATTGCCGAGATCGATCTGCTGATCAAACGCAAAGGCCAAGCCAAGAGCAGTGATGGCCTGAACAACAATTCGGTACCGACGGATGGTTTTGGCCAAGTCAAACGGAAAGCGAACACTTACGTCGAAGGGAAGGGATATCTTACTCTTCGGAACACAGGATGGGACACCTGCGCTCGCCGCTGCGAGATCGACAATCGCTGCCAGATGATCGAACATCACAAGTCCGACGACGAATGCAATCTCTACAACCACAGCCGCGCGGCCGGTCGGTCATCGAGTGCAGACGTTGGATTCAAACGCGGCGTTGGATCTAAGTCTGGTCCTGCAGTTGGCGGCTATCCACGTGAGATTATGATGCGGCGTACCGGAACGTTCATACCCGGCACGGGCTACCGTCGCTACGAGAATTCATCGCCTGAGCAGTGCCTCGATCTATGCTCCGCCGACATGCAGTGCCGTTCTTCCGAATACTATGCCCCGACTGGCAACTGCAACTTGTTCAACCATAGAAAGTTGCGCCCTACGTCGAACAAAGGATCGCATATCGGCGTGAAAGTACCCACGCCCCTCGATGTCGATGAGAGCCAGCGTCGTGAAAGCCAGCTCCGATAGGCAGGTGGGCACGATTCGTAGTCGAGCATGGCTCGCGCCGTAGTGGGCCATGTGCCACTTCCGCTGAACTATCAGTTTGCAGACAAATCCCGGTCTGGTTTGGCATTTCCACGGAGGTCAGCTCAGGTGCGGGTTTCTCGGACGTCGGCGTGACGGCGGTGTGGCGTGCTCTGGCCGACGTCGGAGAAGCGCCCAGGCACGAAGTCGCGGGAGTTGTGGGCCGAGGGTGCGGCGGTCTCTATGGGGATTTGCCGATTGCGCCAGCGGTGGCG
>JANLPY010000426.1:0-30240 GCA_031367505.1 Hyphomicrobiaceae bacterium | reverse complement strand
CGTGCCCGAGGTCCTGCAAGACGCAACGATCTTCTCACTCGATATGGGCGCGTTGCTGGCTGGCACCCGCTATCGCGGCGACTTCGAAGAGCGGCTGAAGGCCGTCATGAAGGAGATCGAGAACTACAAAGGCGCGATCCTCTTCATCGACGAGATCCACACGGTAATTGGCGCTGGTGCGACGTCGGGCGGCGCCATGGACGCGTCGAACCTGCTGAAGCCAGCGCTCCAGTCCGGCCTGCTACGCTGCATGGGCTCAACCACCTATAAGGAATACCGCCAGCACTTCGAGAAGGACCGCGCACTGGTTCGCCGGTTCCAGAAGATCGACGTCAAGGAGCCGTCGGTTGCCGACACGATCGAGATCTTGAAGGGCCTCAAGTCGGTGTTCGAGGACTACCACAAGCTCAAGTACACCAATGATGCCATCAAGGCCGCGGTGGAGCTGTCGGCGCGCTACATCAATGATCGCAAGTTGCCCGACAAGGCGATCGACGTGATCGACGAAAGCGGCGCCAGCCAAATGCTGGTGCCAGAGAACAAGCGCAAGAAGAAGATCACCGTCAAGGAGATCGAGGCGACGGTCGCCACGATGGCCCGCATCCCACCAAAGACGGTGACGAAAAGCGACGCCGAAGTGCTCGGCAATCTCGAGAAGGATCTCAAACGTCTGGTGTTCGGCCAGGATGCTGCGATCTCGGCGCTGGCGTCCGCGATCAAGCTTGCTCGCGCCGGTTTGCGCGAGCCGGAGAAGCCGATCGGCTGCTATCTCTTCTCTGGACCGACCGGCGTCGGCAAGACCGAGGTTGCCAAGCAACTCGCAGCTCTGATGGGCGTCGAGTTACTGCGTTTCGACATGTCGGAATACATGGAGAAGCATACAGTCAGCCGCTTGATCGGTGCGCCTCCAGGTTACGTCGGCTTCGACCAGGGCGGACTGTTGACCGATGGTATCGACCAGCATCCGCACTCGGTGTTGTTGCTGGATGAAATCGAGAAGGCCCATCCCGACCTATACAATATCCTGCTGCAGGTTATGGACCACGGCAAGCTCACGGATCACAATGGCAAGGCGGTCGACTTCCGCAACGTGGTGCTGATCATGACCACGAACGCCGGTGCCGCCGATCTTGTCAAGGCGCCGATGGGGTTCAACCGGACCAAGCGCGAAGGTGAGGACAGCGAGGCGATCAATCGCATGTTCACGCCTGAATTCCGCAATCGTCTGGATGCGACGATCCCGTTTGCCGGCCTGCCGCAAGATGTGATCACCAAGGTCGTCGAGAAGTTCATCTTCCAGCTCGAAGCTCAGTTGGCGGATCGCGGTGTCACGATCGAGTTGTCGGAGCCGGCCGCGCGCTGGATTGCCGAGAAAGGTTACGACGAAAAGTTCGGTGCACGGCCATTGGCTCGCGTCATCACCGAGTACATCAAGAAGCCGCTCGCCGATGAGCTGTTGTTCGGCAAGCTTGAGCACGGCGGCACGGTGAAGGTACTGGTCACCGGCAAGGGTGAAGAAGCAAAGCTCGGATTTGAGTTCATCGCCGGCGAGCCGAAGCGGGGCAAGTCACGCGATGATGACGATGAAGACGAGGTCGAGACACCCGAAAAAGCTTTGATCGAAGCGGCGCCACGCAAGTCGTTGCCCGGCCCTAAGGAAAAGAAGCCGCGAACCAGCGGAACCGTGCCGAGCGTGCCCAAGCCAAAGGACGATTGAAAGCCTCGGCCTCAGGCCGGGCTTGCCTATCTGAATGACATTATCCCGGGGTTTGTCTCCGGGATGCAGTTTGCTGAAAATTTACGCTCCTATAACTTCGCACCCTGGATCGCGGCAGCAAATGCCGAGATGAAAATCGTTGCGGATCGTCCGCAATGGCGACAGGTCATTCACCCTTCGAGGCCGTCTCCATGTCGCTTCCGCTCGGCCTTGCACTTTACTTTCTGATCTGGTGGATCGTGCTATTTGCAATCCTGCCGCTGACCCGCGGTCAGACCCAGGGCGAGGCCGGCGAAGTGGTGCCCGGCACGCCTGAGAGCGCGCCCGCCCGCATACGTTTTGGACGCATAATCCTGATCAACTCGATCGTGGCAGCAGTTCTTTTTGGTATCGTCGCATGGGCAATGAACCGCTTTCTGGTGCCGCTGAGCCTTGGTTGAAGTTTCGGTGACTTGCACATAGAAAATTGGAAGTGTTTGCCTTTGCGGAAACCCATTGCTCTGCAAGCTGAAATATACTACTATAGTATTAGACATGTGCACCGAACGGCTCGGCTAGATCGCCTTGGCCAATGTTTAGGCAGCGCCGAGTGTCGATGCAGCATGCCGAAGTTCCTAACTGGAGGACTCGCTATGTTGCGCATCGACCAATTGAAAGCACACCGGTCCTGGGAAGATTGGATCATTTTCAGTCTCGGCGCGACGTTGATTGTTTCGCCGGCATTCGATCCGAGACATACCTCATTGGCGTTGCTGAATGCCATTGTGATCGGCTTCCTCGTCCTGTGCCTGGCTTTGTCGGAACTGTCGCTGATGGAGCGTTGGGACGAGCGGGCAACGTTGATGTTTGGTGTCTGGATGATCGTTTCGCCCTTCATGTTGGGTTATTTCCAGGATGGCTCGCTCTGGTACTGGCATACGGCCCTTGGAGCGGGGCTGGCAATTATGGCGGCGCTTGAGCTTTGGCAGGAAAACGGCACGTCTAGTCGGCATGCTTGAGACGTGGTCGGCTATGCGTTCAATCGTCTGGTACTGGTACCGGTACTGATCTGGTATTCCGAATCCGACGCTCGGTAACACGCGTTAGTCTGGGGCCAAGCTAACTTTCTGATTGGTTGTGCATTCACATGCGGCGGGTAGCACTGAGCTAACCGCCGCAATCGTTCTTTCAATTAGTCGCTAAACCCGCGCACCTGCGCACATCCGTGACCTTCTCAACTTCAGTTCTCGGCTCATTTTGTCGCAGCGCAACAAAAATGTTGCAATGCAATATAAGTCCGCGCGATAACACTTCGTCTCGGTTGATGATCGTCGGCCACGATATGGTCCAGACTTCAATCTAGCCGACAGTTTCGCCCGGTTTGGCGCGCTTTGATTTATCCGACCTACCGCTTGCTTATCAGCCCAGGTCCGATCGCAGCGTCGAGCCTCCTCAACTGCGGAACAGTGAACGGGTGCCACAGTCGCCACTCAGGTGGAACGACGCTTGGCGTTTTCGAGCGATATTGGAGGGACTACTGAATGAACTTAAAGACAATGGTGCTGCTGATGAGCCTTGTTTCGGTGTCGCCGCTAGACGCTAGCGAAGACTTCAAGCTCCCACCCGAAGTTACGCCTGCACTGCGGGCCGCCTGCGAGACCGACGTGCGCCGGCTGTGCATTGGGGAAAACCCGACCATGGACTCGGTCAAACGATGCGTTGAACAGAAATATGCTCAACTCGGATCGCGCTGCAAAGTGCAACTCGTGGCCGCCGGTTTCAGTCGCTGAGCGCTGAGGCGTTTCGGCACTTCACAAAGCTCGGCACTTCACAAAACAAAGAGCAAGGGCCTGAGACCCTTGCTCTCCAATGTTCAAGAAATTTGCGAACAACTGCGTGGGGCAGCTATCACATTGCGTCGACGTTAACCGCTCAATTCAAACGGCCATAACGGTTGACTGCACGGCATTGCTACCGCAGTTCCGCATATTTGTTAGTCTCCCCAGACCCGGGCCAGAGGTCGCATCATCCATTCGGCTGATCGCCCCGTCCCGCAGGAATAGCGTATACATTAGGAAACGGCGGCTGTCACGCAGAATGTCGCAGCATTGTCGCAGGCGAAATCAGTGTGTTTTCAGCCAGCCCGTCAATCGTTGCATGGCAACTTCCAAAGCCGGTGCGGAGCGCAGGAAACACACACGGAAGTAGCCCTCGGCCGCCGGTCCAAACGCGATCCCAGGGGCCAGACCGACATTCGCCTCGTCGATGAGACGGAGTGCAGTTGCCATTGAATCGTCCCGCCCATCGATTGCGAAGAAGGAGTAGAATGCACCGGCCGGCGGTACGCTGCGTATGGTGTTGAAGCCACCGAGCGCTTTCGAGACGATTTCGCGGCCCGCGACCGCTCGTTTAAGCTGTTCGGCGATGAAGGGTTCGCCGTCTTCGATCGCAGCAATCGCGCCGCGTTGCATGAATGTGGCGACGCCCGACGTGTTGTATTGGATCAAACTCTCGATGATGCCGCCAAGCTCGGGCGGCGCCTGCATCCAACCGATGCGCCATCCGGTCATCGCCCAATTCTTCGAGAAGGTGTTGACGAAAATAATCCGATCGTCCGGGCGGCGGAATTCGAAGAACGATGGCGCAAGTGGTCCTTTGAAATAGAACCGGCCGTAAATCTCGTCGGCGATGATCCACAATCCCTTAGCGCGGGCGAATTCGAGAATCGCTTTCAATTCGTCGCGGCTCGCAGTCCAACCGGTCGGATTGGCTGGTGAGTTGATAACGATGGCACGCGTCTTCGGAGTGACGACCGCGAACATCTTGTCGAGCGGCAACGACCACCCGTCACGCTCCAGCGTCATCGGCAGACTGACGACCTTGGCCCCTTGTATCGAGAGCGCACCTTCGAAATTGGGCCAAGCCGGCGATGGCACGATCACCTCGTCGCCCGGACCGCAGGTCGCCTGCACGGCCAACTGCACAGCCTGCATGCCACCACCCGTGACAAAGAACTCATCGGCCTTGAACGGCTGCCCATAAAGATTCGTAAAATAGCGTGCGAGCGAACTGCGCAATTCAGGAATGCCGCGCTGAGCCGTATAATAGGTCTCGCCAGCCGCCATCGACTTGGCCGCCGCATCGCAGATGAATTTCGGCGTCGGCATATCGCCCTCGCCGGCCCACAGAGGGATCAGTCCCTCTTTATAGCGACCATAATTGAATACCTTAGAAATTCCGCTCTCTGGCAGAGTGCGCGCGGTCGGCCGCAAGGCGGTGATTAAATCGTTGCTCACATTGTCCAAAATCATGCGCTCCTGCGTGATGTGATGATTAAAGCTAACACAGCCGCCAAATGAAGCGCACGGCGGTAACCGTTATGACGCTTATTACTGACGTTTATGCACCGAGCGGCGAACCAGATACAAATGCCGGACGGCGATGCTGAATAAAATGGCGGCTCCGCCTTGATGAGCCAGCCCAAGCGACAGCGGCACCACCGCGAGCAATGTCCAAATCCCCAACCCTATCTGTAACCAGATTGCCACCATCAGAACGGCGGCCGATGCGCGAAGTTTTTCATCTCCGGCGCGGCCGGTGATGCCGATCGCATGATCAATGACTACACCGGCCACCAGATACGCAATCAACCGATGATTGAATTGTACGGTTGTGATGTTCTCAAAAATGTTGAGATACCAGGGCGACATCGTGCCGAGGCCATTGGGAATGATACGCCCGTCCATTAGCGGCCACGTGTTGTAAGTGAGGCCTGCCTTCAGACCCGCCACGAATGCTCCAGCGATCATCTGCAGAAAGATCAAGCCGACGATGATCATCGCAACGCGGGCCTGTCCCCTTGTGATGGTCGCTGAATCGAACGTTGGCGCATTATCTTTCGATAAGCCGAGCGCGAGCCAAATCAAGCCGCCCAGCAGGATAAACGCGATGCTCAGATGCAATGCCAACCGGTACTGACTGACGTCGATACGATCGGCCAGCCCCGACTGCACCATGAACCAGCCGACGAACCCCTGCATGCCGCCGAGCACAAGCAGCCCGGCCAGCGGTATTTTCATACGCTGTGGAATTTGCCCGCGCAGCCAAAACCAGATGAGCGGCAACGCGAACACAAAACCGATCAAGCGACCGAGGAAACGATGCCCCCACTCCCACCAAAAAATCGCCTTGAAGGCCTCCAGTGACATGCCTTTATTGAGTTCTAAATACTGCGGGATGGTTTTGTATTTAGCGAAAGCATCCAACCACGATGCTTCCGACAGTGGCGGGATCACGCCCATGATCGGCCGCCATTCGGTAATCGAGAGCCCGCTGCCAGTCAGCCTCGTCGCCCCGCCAATCGTAATCATCAGCAGCACCAGTCCGGCGACCACCAGAAGCCACAACCGCACGCGCGCCGCGCCACTCTCGATGGGTTCGTCGCGAAGTTCTATGATTGGCAAGGCGCGGCCCATGATCGCGGGTCTCCTGTCGGGATCGACGAGTTGTGATAGGCAACGCCTTGTGTACAAGCAATGCGCCCAACCAGCACTGCGACAACAAAGAAAGCCCCGCCCCCATGACGATGCGCGTGCGCAAGTTGATCGGCACCGCTGCATTGCTATTGCTGATCATCGTCTATTCGCTAATTGCGGTATCGGTCGCCTGGGTGCTGCAGATGCAGAATGCCAACAAGGCCGTTGAGCTTTTCTACTACGCAATCGCTGGAACGCTTTGGATCATTCCGGCTGGCGCCATCATCTGGTGGATGCAGCAGCCCGATAAAACGGCGGGCCTATCAAACGGGGCTTAGCCAGCGGCGGCAGCGTTACGGCGGAACAAGTTCCAAAACGCGAATGGCGCGCCGGTCAATAGCACCTGCACGTAACGGCTGCTCTGGTAATTGCCGTTGAGGGAGAGCCGTGGCAACCCCATCAACGTGTCGCGTCCGGCACCTCGGATGAGGCCCTTGCGCGTCGTGACGCCGCTCGCCAGGCCTAGTTCGGCCGCAAGCTTGAAATCGCGTGCGGTAGCGCTGGCCTCGTCACCGTAAGGGAAACTGAAATGGCGGCATGGCCGGCCGAGCTCGTGCTCGACGCGCGCCACACTTTCGGAGATTTCACAGCGGGCTTCCCCGGCATCTAGTTTTGCCAGTGCGTAATGCCGTTTGGTGTGCGCACCGATGGTCACGAGCGGGTCGGCGCAAAGTTCGCGGATCTCATCCCAGCTCATTATCAAATCGCGGCAGGTCTGCTCGATATCGACGGCTGCACATGTCGCCAACTCGCGCACAACCTGTCGCGCGCGATCCTCCGGCAGACCACGAAGCCACCAGTATATCGCGTCATAGCTATTTTGCTTTTCGGTGTTGGTCGAACAGCTGAAAGTCCGCAGACGCCCGCCCATTTGCACAATGACCGACGGCGAGCGGCGAACAATTTGTTCCAGCACCAACCACCAAAGCTCGCCACGGCCATCGGGAAAATCGGTTGGGACATAAATCGTGAACGGCACATCGTAACGCTTCAACAGCGGATACGCGTAGGTCCTGTTATCTCGATAACCATCATCGAAGGTGAAGCACGCGAATGGCTTGCTCGACGACGAGCGGCCCTCGATCCGAAGCACCGCCTCATCGAGCGATACCGTCTCGAAACCGGACGCGCGAACCTGGAGAAGTGCCGTTTCCAGGAACTCCGGCGTCACTCGCAGAATACGGTTGGGATCGAAGCTTTGGTTAATGCTGCTGCCATTCGGCTGCTCGGGTTGCACCTGATGAAGCGTGAAAATAACGCCCTTGCCGCGGGTAAACGGCGCAAACAGCGATCCGATCCCCGAATAATGCAGGGCCGTCAGCACCGTCTTGAGCATCCTCGTCGAGACTTGATTCATCGTGCAACGTTCGTTCAAAGCGGCATTGATCTGCCGGTCACCGCATCTCGATGCAAGGAGTGTGCACTTTGCCTCGCACCATTGCAGGACAGCCGTGATCGTTAGCGAACGCAGTTAAGGCAAGGTTACTGCCTGCGGCCGCCATCTTGATGTCACGTCATGTCCGAAGCTCGGCCGGGATCGTACCCGCCGTCGAACCAACGGCGCGGCCGAAGCTCGGCTTTTTTGCCGGAACCGAAAGATCCGACGCGTCCGTGCGCTCGTATCTGATCACATCCAGATCGCTGACTTCAAAGCCCAAGAAGCTACCGGGCGCATCCTCGATAAGTGGTTGACGGCGTTTTGGATCGGCAACCGTAACACCAGCGTCGAAGCGGCCTTCGATCACCTGAAACAGCGCCCGGGAGGCATCATGGTTACCGCTGACGACGATATGGTCGTAGGCCTCATCAAGCGCGTCGAGCACGAGGTTCAACCGGTCAGCGTCGTCGGCCATTAGCGGATCGACCAGTGCGTCACCGCAAGCAATAAAGTGGGCTTCGCTACCAGGCACGCGCGCAATCACTTCCTCGAACGAGACATCGCCTTGCAACAAATCGGTCATACCTGGCTTGTTGGGCACACCCAGGGCTGCGGAGAAGCCCGATCCATCCAGGGTCCAATCGACCAGCACAACTTGCTTACCGCTGGCCGCAATAGCGCGCACCAAGTCGATCGCTTCCGAGGACGCGTCGAGCAATCGGCTTTCCGGCGCCACCATGGTACGGAACCCGGCTTGCGTGGCAGACGAGGTGATCAACCTGTCAGCCACTTTGTCGAGCGAGTTCAGCCGGGTCGATGACGTGTCGCTGTTGGTCGCAAGTGCCACCGGGGCCGCGATCGAGGCAGCGACGGCTGTCGCCGCAGCGGCATCCCGTGAGGCGATAGCGCGCGTAAATGCTGGCTCCATGCCGCCCGCCGGCGGGGCGATCGGCCGGCGTGGCTCACTGCCGCCACCCGGCGCGGTATTGGGACCTTGATGGCCGCGTGCACCCGTCAACAGTTCACGCGTCACCATCCAGGCAAGCCCAAGCAGGAATGATCCAGCCATCGCCAAAACCGAGAATGGCATCTTCTTCGGGAACGTCGGTAGGCTGGAAGGGCGAGCCAGTGTTACGATACGGGCTTCGATCGGCACCGCCTTCGTCACCACGACAGTCTTGTTATCTTCGAGCTGCTTCTGCAGTCGTTCGAGCTCGGCGCGCTTGGTGCGAGCCGTCGCATCGATCGAGCGCAATTTTGCATCATCGCCACTCGACGAGATCACGCGGCCTTTCAGCTCGTTGATCTGCTTTTGAATGGATTCGACACGCAGCGTCGCAACCCGCGCTTCTTTCTCGATGCTCAGGGTCAGCTTCTGAATTTCACCGGTGATCTGGCGCTTCAAGCCGGCGAGATCGGCATTGATCTGCTGCATCCGGGGGTGGCCCGGCAATAGAGTGGCCGACAACTCGGAAATATTGCGTTCCAGCCGCACCCGCTGTTGCTCTAAATTCTGGATCAACGGCGATTTCTGGGCCTCCGGCATCGAACCGGCGGTCCCGCTCTGCACCATCTCGCGAGCGCCACGCCACTTCGACTCGGTATCGCTCTTTTGCGCATCGGCGCGCGACAATTCAGCCGTCAATTCGCCAAGGCGCTGATCGATCAGCGGTGTTTTCTGTTGGCCGCCAATGGTCCGATCGATCTGCACGCGCGTGCGCTCGACCTCGGCTTCGGCCTCGATCAACTCGCGACGCAGCTGATCGACCTTCGGCTCGAGAGCGCTCACGACATCGGAAGTCTCTCGTACAGTGTCCGTGACAAGGGTGGCGCGGTAATCTTCCGCCAACCGATTGGCGAAGTCGGCGGCAAGCGATGGATCGGCCGATGAAAAGCGAATATTTATCGCCCTGCTCTCTTTTGGCGAGGCGATTTCCAATTGGCGCCCGATCGAGGCCAGCACGGTATCATCGACCGTTTCGCCCTCGCGGATTTTTGCCAGACCTGCGAGCCGCATCGCCTTGCTGTAAAGATCGAGATCACCGGCGCGCGGATTGAATTCCGGCCGGCCGGCGAGCTCCATTTTCTTGGCGACCTTCAACAACAGATCGGTGCTGAGTAGTGCCCGCACTTGCGTGTTGATGGCTTCCTTATCCATGCGCGATGTCACGCTGTCGGCCTGGCCTTGCTTGTCACGGCCATCAGGGAACGGATTGGTCGACTTGGCAACGATCGCCAACTGCGCTTCGGACGTATAGCGCGAAGCCATCGTCGACAGGGCAGCGAAGGTGAGAACTCCCGCCCCAAGGGCGAACAGCGCCAGTCGCGGCAATCCCCGCTTCACCGCTCGCCATAGCGATACGATGTCGATGTCGTCGGGGCTGGCGCCTGAGTTGGAGCGCATGATGAAACGTCCCTGTGAGGTATTTATCCGTGTGCCGGATTAGAGCGCCCTGAAGTTGCAAAACTATTAACCGTTTCAAAAAAAGCCACGTGTTCGTCGTTTCTTAACCACTGGGTGAGTAAAACGAGAGGGTCGCAATTCCCATGCAAGGAACGGGTAAAATGTCCTCGCGTATCGTTGTACTTTCAACCATCACATCACTAATGCTCGGCGCGTGTGCCACCGACGGACCAGGCACGTCGATCTTCGATCAGATGTTGGTTCGCAGCGATGCGCCTTCCGACGCTCCGGTTCAGGTCAATCACAGCAGTTCCTGGGGCGATCCCAAGGCAGCGCCGATCGGCATGGCCGGTCCGAAGGCCGTTGCCTCGACCGACGGGCCTTACCTGCTCGATACCGGCGACCGGCTGCGCATTTTCGTCTACGGACAACCCAACCTTTCGCGTCTCTACAGTGTCGATCACGACGGCCGGATAACCGTCCCGTTGATCGGCGCGGTCAACGCCCGTGGGCACACAACAACCGCCCTTGAAGGCACCATCCGCAGCCGCCTTGGCGCGCAATTCGTCAAGGACCCGCAGGTCACTGTCGACGTTCAGCAAAACCGCCCATTCTTCATCCTGGGTGAAGTCAAATCGGCCGGCCAATACCCCTACGTCAGCGGCATGACGATCGAAACAGCCGTCGCCATTGCCGGCGGTTACTCCGAACGGGCCAACGAGCGCCGGGTCAAGCTGACGCGCCGGATCGACGGCTTAGTCGACGTGATGGAAGTGCCCACGGACTACGTTGTTCGACCGGGCGACACGGTCTACGTAAACGAGCGGTTCTTCTGAGTTAACCGGGTCTTTGCAGTTCTGCGCTATTGCTCTGTGCTCCGAATAACGGTGCACGCGGGCGGCTGAAAGTGACGAACTTACGCATTCTTCACTGCTTGCGCGCACCGGTTGGCGGCTTGTTTCGCCATGTCCGGGACCTAAGCGCCGCACAGTCGGCCGCGGGCCATGACGTTGGCGTCATCGTCGATAGCTCTACCAACGATTGTCTGACCGAACGACGCCTTGGAGAGTTGCAAGCCAACTTGACACTGGGCCTGCATCGCTGCGCTATGAGCCGTGACATCGGCTGGCGCGATCTGACCGCTGCCCACGCGACGGCCAAGCTCGCAAAATCTCTTCAGATTGACGTTATCCATGGACATGGCGCAAAGGGCGGCGCCTACGGCCGGCTCGCTGCTGTGGTGCTCCGCGCCCAACGCCGCCCGATCATGTCCTTTTATACGCCGCACGGCGGTAGTCTTCACTACGCGCCGAGCAGCCTCAAGGGCCGCATTTTCATGGCGCTAGAGAAGGGGCTCGGCCGATCGACAGATGGCGTGATCTTCGAAAGCGCCTATTCGGCTGGTATCTACGGTCGCAATGTCGGCGAGATCGCCGGCGCCACACGGGTTATCCCGAACGGACTGTTGGCCAGCGAGTTCACCTCGCACCGGCCGTTTCCGGATGCCACGGACATCGTGTTCATCGGTGAATTGCGACATCTGAAAGGCGTCGATTTGCTGCTCGAAGCCTTGGCGCTCCTTGACCGCAACCCGGCCATCACCGCGACCATCGTGGGCGAGGGACCTGATGCGGCACAGTTCGTTAAAACCGCAACACGCCTCGGGTTGAATAACCGCGTCCGGTTCCCAGGCGCCATGCCGGCGGCCCAAGCCTTCCCGCTTGGGCGCGTGCTGGTCATGCCCTCGCGCGCGGAAAGCTTCCCCTATATTGTCCTCGAAGCAGCGGCGGCCGGCATCCCCCTCATCGCGACATCGGTCGGCGGCATCCCCGAGATCGTCGAGGGATCAGACACCGAACTCGTTGCTCCGGAGAACATTGCCGCACTGGCAAGCGCTGTCGCGGCCGTACTTGCCGACCCGGCGGGTGCTCTTAATCGTGCCGCACGCCTCAAAGCGTCGGTCGCGTCCCGCTTCACGGTCGAGCGCATGTCGTCCGCGATCGTGACGTTCTATTCTGATGCGAGACCGTTAATCTTAGCGCCCACCGGCTTGCGTCGCGCCGAAGCGTAGCGATCGCGCTGAAACGCCTACGCTTTGGCACGCTGCGTGCTTTGAGCCTGGTTGACCGAACCTGGTCACCCAATGCTCGAAGAGTTAATGCTGATGCCGACGACCCAAGCTATCTCGATCAATGCCGCCAATGCGACGGCTGCTGCGCCGATCTCGCTGCACGTGCCGCGGCTCGCAGATTTTCGCTTCGCCGACAGGTCGAGCCTGGTATCGCCTGCTATACTGGGCTTGCTGGTTAAGACCATTGAAGCCATCGTCGTTGCGGCCACTGGCTTCGCGGCTGCTTACGGCTACGTCAACGCCGTCGACATCGAGAATTCCTCACTTTACGCTGCGGCACTGACCTGCACCGGCATCGGCGCGGTTGCAATCTTCCACGCCCTCGGCCTGTACACGCCGCAAGCTTTCATCTCGCCTCTGCGTTATTTGCCGCGGCTGATCCTGGGCTGGGCGCTCGCGTTGGCGATCCTCGTTTTGGCAGTGTTCTTCCTCAAGGTTGGCCCGGAATTCAGCCGCGTATGGCTTGCCCTGTGGTTTGCCACTGGCACCGCGGCGCTGGTTACCGACCGTATCATTTTGGCACTGATCACGCGCCGGTTGGTCAAGCAGGGCCGCCTGACGCGTCGCGCAGTGATCTACGGTGGGGGCGAAGCCGCAGAGCGGCTCATCGCCCGCCTCGAGGCCGACGCCGAAAGCGACATCCGCATTTGTGGTGTGTTCGACGATCGTAGCGAAGATCGCTCCGGCAAGCTCGTCGCCGGCTACCCCAATCTCGGACGCTTGGACGAGCTCCTTGCATTTGGCCGCCGCACCCGGGTTGATCTCGTCATCATGACGTTGCCGTTATCGGCGGAAGATCGCTTGAGCCACGTCCTGCATCGTCTCGACGTTCTCCCCGTCGACGTACGCCTCGCGGCGATGGCCTCGCAACTACGCTTCTGCAAGCGGATCTATTCGCACATCGGATCAGTGCCGATGATCGATCTATCGGACAAGCCACTCAACGATTGGGGTACAATTGCAAAGTGGGCATTCGATAAGGTTGTTGGCGCAACGGCACTCCTCTTGTTAGCCCCCGTTATGGCTTTGGTTGTTGGCGCGATCAAACTCGACAGCCGCGGCCCAGTGTTGTTCCGGCAGAAGCGCTACGGCTTCAACAACGAGCTGATCGAAGTCTACAAGTTCCGCTCGATGTTCACTGATAAGACCGACGCCAATGCCTCGACCCTGGTTACACGCCACGATGCTCGCGTCACCCGCGTTGGCCGCTTCATACGCCGCACCAGCCTCGACGAGCTGCCGCAGCTCTTCAATGTGATGAACGGCTCGCTGTCGCTGGTTGGTCCGCGCCCGCACGCGGTCCAAGCCAAGGCTGCCGATCGGCTCTACAACGACGTGGTCGATGGCTACTTCGCCCGTCACAAGGTCAAACCAGGCATCACTGGCTGGGCGCAAATCAACGGCTGGCGCGGTGAGACGGATACCGACGAAAAGATCCAGAAGCGCGTGGAGCACGATCTCTACTATATCGACAACTGGTCGGTGCTGCTCGACCTCTACATTCTCGTCAAGACGCCGCTTTCTCTGGTGACCACGAAGAACGCCTACTGATGGTTTGACGTTCAATCCAGTACCGAGCGGTGCACCACTTTGGGGCAGCGGTTCAGGCTCCATAAGCCATCCGGAATCGGCCCGCTCCTTGCAACGCTTCGCTCGAAACCAACCGAGCAATTCGCAACGCTGCAGGCGCCCCGTGAGCACGACCTACTCCGAACAAACAAGTGGACGGATCAACTGGCGATCCGGTCCACCGCCGCGCCTGGAAGGTCGCCGCAGCGCTGCCCACTGGTTCGCGTTAGCACTCGTTTGGCTGGCCGTCGCCTCAGGTGCCATTGTCTTTACCGAGCCAGCTCCCGTCGACCTGCTGACGATCGGCCTGATCATTTTGTTGCCCGTGATCGGCCTCGTTGCCATCAAACCAGGTCTCGTCGTCGTCCTCTCGATCTGGCTGGCCGCTGCCGCCGCAGCCTTTATCGCGAGCGCCTTCTCCAATGACGTCGCGCGTTCAAGCATTCATTCCGGCATCTCGGTGTACCTGTATCTCGCGACCTTCGTCTTCGCGGCCTTCGTCGCCCGGAAGCCATTGGCTCACACCAAGCTCATCCTGCATGCCTACCAATGGGCGGCGGTTGTCGCGGCGGCCGCCGGCATCATCGGCTACTTCGGATTGATACCAGGCGCCGATGAGCTACTGACCAAATTTGGCCGCGCCACCGGCACCTTCAAAGACCCCAACGTGTACGGCCCATTCCTTATCCCCGGCCTGCTTTACGCTGCCCACCAGTGCCTTACCCGCCGGCTTCGGCTGACGATTGTACCGGCGGCAATGGTGCTGTTTCTCGGGCTCGCCATTCTGCTGAGCTTTTCGCGCGGCGCCTGGATCAACATGGCGATCGCATTTGCGATCTACGGATATTTCTCATTCATCGCGGCATCGACCAACGCGCAGCGCTTGAAGATGTTCGTCGTGGCCGCAGCCAGCGCCTTTTTGATCCTGGGTGCACTGACTGTCGCGACCCAAATCGATGCAGTCGGCAAACTGCTCGAGGAGCGCGCACAACTATCCCAGAGCTACGATGAAGGCCCCGAAGGCCGGTTCGGTGGCCATGAAAAGGCAAAAGCGCTGATACTCGAAAATCCACTCGGCATTGGTGCGGGCACGTTTACCGAGGTGCACCACCATGAAGATGTGCACAATGTCTATCTCAGCATGTTCTTGAATGCCGGCTGGATTGGCGGGTTGTTATTTATTCTGATGTGCGCACTGACAACACTCTACGGCCTGCGCCATGCGTGCAAGCGGACGGTATCGCAACCGCTCTTCATCATTGCCCTGGCAGCCTTCATCGGCAACGTCGTCGAAGGCTTCGTGATCGATATCGACCACTGGCGGCACTTCTACCTGTTGATGGCGTTGGTGTGGGGGATGATGCTCGGCGACCGCCGCGTCGCGACCTTGAAGAGCGGCTCGCATCGCGCGCCAAAGCTCCTGCGTCCGATCAAAGCTGTTCGTCCGCGCCGTGCACCACGCATTGTCGGTCGCGCCCGGCGGATCGTGCGGGTGATGCCGAACGCTATCCCGCGCCGCCCCACGATCCGGCCCCGCTCACCGCAACGGATCGGCCGCGAGTAATATCAGGTGATTGCGGCCAGCCTGGTATCGAGCGAAAGCACGAGGCACCAGTGCGGTTCGAAATCTGCGCCGAGCGCCCAGACATTCTTTTCGAACACGCTAATGAGTTCCGCCTCATAGCGCTTGAACCACTCAGCGCGACACAACACGAACTTGGTGGCGCCAACGATCGTCTCCCGGTCGATGACACAGAGCACAACCATCTCGGGATGGGCCTGCAGATATTCATGCACGGTTACCATCAGCGTCGGATAACCCGGGTGCAGCATATCGTCGAGTACGATGACGCCATCGTCAGCGAGCACGGCGGTGGCGAGCGCAAGATCCTTTTCCAATGACGCCCGAGAGTGTTCGCCGTCAACGTGGAACAGCCGCACGCGGCGGCCGCCGGTGTGTTCCAAGAACTGGGCCGGCGTAACATTCCGGCTATCGCATTTCCACGTTTTTCGCGCGTCCGCTGGAATGCCGTGCTTCGCGCAGTTGGCTTCGAAACGGTCGATGACCTGCGGGTTCGGCCAGTCGAATATGTCCATGCCGAGCGCCATCTCACCTGGCTGCAGCGCCTTGGCGAGCGCGATGAAAAACCGTCCCTCGAACGTACCTATTTCGGCAATCGGCCCGGTCACGCCAAGTTTCGTTTGAATACGCATCAGACCGGCGGTGATGGCCGCTGCAAACCGCGACGACATACCCGGCACGGTGGCAAAGCCCGATGCTAGGTATTGGTCGACTGTGTCGATGCCGGAGGACACGCTGGCTGAGTCGGCGGGATGGGTCACGGATCTGGCTTTCAGGAACTGGATTTCGGGGACGGGAACACACCCAAGCGATAGCCGGCATAAGACACAAACATCGAAATAATGCTTGCGAATATGATTGCGAGCACGGGATGGACGGCCGGATATGTCAGCAAAATTGCGGCGAACACGAGGTAGTTCACGGTAAATGCCGCAGCCGATGCCGCAACGAATTTGCCGAACTCGACCCAAGCCGGTGGCGCTTTAATCGCGAACGCAACCGTCCGATTGATCCACCACGACACGACGAGAGCACACGCGATGCCGGCGGGCCGCGCAATCAACGGACCGAGACCTGCAATCTTGGTCAGCGCCTGCAGAATGGCCGCATCGGTGATCAAGGCGCAAACGCCGGCCAGGAGAAATCCGCCATAATGACGCCAGGGCGAAATCGGATCAGCCATTGGCCTGTCCCGGCCAATCGAGCAGGCCATCGCAGCTGCGCGCGGGACGCCAGATCAACGCCGGCAACTGCTCATGGCGCATCAAGGCGTCGAATTCCTGGTCGCGGCGGCCAACCACCGGATCGAGCGCCGGTAGCTCCTCGTCGACGTGACCTGGATGGCACATCACCAGATGGCGGATGCTCGTTTTCGTGAAGAAACGGTCGAGTTCGGCGCGGTACGATTTTGTTTCGTCGAAGGGGGAGACGCCCGAAAAGCTGGTGTTCGTCAAAAAGCCTGCGGCCCTTGCCGCCTCCCCGAAACCGCGCGCCACTGTCGCCAAAAACAAAGCTTTCTTCACGGCAGCACCACGTCCCAGAATGGCCGCGGCTCCGTCGCTTGGATCACGGATGAGGGTCTGGGGATGAGCCCCTTTGGCCGCCAACGCGCTCAACACCGCGTCTCTGACGCCGGGAAGAGCGTGCACGTGCTGGTGCCCATCGATGAAATCCGGCGCATATCCCATGGCCCCCTCGAACGCCTCGAACTGCCGAGTGAACTCGGCTGCAATCTCGTCGCGCGGAATGTGCCAGGCCAAACTCGCGCGCAGGATCGCCGGCAACGTCGGAAAATTTCCCGTCGGACACAACCATGGCATCACCCCGAGCGGCCTTCCGAGGCTCAAATTGAAGTGCAAGCCGACGGCAATCTTGGCACGCAATTCGTTGAGCCGAATCGCATGCGCCGGCCAGTGACGGGTGGTCACCAGCGCGCTCGTGGCAGACAAGCGGCCCGCATCAGCCAACTCGGCGATGCCCCTCGTCACGCCCTCGGTCAGAGCGAAATCATCAGCACACAGGATGATTGCCGTTGTCATGGTTTGGGCGCCAGCGTCCCGGCCGGTTTCACAATCCCCACTTCCTCGGCGACGAGAAACAGCGGACGCGCCTTCACCTCTTCATAAACCCGCCCGAGATACTCGCCCAGCACACCGAGTGAAATCAACTGCACGCCAGCCAGCAGCATCACCGACACGATGATCGAGGGAAAGCCTGGCACGTCGGCACCGAACACCAGCGTGCGCACCATGATTACAGTTGCATATAGGATCGCCAGCAGCGAGATCGCTAGCCCAAGCACCGACCACACCCGTAGCGGCAGCGTCGAGAACGAGGTCAACCCGTCGATTGCGAAACTCAGAAGCTTGCCGAAACTCCACTTGGTGACGCCCTCGGCACGGTCGGCGACTTGATAGGGGATGCCGGCCGACTTGAAGCCGATCCAGGAATACAGACCCTTGTTGAAGCGCGACGTTTCCTTGATGCGGTTCATTGCGTCGATCGCTTTACGATCGAGCAACCGGAAATCGCCAGCGCCGCTCGGGATATCGCTACGCGAAAGAAAGTTGAACAACCGGTAGAATACCCGCGCATAGAGCTTGCGGAACGCACCTTCGGTATTGCGATCGATCCGGTCGCCGTAGACGATGTTGTAGCCCTCGCGCCATTTCTCGATGAATTGCAGTGCCACCTCCGGCGGGTGCTGTAAATCCGCGTCCATGATGATTGCAGCGTCGCCGCGCACGTAGCTCAGACCCGCCGCAATCGCCAGCTCCTTACCGAAGTTGCGGCTGAACGAGACTGCGGTGATGCGCGGATCGCGGGCATGGCACTCGCGCAACTTCGCTAATGTGCCATCGGTCGAGCCGTCGTCGACGAACACGATCTCCCAGCGTTCTGGGATCTTGGCCAGCACCGATGATACCCGTGCGATCAGCGCATCGAGTGTGGCCGCCTCATTGAGGACAGGAATTACGATCGAGATCAGTTTCTGGCTCATGGCTGCTGGGCAATAGGCGAAGCAGTGAGTTGCGTCCAGTCCCGCCGCACGTTTGAGCCACGATAGCTGCGACCGTCGCAGCGCCACAGTGCGGCCCAAAGCCCTCGCTACGGTTAACGCAAGATTAAGCCGCCACTGGCATACATCAGGTTAGTGGGTTTGCGTTTGTGATGGTGATGTTGAAACCCGGACTAGGAATTCAGGGTTGGATTGCGGTGGCGATATTCGCTTTAGCCGCGGCGACGCTGTGTTCTCCCGCCATGGCCGCGCGCGATCAACTCGGCGGCCCGGTTCCGGAAGCGGTTCCCTCCCCCAAACCGGCCTCTCGGGCGCAGCGCGTCACGCCAGCGAACACCGCTCCAGCCCCCGCCGCAAAGATCGATCAGAAGTCTGCCGAGATTGAGCGCCTCGCCCGCATCAACGGCGCGAAAAGCTGGGGCTATCAGCTCTACGGCATGAAGTTCGAAGAGGCGATGGCCTCGCCCTACGACATGCTGGTCATCGATGCGATGACCGGCTTGGCCGCTGGCCGGCCTTTCACGCGCGATGAGATCACGGCCCTCAAGCGCAAGCCCGATGGCTCGCGCCGCATCGTCGTGTCCTACCTGTCCGTTGGCGAGGCCGAGCCCTACCGGCCGGATTATTTCGCCAAGGAGTATATGGAGGAGGAGGCGCCCGACTGGCTGATGCACGAGAACAAGGACTGGCCCGGCAGCCGCATTATACGGTTCTGCAGCGATGGCTGGCAGATGACAATCCTTGGCGACGAAAAAGGCCGCAACATCTACAACAGCATCGAGGCGTCACCGCTGTATCGCATCGTCGAATTGGGCCTCGATGGCGTCTATATGGACCGCGTGGACGTGTACGAGGAGATCAAGAAAGAGTGCCCCGACGGCGCTCAGAAGATGGTCGATTTCGTAGCCAAATTGGCGGCCCACGCGCGTAAGGCCAATCCCTATTTCATGGTCATTCTGCAGAATGCGGAAGACCTATTGAAGAACCCCAAGATGGTGCAGACGATTGACGCGGTCGCCAAAGAATCGCTGTTTCACGGTTGGGGTGGCGGCGATGGCTCGAACAAGCAGCACGCTAATGGTGCCGAGGCCGTCAAGTGGTCCGTCGACCGCCTGAACATCGCGAAAGCTGCCGGCCGCGCGATTTTCGTCATCGATTACACCAAGAACCGCACCGCATCCGACCTCTCGCTACGCCGCATCCGCGAGCAGGGCTACGTCCCCTACATCGGCCCCAAGGACCTCAACATGCTGTGGCTGCCGGGTAAGAACTTCTGACGGCACACTTTCGCAATTTTGTTCATTGAACTGCGACCTTCTGTGCCTTGTCTTTGCCTCAGTTGTTGGTAACAAACAAAACGAATAACCGTTTTGTTTGAATACTCCACTTGAGGTTATCGAAGTGCCAAAGCTCAAACCAGCGACGCAGGTTGCGCGCCGCGAACACATCCTGGACGCGGCTGAGCTCTGCTTTGCGCGCGATGGGTTTCATCGAACCACGATGCAGAATATCTGCAAGGAGGCAGCCATCAGCGCGGGCGCGTTGTATGTCTACTTTGCATCGAAGGAGGCGTTGATCGCCGGCATCGTCGAGCGCGATCGCCACAAGCTTTCCGCGCAATTCGCCAACCTCGCGACCGCACCCGACCTGATGCAGGCGCTGACGGCACTCGGTCAGCACTATTTCATCGAAGAGCCGCAGTACAAACGTATCCTGCATATCGAAATCGGATGCGAATCGACTCGCAACTCAGAGGTCGGCGAAGCTTTCAGCACCACAGATCAATACTGCATCGCCCGCTTCGCCGAATTGTTCGAGCGCGCTAAGGCCGAGGGCAAAATTGCCCCCATACTCGATGTCGCCTCGATCGCCCAAGTGATGGGCGTCATCGGCGACGGCATGTTTTGGCGGCGGGCGGTCGACCCGACTTTCGATGCCAAATCCGCGTTTGCAACCATCGTCGGCATCATGACGAACTTGCTCAACCCAATTGCACCAGGCACTCAGGACAGCGCCAGCCCCGAACTGACAAAGGTCCTATCATGAAGCGCAAAATTATCGTCGGGCTGCTGGTGATCGGCGGATTGGTGGCTGGCCTCTATGCCACCGGCAAACTCTCACCCAGTTCAAAGAATGTCGCTGTAGAAGATAAATCCGGTGCCCCGTCCGTCAAGAATACGGATAGCCGGAAACCGATCGCCAAGGCAGCGCTTCCCCCCGCCGTGACGGTGGTGAAAGTGACGCCGGCAGCCTTCGCCGAGACGGTGACGATCACCGGCACGCTGGTTGCTCGCGAGGAAATTCTGGTGGCTCCGGAAATCGAGGGGCTGCGCGTTGTTGAGTTGGCCGTCGATGAGGGCGACCGCGTGAAGAAGGGGCAGATCCTGGCTCGCCTCGTATCAGAATCCCTCGACGCGCAAATGGCCCAAAGCGATGCCAACCTTTCCCGCAGTGCAGCTGCCATCGCCCAGGCCAGCAGCACCATCGTGCAGGCCGAAGCGCGCCTTGTCGAAGCGCGCAACGCTTTCGAGCGCGCCAAGCCTTTGAAGAACTCGGGCTACCTTTCCGGCAGCACCTACGACCAGCGTGAATCCGCGGCACGTACCGCCGACGCATTGCTCGTCTCGGCTAAAGATGGACTGACGCTGGCTAAGGCCGAGCGCGCGCAAATCGAGGCGCAGCGGCGGGAACTCGCGTGGAAGCTTGCAAACACCGAGGTGAAAGCACCGGCGGACGGCGTCGTCAGCAGGCGCAATGCGCGCGTTGGCGGGATCGCGGCCGGCGCTGCCGATCCGATGTTTCGTATTATCGCGCGCGGCGAGATCGAGCTCGATGCCGAAGTTCCAGAAACGCAACTGGCCAAGATCAGGGAAGGCCAAGTCGCGCGCGCTTCTGTCGCAGGCGTCGACGAAGCGCCCGGCAAGGTGCGGCTCATATCGACCGAGATCGACAAGGTGACGCGCCTCGGGCGTGTCCGAATTTTCCTCGGCGACAATCGGGCGTTGCGCATCGGCGCCTTTGGCCGCGGCACGATCGAGACTTCCAAATCAAACGGTTTGAGCGTGCCGGTGTCGGCGGTCGTGTACAATCTCGAAGCGACGACCGTGCAGGTGGTGACCAACGGAATCGTAGCAACACGGCGCATCAAACCGGGCCTTTCTGCTGACGGCCTGGTCGAGGTCCTCGAGGGGCTTGCCGAAGGTGATCTCGTCGTCACGCGGGCCGGTACATTCCTGCGCGATGGCGACACCGTCCGGCCGGTAATGGCTGACGCGACCAAGCTTACCGAGGTGAAATAATGCGCATTAATATTTCGGCCTGGTCGATCCGCAACCCGGTGACGCCAATCGTCCTGTTCGCCGTGTTGACGCTGCTTGGCGCCATGAGCTTCATGAAGCTACCGGTGACCAAGTTCCCGATTATCGACGTGCCCGTGGTGACGGTCACTGTTACGCAATCGGGTGCAGCACCTTCCGAACTCGAAACCCAGGTCACCAAAGTCGTCGAGGACGCGGTTGCCAACATAACCGGCGTCAAACACGTCCAATCCGCCCTCACCGACGGATCAAGCGTCACCGCGATCGAGTTCCGCTTGGAGGTCAATACCGACCGGGCGCAAAACGACGTCAAGGATGCGATCGCCAACATCCGCGCCGAGCTACCTCGCACCGTCGATGAGCCGATCATCCAGAAGATCGACGTCGAAGGCCAATCGATCATGTCGTACGCGGCAAGCTCGCCGGGCATGACGCTGGAACAGCTCTCCTGGTATGTCGACGATGTCGTCAAGCGGGAGTTGCAGTCGTTGAAGGGCGTTGGCCGTGTCGAACGCAACGGCGGTGTCGCGCGCGAAATCCGTATACTGCTTGACCCCAATCAGTTGCTGGCACTCGGCATCACAGCTGCCGACGTCAATCGCCAGGTCCGTGCGACCAACACCGATGTTGGCTCCGGACGCGGCGAAGTCGGTGGCCAGGAACAGGCGATCCGTATTCTTGCCGGCGCCAAACGCGTCGAAGATTTGGCCAATACCCGGATCATCATTCCGGGTGGCCGCGAAGTGAAGTTGAGCAATCTCGGACGCGTCATTGACGACGCATCTGAGGCGCGTTCGTACGCTCGCCTCGACTCGCAACCGGTTGTTTCATTCTCGATCTTCCGCTCAAAAGGCTCGAGCGATCTATCCGTTGGCGAAATCGTCGACAAGCGTGTTGCTGAATTGCAGGCGGCCCGCCCTGATGTCATCTTGAGCAAGATCGACGATGCGGTCTCCTACACGCGCGGCAACTATGAAGCGGCAATGGAAACGCTGATCGAAGGCGCGGCGTTGGCGGTGCTCGTCGTATTGCTGTTCTTGCGCAATTGGCGCGCCACGTTGATTACAGCAATCGCGCTGCCGCTGTCGGCGATCCCGACGTTCTGGGCGATGAGTTTGATGGGCTTCTCGCTCAATCTTGTCAGCTTGCTCGGCATCACGCTGGTGACCGGCATTCTCGTCGACGATGCCATCGTCGAGATCGAGAATATCGTGCGCCACATGCACATGGGCAAGTCGCCGTATCGTGCAGCATTGGAGGCGGCAGATGAAATCGGTCTCGCGGTTATTGCCATCACGTTGACCATCGTCGCGATCTTTTCGCCGGTGTCGTTCATGGGCGGGATCGCCGGGCAGTACTTCAAGCAGTTCGGCTTGACGGTCGCTGTCGCGGTGCTGTTTTCCCTGCTGGTCGCGCGATTAATCACGCCGATGATGGCCGCTTACCTGATGCGCCCGGTTGTCGAAAAACCGCACGGCAACGGCTTCATCATGCGCGCATATCTGGCTTTTCTCACGGCAACACTGCATTGGCATTACGTGACGCTCGCATGCGGGGTGGCGCTGTTTGCCGGCTCGATCTACGCGACATCGCTGCTGCCGACCGGCTTTATCCCAGACGAAGATACCAGCCGCATCGTGGTCTCGGTCGAGTTGCCCCCCGGCGAGATGCTGGCCGATACGCGCGAGGTTGGCGATCACATGTCAGCCATTCTCAAACGCATTCCTGAGGTCAAGACCGTCTACGTACTTGGCGGCACGACGCCGACCGGTCTGCGTGAGATCCGGCGGGCGGCGATCAGCGTTCGCCTGGTGCCGAAGAGTGAGCGAAGCCGTTCGCAAAAGCAGCTGAAGGCGGTAATTTCCGCAGCCCTCGCTGACATCCCCGATGCCCGCGCCTGGTACGTCAACGATCGCGGCGAGCGTGAATTGTCGTTCGCCTTGCTATCGCGCGACGGCGACAAGCTACTCAAGTCTCTCGGGCCGCTCGAAGGTGCCTTGCGTCGCGTGCCCGGCTTTACCAACGTGGCGGCGAGTGGCGCAACCGAACGCCCCGAAATTCGCATCGTCCCCAAACTCGACCAGGCCGCCAACTTCGGCGTATCACCGGAGACGATCGGCGAGACCATCCGTGTGGCAACCATTGGCGACGTTGGCCCCAACCTGGCGAAGTTCAACGCCGGCGATCGGCTGGTTCCGATCCGGGTTCAAATCGATGAACGGGCGCGCACCGACCTAGCCTTGATCGAGAACCTGCGGGTGACGAATGCCGGTGGGCGCTCGGTGCCACTGTCGACCGTCGCCCAGGTCAGCTTTGGCCGCGGCCCCGGCACCATCGATCGCTACGATCGCGCCCGTCGATCGCTGATCGGTGTCGATCTGGTGCAGGGATTGGCGCTCAGCGACGCCCGCGAAGCATTCCTGAAGGTCGTCGACGATCAGAAGCTTCCCGAGGGCGTTCGTCTGCAAGCCGCCGGCGATGCCGAGATCCAGGACGAGGTCGCAACTGGCTTCATCACTGCGATGGGCACTGGTTTGATGATCGTGCTCGGCGTGCTGATCCTGCTGTTCGGTTCGGTATTCCAGCCAATCACAATTCTATTGTCCCTGCCGTTGTCATTCGGCGGCGTCGTGATCGCGCTGCTGGCGACCGGCAACCCGATCAGCATGCCGGTCTACATTGGCTTGTTGATGTTGATGGGCATCGTCACCAAAAACGCGATCATGCTCGTCGACTTCGCCGTCGAGGAGATCGCAGCCGGTGTCGA
The DNA here is from genome assembly GCA_031367505.1 of Hyphomicrobiaceae bacterium. GTDB lineage: Bacteria > Pseudomonadota > Alphaproteobacteria > Rhizobiales > Hyphomicrobiaceae > JAKFWF01. The sequence goes on along the minus strand of JANLPY010000426.1, from coordinate 5,842 downwards.
GCGCACCGAGGCGTTGATCGATGCTGGCCGCAAACGCGCCCGCCCGATCGTCATGACAACACTCGCCATGGCGGCAGGCATGTTGCCCAGCGCCTTCGCGTATGGTGATGGCGGCGAATTCCGCGCACCGATGGCGATCGCGGTGATCGGCGGACTGCTGGTATCGACCGTGTTGAGCCTTGTGTTCGTGCCGTCATTTTTCACGGCTATGGACGATTTGGGCCGCCTTGTCGGACGCATCTTCGGCGGCTTGATCGGTCCAACTGATGAGCCATCGGTTGAAGATGCTTCGCCGGCACGTTCACAATCCGGACACGGTGCGGCCACGGTCGTGCCCGAAGTTCCGCAACGAAGCCGGCCGATGGCTGCCGAATAATCCGCTGATTGCGGACAATTCTTGCAGTAGACGGACGTAGTCCCTAAGTGTGTACGAGACGCTTACCCCTCACCCCACGGAGCTTGTCTGATGTTTGACGCAAAAAGCCTTCTCGAAGCGCTGGTAAAGGGCGCTGCCCCAGCGCCGCAAGCGCAAGGTGGTGGCCAAGCCGGCGGTATGGGCGGTCTTGGTGACCTCCTCGGTCAAATAATGGGCGGCGCTCAGGGCGGTGCCCAGCATTCGGCTCCAGGCAGCCAAGGCGGCATGGGTGGCCTCGGCGACTTGCTGGGCAAACTCGGCGGTGGCGGCCAAGGCGGCGCGCAAGCGGGTGGCCAGAGTGCAGGTCAAGGTGGCGGCCAGAGCGGCGGAATGGGCGGCCTCGAAGACATGCTGCGCAAGATGATGCCAGGAACTGGCGCGCAAGGCGGCCAAGCCCCAGCATCCAGCGGCGGTGGTCTCGGTGATATTCTCGGCAAGCTCGGCGGTGGCGCCGGTGGCGCACAGGGCGGCGGTGGCATTGCCGACATCCTCGGCCAGATCCTCGGACAAGCCACTTCGGGCGTGAAAGAAGGCGCGGGCCGAATTGAAGGCGCGACAGGCATCGGCAGCCGTGGCCGCGAAGCCGTCACGCAAGCGACCGGCCAGTCGCCAGACGAGATGATGGAGAAGCTCAAGGAGCTGATCGCGCAGCATCAGTTGGGCGCGGCAGCAACTGCAGGCGGCCTCGGCGCGGTAGTTCTCGGCACCAAGACCGGCCGTTCGGCAGCGCTCGGCGCGGCCAAGCTCGGCGCTTTGGCACTGATCGGCGGCCTCGCTTACGAGGCCTATCAAAACTATCAGCAGGGCCGTCCGATGCTCAACACCGCGAGCGGGTTCGCGGCTGAACAAGCACCATCCGGCTCCGGGTTTGAACCGCAAGCCGTCACCAACGAAACGGCCGTGCTCTACATCCGGGCAATGATCGCCGCCGCGGCAGCCGACGGGCGCATCGATCCGGCCGAGCAAGCCAAGATCATGGGCGGCCTCAAGCAAGCCGGCCTCGAGCAAGAAGCTCACGACTTCATCGTGCAGGAAATCCAGAACCCAGCGACGGCGGATCAGCTGGCGGCCGCCTGCCAATCAGGCGAACAGGCGGTGCAAGTGTTCACGGCCGCGCGGATTGCCATCGACCTCGACACCAACGAGGAGAATGATTTCCTCGTCGATCTGGCAACCAAGCTTGGCATCGACGGCAAACTCGCCCAGCACATCGACGCTGCAGCGAACGCCCAAACCGCGTGATGGCCGCGTAATGTGAGTTCGACGGTGCCAGACCAGCGATGGTCTGGCACTTTTTTGTTACCGCACGCCTTGATTACTGCACGCGATCAAGCGCCGTATCATCGCGCCATTTCTGTGCGGCCTTCTCGGCCTTCTCCCGATCGCCTCGCGACAGCTTGGCAACGAGCGCGTCCAGAACGTCATCCGCAATCTTGCCTTCACGCGAAAGGATCCGCCACTTGGCGGCCTCGACGAGATCGCGGTCGAGCATCATGATGCCCTCCACATAAACATGGGCAAGCCGGTTCTGCGCGCCAGGCAACCCTTTGTTCGCCGCCGACTTCAGATAGTCGATCGCACGCGGCATATCGGCGTTCAGGCCGTACCCCTTCAACAGCATCACGGCATAATCGTATTCCGCATCCGGCATGCCTTGCTCGGCGGCCCGGCGCATCCAGCGCGACGCCTCGAAGGCATCGGGCTGCACGCCGTGGCCTTTCTGATAAAGTGTCGCCAAATCATACTGCGCCGCGGCCACGCCCTTTTGGGCTGCGAACGCCAGATGCTGCGCTGCGCGATACGGATTTTCCGGTTTGCCGACGCCCGTCAAAAACAGCAGCGCTAAATTGTAATTGGCCAGCGCGTGCTGCTTCATCGCCGCGCGCTCGAACATTTCACCGGCAGCCGTGCGATCCTTGTCGACGCCACGCCCCTCGGCAAACATGACGCCTAGTGCGAATGCTGCTTCGATGTCACCGAGATCCGCGCCCTTTTTATACCACCGCGCCGCAACCACCGGATCCTTGTTGATGCCCAACCCCTCATCATAGATGCGGCCGGCGAGCGTGCATGCGGCAGCATCGCCCATTGCCGCGCGTTTGCCGGCGAGCGTCAATGCCGTCATGTATTGACCCTGGTCGAAGGCCAGGAACGCTGCATCCTCTGCGGTGGGTGCGGTTTCATTGCGCGGTGCAGGCACACCGATCGGGCCCTTCTCAAAACGTGAAAGTGGGTCGCCAGTACGTGGTGGCATCTTGGCCGGCTTGTCAGGCGTTGAGGGCGGCTTGGCGGCCGGCGCTCGTTGAACCGCTGGCGGTTTCGGAGCAGCCGGATCACCACTCGATGTCCAAGAGCTGGTTTGCGCATGTGCCAGCCCGCTCACGCTGAGCGCGACACATACGACAATCGCTCTCCTGCATGAGTGGCTCATGCCCGCGCCCCACTGGATGATTTTGCAGCGATGCCGGCCGCCACCTGAGCAACGCCGGCAGCCGTATCCGCTGGCGACGTTCCCAACGGCAGTTCGAGGCCGACGAAGTCGACCCCCATCCGGGCGAACTCACGCGCGGCATCATGACCGTCGACGCCGAACACGACGCAAGGCACCTGGAAAATCTCAGCCCACCAGCTTGCAAACTCGAACTGAGCATCAGCATCGTGCACGACCGACGCCTCAAACCCGATGTAGTCGGCGCCAGCTTCGGCCATCTCCATCGCATCGTGGCGGGCTAATTCCGCATCGATCGCAATGCCCACCCCCACCATGAACCGTGCACCGAGCACTTCGCGCGCCTCGTCATAGGCCGCACGCAAACCCGGCGACCACGGCACATGTACGCCATCGGCACGCAATGCGCGGGCAAGCGCCGCGTCGCCGTCGATCAGAGCCGCCACGTTCGATTTCTGCGCCAACTCGACAAGCGGACGCGCAGCACTCGCATCGAGCGCCCCGGCACCACTCCTGATCAGCACGGCCGAAATTACGCTCGAAGCGGCAAGTGCTGCCTGCAGTCGAGCTTCTGCCGTCGGGCCCACTTCGACCACTAGATAAATCTGCGTTCTTGAACCTTGGCTCGCCAATCTCGTATCCCCGCTCGTTCCAATGTCGCCTATCTGCACTCATTGGGGCAAAAAAGGGGCTTTTTTGTTTGTCGCAGGCGACTCCCCTGTGGGGAGCCGGCCGCCTGCGACGGGAAAGAGAGCCGCCGCCTGCGACGGGAAAGAGAGCCGGCCGCACACAAAGTCTTGAAAATCTTCAAACTGATTATACCGCCGATATTAACTCTTTTTGATTGTATTGGCCGGCCGGTTCCCCGGCAAGGCCGCCGGCCACGACCACTCAATCATCTAAAGGCACGTTTAATTTCGTGCCTGGGGTTATGATGCCACCGCGATTACCGATCTCGATCGAGCCGTAGCGCTGCTTGAAGCACTCCGGCAGCTCCCGGTCGCCCGGCACCGACAGCCAAAGCCGCAAGAGATGCCTTTTCTTTTCCGCCTCAGGCCAATCGCGAAAACCGGTGCGGTCGTGCAGCAGGCTGTGATTGTGCACGAACTGCATGTCGCCCGGCTGCAGTTGCATCCCAAAATGCAGGCGTGGATCGTTCGCTAGCGTATCGAACAGATCAAGCGCTGCAACGTGTTCATGCGTCAGTCGTAGCGCATCGGGAAATCGTTGTGCGCTATCGATATATTGGCGCTGATAGATACCGGTGAGGTGACCATCATGCCAGTTCAGCACTGGGATTTCGAAGAACGGCTTCTGACCCTCGGGCACTTCGCCACGCCGGTCGGTCGCGAATGGTTCGAACAGCAGCTCTACAAGATCAGGGCGCTGACGCTGCATCTCGTTGTAGACGGTCGTCGTCGAAACAAGCAGCGACTTGCCGCCCTCCATCGCCTCCCGGATACACAACAGGCCCACAACGTCGGCTGAATCTGTATGAAAAGTTTGGCGCTGAGCGGTCTGATAAATCCGCGTGTTCGGGTTATTGGCATCGGCACCGATATCGCGCACATGCCCAAGGATATGACCCATCGCGTTCTGCGATCGCGCCGAGCCCAAATGCGCGCCGATACCGCAAAAGATCGTTGCTGCAACCTCCTGCGTGTATGTCGCAACAGGCAACCCGCGTAAGACCTCGAACCCTCGGCCGTTGATCAGCGTTTGCCGCAGCTTCGAAAGTTGCGCGGCCATTCTTGGCAGTGGGAATTTTTCGCGCGTAATCTCGCCGATTTCTTTTGTGTGGCTGAGATAGACCACAGCTGCCTGTTCGAGTTCGGCAATATCCTCCACCGAGAGCTGGACCAGCCAAAGACTTGGATCAGCCGCCATCGCCTCGCCGATCCAGGCAGACGGAATATCGATCTGATTTGGCGGGATGTGAACTGAGGTTGGCATCGTGAGTGGTTCCCCGGGTCATTTCCCGTAATCAACCACCTCGGCCAAGCGCCTGCAAGAAACGAAAATTGCGAGCCGCGTGGTCAAACGCAACTCGCAATTTCAATTCGGTCAGAGCCCGCTCACCAAGCGTTGAAATGCCAAGCTTTGCGGGTGGGGTTGTACCAGCCAAAGCGATTGCCCTCGCGATGCCACGACCAGCCCCGGCCCGATGGGCGGTTCGGGCGGCATTCAAGGCGCTTATCACCGCGCTGGTAGGTCCACTTGTTGTCTACCCAACGGCAATCTGAGCGGGCCTTTTCGACGATTGATGCGGGTGCATCCGTCACGGGCGATGGCATCGCCGGTGCAGCCGATGCGGAAGCTGCGAAGCCCAGCAACGGCGCGGCCGTCAACACCGATAAGAATACGAATTTTTTCATGACGATCTCCGGTTTAGACCTCATAGGGAGGCACGGTCTAAACGAGATCGTTCGAGTTTGGTTCCGTCTGGATACGTAGAGCCTATCCCCGGGGCCAAGTCCGAGGATGACGCTTACTTATGTGGTGAACGGCCCGAAATCCGCATCACCCGAACTTCGGGTCTAGCTCGCCTTTGGCGTAGCGCTTGGCCATGTCGGCAACCGTGATCACCCGCTTGATTTTGCTGGCTTGGCCCGCCGTGTTGAACTCTTGCAGACGCTGCTTGCAGAGTTTAGCCATCGCGTCCATCGCGGGCTTCAAGTATTTGCGCGGATCGAACTCGCCGGGCTCCTCGGACAGCACGCGGCGGATCTGGCCGGTCATCGCCATTCGGTTATCGGTATCGATGTTAATCTTGCGCACGCCATTCTTGATGCCGCGCTGGATTTCTTCGACCGGCACACCCCATGTGGGCTTCATCTGGCCACCATACTTGTTGATGATCTCCTGCAGGTCTTCCGGCACCGACGAAGACCCATGCATCACCAGATGGGTGTTGGGAAGAAGCCTGTGGATCTCTTCAATCACATTCATTGCCAGCACCGCACCGTCGGGCTTGCGGC
>JANLPY010000372.1:0-1925 GCA_031367505.1 Hyphomicrobiaceae bacterium | reverse complement strand
ATACGGATCTCGTAGTCGATCATCCCGGCGAGCGACGGTTCGTCGCGGCTGGTAATGACGATCGTTTTGCCTTTCCGCGCCTTCACTTCCTGAATGTTTGAGACCACCTTGTCGAACACCGCATCGTGGGGCGCTACAAACACGACGGGCATCATTTCGTCGATCAGCGCAATCGGCCCGTGCTTCATCTCGGCCGCGGGATAGCCTTCGGCGTGGATGTAGGAAATTTCCTTGAGCTTGAGCGCCCCCTCGAGGGCCGCCGGAAAATTGTATCCGCGGCCGAGATACAAAAAGTTCGACGCGCGTTTGAACTCCTCGGCGATGTCCTCAATGTCCTGCGCATGATCGAGCACCTGCTGAATCTGCGCCGGCAGGTTATGCATCGCCTGGGCAATCTCGCGGCCGCGCACCACTGAGAGATCGCGCTTCCGCGCCAGTTTGAGGGTGAACAGCGCCAGCGCCACGACCTGGCTTGTGAACGCCTTGGTGCTGGCGACGCCGATTTCCGGCCCGGCGTGCAAATACACTCCGCCGTCGTCTTCACGCGCGATGGTGGACCCCACCACGTTCACCAATCCGAGCGTGCGCGCGCCACGCCGCTTGGCTTCCCGCATCGCCGCCAGGGTATCGGCGGTTTCGCCCGACTGCGAAATCACAATACACAGCGTGCGTGGCGTAATGATCGGATTGCGATAGCGAAACTCCGAGGCGTACTCCACTTCCACGGGAATGCGGGCAAGCTCTTCCAGCATCATTTCGCCAATGAGCGCCGAGTGCCAGCTGGTGCCGCAGGCGGTGATCACGATATTGTCGATGGACAGTAAATCTTCGTGCGTCAGATTGAGGCCGCCAAGCTTTGCCGTGCCATCTTCAAGGATGAGGCGGCCTCGCATGGTGTTCTCGATCGTCGTCGGCTGCTCGAAGATTTCCTTGAGCATAAAATGCGCGTAACCGCCACGTTCGATCTCGGCGAGATCCCAGTCAATGCGATCGACTGTGCGCGGCTGCGGAATGGCGTTGATGTCGATGACACGGTATTTGTCGGCCTCGATGACGGCGACGTCGCCGTCGTTGAGGTAGACCACTTGCCTCGTGTGCGCCAGAATGGCCGACGGATCGGATGCCACAAAATTCTGTCCTTCGCCGATGCCGATCAGCAACGGACTGCCCTTGCGCGCCGCGATGATCTTGCCGGGGTCGCGACTGGAAATCACCGCGAGGCCAAACGTGCCTTCGATCTTGCGCAACGCATTGACCACCGCTTCTTCGAGCGAACCTTCAAAGAGCTCCTGCACAAGATGCGCGACGACCTCGGTGTCCGTATCGGACCGGAATTCGTAGCCGAGATCCTTCAACGCCGACTTGATCGCTGTATAATTTTCGATGATGCCATTGTGCACGACAGCCACCGTGCCATCAGCGGAAAGATGCGGATGGGCATTCCTCACCGTCGGCGGCCCGTGCGTCGCCCAGCGCGTGTGACCGATGCCAACCGTGCCGGAAATCGGCTCGGCGACCAGCAGCGCCTCGAGTTTCGCGATTTTGCCGGCAGCGCGGCGTGTTTCCAGCGCCGTGCCGTTATAAACCGCGATGCCCGCCGAATCGTAGCCGCGATACTCCATGCGTTTCAGCCCTTCCATCAGAAAGGGCGCCGATTGATTTGGTCCGATAGAGCCGATTATCCCGCACATTTATTCGGATGGGTTAGGGACGGAATGCCGAGCCACTTCCTACGACAGCTTCGCCAACAACTCGCGGCCACGATTGACCAGTTTGGCCGCCTCTTCTTTTGTCGGCGCCTCAGCAATCACGCGGACAATCGGTTCGGTGCCCGACGGGCGCACGTGCACCCACCGGTCCGGCCATCCGAGTCGCAGACCATCCTGAGTGTCGACCTCGGCGTCCGGGAAAGCCGCCCGCAATGC
>JANLPY010000371.1:0-2367 GCA_031367505.1 Hyphomicrobiaceae bacterium | reverse complement strand
TTCTATTCATTAGCCACCTAAGAAAAATGATCCCCACGGATTCTGCTCGGCTGGTCTTAAACTTTGCGACAGAACCCGATCGACGACATCTAGTTCATACGATGACGTCGCAATTTATATTTGCAACGGGACCCTATTGTCGATAGGATTTGCGTTCACGACAGCAGGCAGGTGCTATGAATCCACCCAACGTCTCTACACGGTCATCGATTCGCGTCGCGCTGAACTTGCCATTCCGCACCGGCGAAGTGGCCGACTACCTATTTCAATCCGACGTTCTGCCATACTGGCTTAGCGACGATTCGATGCTACTTCCCAAACTGGGCTCGCCTGCCCGACTGCCCCACGCCGAGGTGAACGACAAGCGAATTAGATACAGCACGACAGAAAGCGGGACGGTGACGTCGCTGGCATGGCCTGCTGCTGCCCCAGGTGCAGACACCGGCCAACGGCCCGACGGCGAGACCTTCGAGTTAGTCGTCACTCTGGATTCAGCGCCCGCAACCAGACGCGTCAGGTTTGGGCTGACGCCCCGGTCGGAACACACCTGCCGAGTCCGGATCGAACACAGTGGACTCACGAGCGACGATGAGGCACATGCGAGCGTCAAAGTTTGGCAGAGTATCCTGAACCGAATAGGCCGACTGATGGCCCAGGCAGACAAGAGTCGCCGCCGTGAACGCCAGGCGGTGATTGTCGTGCACGGTATCGGCGAGCAGCGCCCGGGGGAATTGCTTCGGCAGTTCGTCACGAACGTTTTCGACCGACCGGCCGGGGAGGTGTCTTTCGTCAAGCCCGACTACGTCTCCGCGCTTTTCGAGATGCGCATGGTAACCGTACCTCGCAATGACAGCACGCGACCAACGACAGATGTATACGAGCTCTATTGGGCCCACCTCATCCGCGATACTACGGTGGCGCAGGTTTATGCCTGGATGTTCCGGCTGATTACTACGCGTGACAACAAGATCCCGCAGACCTTGATCCATCTTGTGTGGGGCCTCAGGGCAACGATCGTAGCTGCGCTGCTGGTCGTTGCCTGGCTGATGACCAAAGACGTGTCTGGCTGGTTCGCTGGCCTGGGGCTGGGTTCGCTGGCCGCCTTGCCGGTACTGGCCTCGGCCGCTCTGAAGGTATTCCGTGATCAGTTCATCGTAGGGTATGCCGGTGATGCGGCCCGCTATCTCGAGCCGAGGCCAGAAAACGTCGCCAGACGACAGGAAATACGAGAGGCCGGCGCGCAGTTACTTGATGGCTTGCACGACAAAGGGCGCTACTCGCGGATCATCGTCTATGGGCACAGCCTCGGGAGCGTCATCGCCTACGACATTCTCGGCCATGCCTGGACACAGAGATCACGGCGCCGCAATGACCAATCGAGGACGAGCAGCCGCGCGCTGCGGGCCCTCGAAGATTTGCTTAACCTGCGCGCCAAGAACACGGCCGCCGTTAGCGCCGAGGACGTCCAGCCCATGCAGCATGCCGCGTGGCTCGAGTATCGGCGCAACGGCTTCGAGTGGCTGGTAAGCGACTTCGTGACCGCTGGCTCGCCGTTGACTCATGCTCGGTGGCTCCTCAACCTGGACGCAAAGACGCAGTTCGCAGACCTCGTTCGTGAGCGCTCATTCCCGACCTGTCCGCCGCATACCGAGACCATGGCGAGTCCAGTGCCGAATGTACACGCCAGGTTTTTACTTTCACACATGCCTACGTGGACGATCAGAACCCGCAGGCGAAGCGGTCGGTCCAAGTGCCGCATCACGCTGGGCTATTTGCGCTCACGCGCTGGACGAATCTCTATTTCCCGTACTTCGGACTGATCAATGGCGACCCGATCGCGGGACCACTGACCAAGCAGTTTGGTTCCTGGGTCCGGGACGTCCGGCTCCATATGGTGAAGGGCTTCGCACACAGTTGGTATACGGATCGCAACCTCGATCCCGAGGCGGTGTTGCAGGTGCGCGCCGCCCTGAATCTGACGTTCGAGCGCCCACTAACGGACTTCGCACCAGCGGGGCTCCACCCGACGGTGCTGGATTAATTGCCGCCGGCGCGCCCTGGCATCGCGCCCGTGGGCACGAAACAGATGAGTCGCAACTCTGGGCTACAACCGGCAGCACGATTAGTTTAGCCGAAAAGAGGGTTGTCGTAAAAGGACAGCCTATTCCAATGGCATATGCGGCTGAAACGTAGCCGTGTTTCCAACGGCTTGAGAGGCTGAAATGAGGGTTTTGGATCGATCATCCATTTATGGTGATCGATATGAACGTATCAAAGCTCGAAACAATTGAGCAAATTAAAGAATTTCTGGACGGCACGGCAGAGGTTGCGTTTTCCAACCCGACCGATGTGGTCACGCTGCGTAGC
>JANLPY010000362.1:0-1566 GCA_031367505.1 Hyphomicrobiaceae bacterium | reverse complement strand
GTCACATGCACCGAAGTGATGGTTCAGCTCAAACCGCCGGCACCTGCGGTCTTCGATGCGGCTGGCCCCTGCCGGCCAAACTATTTCCGCTTCCGGCTCAGTCCAGATGTTTTGATTTCGGTCGGCGCACGAATCAAAGTGTCCGGCGAGGCTATGGTGGGCGCAGCAACCGAGCTCGTTGCGCATCGCCATGCTGGCGACGAGATGTCACCCTACGAACGCCTGCTCGGCGACGCCTTGCACGGAGACGCCGCGTTGTTCACTTGTGGTGACGCGGTTGAAGCGGCCTGGCGGGTGGTTGATCCGATCCTCGGCAACGCGGTGCCGGTTTCCGGGTATGAACCCGCTACCTGGGGGCCGCTTGCAGCCGGCGATATCTTGGCCAGCGGCGATCAATGGCACAACCCGGCGCCAGCGGAGTCCCCATGAAAGCGTGCGAGGAGGTCGTTTTCATGTTTGACTGCGATAACACGCTGCTCGATAACGATCAGGTGCAAGCCGATCTCCGCGCACATCTTGAGCGTGAATTCGGCGCCGCAAACCGGGACCGTTATTGGGAAATTTTCGAAGCTTTGCGCGCCGAGTTGGGCTATGCGGACTATCTGGGTGCCTTGCAACGCTACCGTCTGGGCGCAATGAATGATCCATGTTTGTTGCAAATGTCCGCGTTCCTGTTGGACTACCCGTTTGCCGACCGTTTATATCCGGGCGCGCTCGATGTGCTCGAAAAGTTTGCCGGTTGGGGCCGGACGCTTGTGTTGTCGGATGGCGATGTGGTCTTCCAGCCGCGCAAAATCCAGCGCTCTGGACTATGGCAGGCAGTTCAGGGCCGCGTATTGATCTATATTCATAAAGAGAAAATGCTTGACGACGTCGAGCAACGCTACCCGGCCCGCCATTACTTCATGGTCGATGACAAGCTGCGTATCCTGGCGGCCATGAAAAACGTAATGGGAGAACGGCTGACAACTGTCTTTCCGCGTCAGGGACACTACGCCCTCGATCCCCGCAACATCGCTGCCTATCCACCGGCCGATCTCACGGCCGAGCGGATTGGCGAGTTAATCAACTATGACTCGACGACTCTGCTGGATGCCAGCCGCACGGGCCATACCGAACATACCGAACCGAGATCATCATGAACGCTACCAAACATCTTCAAGAACTCGGGCAAAGCCTGTGGCTCGACAACATCTCGCGCGGGCTGCTGGTCAGCGGCACGCTGCAGCGCTACATCCGCGACTTCGGCATCACAGGGCTTACGTCGAACCCGACGATTTTCGATCACGCCATTCGAAATACGAACTTCTACGACGACGCGATTCACGAAAAGGCCGCTCAAGGAAAATCAGGCGAGGCCCTGTTTCTTGACCTGGCGCTGGAAGACCTGACCCAGGCCGCCGATCTGTTCCGCCCCGTTCACGACGCGACGGGCGGCCTGGACGGTTGGGTCTCGCTCGAAGTGTCGCCGTTGCTGGCGAACGACGCGGCGGGAACGGTGCGGCAGGTCGCGCAACTCCATGCGCGTGCGCAGCGGCGCAATCTATTTATCAAGATTCCGGGCAC
>JANLPY010000149.1:0-6263 GCA_031367505.1 Hyphomicrobiaceae bacterium | reverse complement strand
CGCCACGCCGCTTGCGCGGCCCGGGTTCACCTCGGCGGGATTGATCAGCAGGACGATCACACCGTTCCCCGCCCGCCCGATCTCGGACATCGCCCGCTGAAGCGTGCGCTTGCGCGGGCCCGGCCGGCCGAGCATGTCATCGAACAACGAGATGGTATGAACCCGGGCGAGGGTCGGTTCGCCCGCCACGATCTGACCCTTTTGCAAAACGAAACTCTCGGTGGCATCGACCGTGTTGCGATAGACGATCAGCATCCAATCACCGCCATAGTCCGATGTGAACGGCGTTTCAGACACCTTTTCAACCAGATGATCGTATTTCCTGCGATATTCTATCAAGTCCCTGATCGTGCCGACTTTCAGTCCATGGCGCCGCGCGAAGGGGATCAGGTCGTCGAGACGCGCCATGCTGCCGTCTTCGTTCATGATCTCGCAGATCACGCCCGAAGGATTGAGCCCGGCGAGACGCGAAATGTCGACCGCCGCTTCGGTGTGGCCGGCGCGGACCAGCACCCCGCCATCGCGCGCGATCAGCGGGAACACATGGCCGGGGGTGACGATCGCCTCGGGCGGCTGCGATGCATCGATGGCCACTGCGATCGTGCGGGCGCGATCGGCGGCGGAAATGCCTGTGGTAACGCCATCGCGCGCCTCGATCGAAACGGTGAAGGCGGTTTCGTGCCGCGTACCGTTCTGGCGGCTCATCAATTTCAGGCCGAGTTGCTCGACGCGGGTCCGCCCAAGCGCCAGGCACACCAGGCCCCGACCGTGCGTCGCCATGAAATTGATCGCCTGGGGCGTGACCATCTGCGCCGGAATGATCAGATCGCCCTCATTCTCGCGGTCCTCATCGTCGACCAGGATGTACATCCGGCCATTGCGGGCCTCGTCGATGATCTCCTCGATCGGGACGATGCCCGGCGTGTCGTCGTTGTCGTCTAGCACGTGCTCGAGCTTGGTGAGCGTGTCCGCGGTGGGGTTCCATCCGGGCAGGGACACATCGCGCAAGCTGTTCGGATGCAAGCCCGCAGCGCGGGCAAGCCCGGACTTCGAGATGCCACCCTGGCTGACGATTTTGCGGATTCGTTCGATGAGTTCGCTTGACATGCCGCGCTTATTTCACATTGCAATGTGATGCGCAAGTCGGAAATCACACTGAAAGTATTAGCATTACGTGGCGATTCGGCTTTGCCTGTGGTCTGCGTGCAACGCCACGGTGGATGTTTCCGCTACGGAACACGAACTTCGCGCATTGGCCATTGACAAGGCCCGCCGCCCGCTATGTCCTGTGTCGCAGGAGGCCCGCAAATGAATGGCCCCGCTGAGAGAGAGGTTTTTTGATATGAGGGGCAAGCTCATTTTGCTCGCGGGCGTTTGCGCCGGCGCAGTATCGTTTCCCGCCTACGCCCAGAACGCGCCCGCCGAAGCGGCCGCGGCTGCCGCCAGCAGCGAGGAAGCACCGATCATCGTGACCGCGCAGCGCTCGAACGAGCGGCTCCAGGACGTGCCGATCGCGATCAGCGCGTTCAGCAGCGAAGCGCTTGAGAAGCAGCAGATCAAGAACACCAGTGATCTCCAGCTGACCCTGCCCAACGTGACGTTCACCAAAACCAACTTCACCGGGTCCAGCTTTACCATCCGCGGCATCGGCGATCTTTGCGTTGGCGTAACCTGCGACAGCGCCACCGCGATCCACTTGAACGATGCCCCATTGTTTGCAACGCGCCTGTTCGAAAGCGAATTTTACGATCTGTCGCAGGTCGAAGTTCTGCGCGGGCCGCAAGGCACCCTGTTCGGTCGCAACGCCACCTCGGGCGTGGTCGATTTCATCACCGCCAAGCCCGATCTGAGCAAGATCGGTGCCTCGGTCGAGGGCGAATACGGCAACTACAGTTCCAAGAAGGTCAAGGGGATGATCAACATTCCTCTGACCAACACGCTCGCTGTGCGCGCCGCCGGCTTCTATTTGAAGCGCGATGGCTACACCAACAACATCTTCAACAACACCAAGATCGACAACCGCGACGAATATGGCTTCCGTGGCTCGCTGCGGTGGGAACCCACGTCGGACACGACGATCGACCTGATGGGCCAGTATTTCCGCGAGAGCGACAATCGCACGCGCAGTCAGAAGCAGGCTTGCCAGATCGATCCGACCGGCGTGCTCGGTTGCCTCAACGCAACTTATCCGACCGGCGGAACGATCAACTCCAACTCGACATTTGTCGGCGTGCTGACATCGAAGGAGTTCTTCGCAACCCAGGGCCTTCCGACATCGCTCGCGCTGGGCAGCATCTATGGGCCAAGCACCTTCACCGGCCAGGTCAATCCCAGCGATCCCCGCTCGGTCAACACGCCCTACACTCCGCAGTATTACGCACGCGAAACGATCATCCAGGGCTCGATCGAGCAACGCTTCGGCAACGGCTTGAGCCTCAAACTCCAAGGCCAGTATCAAAACGTAGCCGTTGATTCGACGGAAGATTACAACAATGCGTTGCAGAGCCGGGCGAGCTTTGCCCCGGCGCTCAACACGCTCGCCGCGTTTGCCGGTGGCGCAGCCGGCGCGGCGCTCGTCCCGTATTTTGCTCCGGTTGCCAAGGCGCTGATCCCGCAAGGTCCGAACGGTCCGCTGTGCGCGTCGTTGCCCGAAGAAACCGGGACGGGCGCGATCGGTGGTCACTCGATCTGTTCGTCGGCCCCGCTCACCTTTGACCGTTCGGTCAACTACGATACGAGCTATTCGGCCGAAGGTATCCTTTCCTCGAAGTGGGACGGACCCTTCAACTTCCTGCTCGGCGGAATCTACGCGCACTTCCACAACAGGGAAAACAGCTATTACGTCGATGCCTTCGGGATCGACTACTTTACCGACGTGGTCGGTGCGTTTAGCGCGCTCGGGGCTGGGTTGCCGCCGGCGTATCTCGGCACGCCAACCTATCGCAACAACACCTCCGACTTTACCATCAATTCGTATGGCCTCTTCGGAGAGGCCTATTACAAGTTCAACGACAAGCTGAAGCTGACGTTGGGCCTGCGCTACAACCATGACCAGAAGAACGTGACTGCGCGGACCACGTTGGCGAGCTTCCTGGTGCCCGACACCGCGACCAATGCCTACGCTTCGCCCTACATCGGCAGCTTCGATGCCGATGCGAGCATTCCCGGCAACCAGCTGTTCGCGATCGCCAGCACCAAGACCGGACAAGTGACCGGTCGCGCGGTTATCGACTACCAGCTCGATCGCGACCACCTGCTCTACTTCTCGTATTCGCGCGGCTACAAATCGGGCGGCATCAATCCGCCGCTGTCGCCGATCTTTACCGTGCCCACCACGTTCACACCCGAAAATGTCGATGCGTTCGAGATCGGTTCGAAAAACAGCTTTGCTCACGGTAAGTTGCAGCTCAATCTTACGGGATTCTATTACAAGTACAAAAACCTCCAGCTGTCGCGGATCGTCGCGCGCACCTCGGTCAACGACAACGTCAACGCCAACATCTATGGCGTGGAACTCGAAGCGATCATCCGCCCGGTTCGCGAGATGACCGTCAACATCGGCGCGAGCTACCTGCATACCGCGGTATCGCAGGACAAATTGCTCGCCAATCCGCGTGATTTTGCCGCGGGCAAGTCCGATGCGGTGATCATCAAGGATATTACCAATGGTGCAAACTGCGCGGTAGCCGCCAACTCCGCGGGCAATGTCGCCGGGGTCAACAACTTCGTGAACACGGCGAATGCGTTGATCAACGCAGGGTCCATCCCAGGCGTGAAGCCCGGCGCAGGTCTCCAAGGGACCACAGCGTTCCCTGCGGGCGGCGGCATCAACTCCACCGGCGCATTCAGCATCTGCGCCGTGCTGAACGCTTTGGCGCCAACCGTTGGTGTGGGCTTTGGTGGTGTGACCGTGTTTCCGTCGGGCATCCCGGTGAACATTCGCGGAAACAAGCTTCCGGGTGCGCCGAACTACAAGGTCTCGATGGGCGCGCAGTACGAATTTGCGCTCGGCCATGAAATCTCGATCACGCCGCGTTTCGACGCGATCGTGACCGGCACCACTTACGGCAGCATCTTCAACGGCAACGTCAATCGCATCCCGAGCTACACCCAGCTCAATGCGCAGATCCAGCTCGACGGACCCGACAAGAAGTGGTTCCTGCGCGGATATATCCAGAACATCACCAACGATGCCGCGATTACGGGTGCTTACGTGACCGACCAGTCGTCGGGCAACTTCACCAACATCTTCACGCTCGAACCGCGCCGCTACGGCATCGCTGCCGGTTTCAAGTTCTAAGATCGACGGTCCCGCGCAAGCGGGCCGTATTGTGACTAAAGCGGACGCCGGGGCTACAAGCCCCGGCGTTTTGCTGTGCGGCGCGATCGAAGATGCCCGTGGGACAAGTCGCGGGCAGTCGGTGATTCGCGCTTGGGGCTGGCCAAGGCGCCCATGCGCAAGCCTGCGCGCGTCGGCAAATGCTCTGTACGCAACGATTCTTGGCACGATGGATGTCAGTTTTGCGCTGCGCCGCGGTTAAAAATGCAATCGATTCAAGGTTTTTGGCGATTCATCATGTTACGCGGCAAGGATTGGCGCAATTGCAAGGTCCACTAGTTAGAAATACGGATACGTGAACCGTTTGGTAACCGGCTTGCTCATACAAGGCAGGTCATGAGGAACGCAAAAACCCTGTTCGCCGTCAGCACGCTGGCCCTGTCAATCACCGGCATGGCCGGTTCTGCGCATGCATCCGGCGTCGCCGCCGGCACGCTGATCCAGAACACCGCGACCGCGACGTACAATACCGGCACATCGACCGGCAGCGTGTCATCGAACACCGTGAGCGTGAAGGTCGATCAGCTGCTTGGTGTGGCGGTAGCGGGGCTCAACAGCTCGGCTGTTACCGCCACCTCGACCGCTGCGGTCCTGACGTATTCGATCACCAACACCGGCAACGGCACCGACAGCTTCAACCTCACCGCAGATCCCGCCGTTTCCGGCAACAGCTTCAACGGCGTCATCCAGGGTGTTTATCTCGATACCGACGGCAATGGCGTTTACACGCCCGGCATCGACCAGCTCGTCTCAGCCGGCGGCGCGAGCACGCCGCTCGCCGAGGACGGTTCGATCAAGGTGTTCGTGGTCGTGTCGCTGCCGGCAGGCGCAACCGACGCGCAGACCAGCCAGGTCAAGCTGACCGCAACATCGGTCATCGGTTCGGGCAATCCCGGCACGCTGTTTGCCGGCAAGGGCCAGGGCGGCAGCGATGCAGTGGTGGGCAGTTCGCGAGCCACGCAGAGCGCGCTCGACAGCATTATCGCCAGCCTCGCCACAGTCTCGCTCGCCAAGACGGCCGCGATTGTCGACCAGTTCGCCGGCACCGCGCCGGTTCCGGGCGCGACCGTGACGTACACCATCGTGGCGCATGTCGCCGGATCGGGCACCGCCGAAGGCGTCCACGTCGCCGACGTTATCCCCGCCAACACCACTTACCAGGCGGGCACGCTGACGCTTAACGGCACCAGCCTGAGCGACTTGGTCGATGGCGATGCCGGGACGGCCGGCGCATCGGGCATCGATGTCGCGCTGGGCAATGTCACCGGCGGCGCGTCGGACAAGACCGTTACCTTCAAGGTCAAAATCAACTGATCACGCCGAACAACAAAAGGGTCGCCACCATGTTCGCATTCAATTCCTTCCGCTTCGCTATCGCAGCCACCGGGCTTGCGCTCATCGCCGCTCCGGCGTTGGCCGCACCTTCGGCCGGCCAAGTCTCGCTCCAGGGCGACGTCAAGGTTGAAAAGACCGTCGTCGCCAACGGCACCTCCACGCGCGTGCTGGTCACGCCCAAGAAGGTCGTGCCGGGGGATCACCTGGTGTTCTCGACCGCTTACCACAACAACGGCGCCAGCGCGGTCGATCACTTCATCGTGACCAACCCGCTGCCCAAGGGCGTGTCGTACGCGGCCGAAGCCAGCGAAGCGTCCGAAGTCTCGGTCGATGGCGGCAAGAGCTGGGGTCAGCTCGCGACGCAGACCGTAGCAGACGGCAAGGGCGGCAAGCGCGCTGCTCAAGCCGGCAATGTCACCCACGTCCGCTGGACGGTGGCCGTAATCGCGCCGGGGGCCACCGGCGCAGTATCGTACCACGCCGTGGTGCGCTGATTCAAAAACAACGGGTTCGTAGGGGGAACATACGATGAAAAACTTCACAAGGACACTTGGTCTGGCAATGGCCAGTACGGGCATCGCGCTGGTGG
>JANLPY010000356.1:0-3329 GCA_031367505.1 Hyphomicrobiaceae bacterium | reverse complement strand
AGGCGTTCTCAATCTCATCAAGCAGTTGAAGAGTGAAGGCACCGCCGTCATCCTCTTAAGCCACCGTTTGAATGATGTGTTTGAAGTAACAGACCTCATTGTCGTTCTGCGCCAAGGTCGTATCGAAGCCAGTTTGGAAACTGCAAGCACGCAAATGCGCGAGGTCGTAAGCTTCAGCCCGTGCACTCCGGCAGGCGCACCGGTTTCGGCGTGTCGGCGAGGTCCTGGCTGTTGGCACAGGCGGGAAATCCCGCTTTACGCATCAGGTCCGCCATCACCTTCACAGCATCGGGCGGCCAGCCGCGGTTCAGTGCGAAGCGTTCGATGCTCAGGAGGCCGGGGAATTTGGCGATACCCCGTATCACAAGCGCTGCCGCCTCGTCCTTCTTGCCCAGCGATGCGAGGCTTCCCGCCACGATGACAAAGCCATCGCTGTTCCATTGATCCTCTGGCTGGCGCGACTGGACGCGGATGACGTCCTCATAGCGCCCGGCCAACACGAGGCCGAGCCGCATACAGGGGATCGCCCAATTGGGATAGGCGGGGTTGATTGCGAGGGCGCGGTCTGCGGCCTCCGCCTCCTTATTCACGTCTTCGGCCAAGCAGGCTTGAAAGATCAGTATATCGAAGGCGTTGGGGGTAAGGCGCAGTGCCTCCTCGAGGTGCTGCTGGCCTTGTTTTTCATCTCCCACCATGGTTAGCGCATAGCCCAGCGCTGCATGGGCATCGGCATCCGCTGGGTCAAGGGCGACGGCCTTGCGGGAATAGCGCAGCATCTGCTGAAACAGGTCTGAGGCTCCGCTCTCATATGTAGCGAGCCAGGCATAGGTATTTGCATATCTCACATAGGCGCGGGCAAATGCTGGGTCCTTTTCGATCGCCCGGTCAAGAATTTTCTGGGCCTCCTTCATATGCTCGGCGGAGAGGTCGGAATACATCGTCTCCTGCGCCAGGAGATAGAGCTCGTAAGCGCCGAGATTGCCAGGGGGCTTGCGTTTGGCGTTGGTGAGCATGGTCTCGCCGACCTTGCCCGCCCTGCCGCCGAGACTGTTGGTGATGTGGTCGGCAACATCGCTCTGGATCGCGAAAATCTCGCCGATGAGCCGGTCGTAGCGGTCCGACCACATCGTCTCGCCGGTTGCAGCGTCGATGAGCTGCGCGGTAATGCGGATATGGTCGTTGTCGCGCTGGAAGCTGCCTTTGAGCACGTGACTGATCTTGAGGTCTTTGCCCAAGGCGCGGATATCCACCGCTTTTCCCTTGTAGGCATCCGTCGTGTCCTTGGCTATCACGCGGAAGTCCGAGTAGCGCGACAAGTCGGCGATCGTGTCGATGGTGAGGCCAGTGGCGATACGTGCATCCTCCACGTTGCCTGACAGGCTTTCGAAGGGCAAGATCGCGATCGATGGTATGGTTACTGGTTCTCGCGCCGACCGCATGAACATCCAACTGCCAAGCGATACAGCCAAAAGCACGAAAGCAGCTGCGAGCGCAGGAAAGTGCTTGCCCGGCGCTTTAACTATTGGCTGAACCGTCGCCTGCGAAGCATGTATAAGCCCAAGAGGGCTAATGGTTGGGTGGTGGGTCGGCGCAGTGGGCGAACCGCCGTTACCGGTGGCGCCGATGCGGTCGCGCAATATCTGCGTTTCGGGCGATGGCTCGACCCCCAGATCCTCGCGCAAGAGCTTGCGCAACTTTTCGTAGTGACGGAGCGCCTGAGCCTTCTCGCCCGAAGCTAGATAAGCCTCCATAAGCTGGCGGTGTGAACCTTCGCGCAACGTGTCGGTCAGCACGAGGCGGCGCGCCATATTGATCCTAGCCTCACCGTCGAGAAGCGGCACCAGCCGGTCCATCGCCCCGATGTAGCGACTATTTAGCTGCTCGCGCCGTTCGCTAAGCCACTGCTCGATCTCGGGCTCAGGCGCCGAGATGTCCGCAAGGAATGGCCCGCGCCAAAGCGCGATCGCCCGCTCGAGCGACGCGCGCGTGGTAAATCCCGCATGTTTGAGGAAGAGATCGGTGTCGAGTACAACGCGACTCAGATGAAGGGCAATGGCGCCGTCGAGCCCGGCGAAGAAAGCGCCATCCTGGACTTTAAGCTCCTTCCGCAGCACGGCGAGTGCCTGCCGCAAGCTGTTCTTCGCCTGCTCGTCGCTATGCCCTGCCCAGAGCACGCCAGCTAGAGCGTCCCTGCTCATGCTGCGGCCTGGAGCAGATGCCAGCATCGCGAGCAGCAAACGGTTCTTCTTGCTGCCGATCTCGATCAGCTCGCCACCGGGACCGGTCAGCGAGAAAGGACCAAGCATGCAAAGACCAAACGAGCCGGAAGCACGTTCTTCCGGCAAAGCAAGCGAAGCCCGGTGCGCCGTCCTCTTGCTGGTTTTTTCGTGCATGACTGCTTTTTATACTTTTTTTATGGCTTTTAGGAAGGGCATTTTATACCCGGGTACTAGCCTGTGTTAGCAAACTGTCTGCAACTCGAGGCGTGCCGAAGCCCGCCTCGGAAAGCGGACACCACCTGTGGCAAAAAAAGGGGAACACAAAATGAAATCTCTACACATCGCCTCACTGATATCACTGGCACTGCTCGGCGCAATTGTTGCGCCGCATTCGTTGAAGGCGGCTGAAACACCGCAGATTGGCGGTGGCTATACGAACTTCATCCCGATTCCGGTCAATGACCCATCCGTGAAGGAGATCTCCGGGGCACTGTTCAAGCCTCAGGGCGCGGGACCATTCCCCGCAGTCGTCTATATTGTCCCCTGTGGCGGGCCGAACTTTCCCCCTGAGTTTAAGCAGGAAAAGTTCGTGATCGACAGAATGTTGTCCAAGGGCATTGCGACCTTTATAGTCGATACGCATACGCCGCGCGGAGAAAATGACAACTGTGGCAAGTTCCTTACTGTGCGAGCGGATGTCGAGAACAAGAACCAAGCCGTTCTTCAGTTGCTGAAGCAAGGCGGCGATGACGCGGTGGCGGCGCTGAAGGTTGTCAAGGCAATGCCCGACATCGATCCCAAGAAGGTCTTTCTGATGGGAACTTCGGCGGGTGCGACGGCAACGCTATATGCTACCGACCCGAAGGCACCGTCAGCACACGACACGAACATCGCCGGCGTCGTGGCTTATTATCCGTTATGCTACGACAACCTCGAAGCATCAGTTCCGACCCTGGTCATGATCGGGGATCAGGACGACTGGACAGGCCCCGTGGCCGCCTGCCAAGCCCTCAAGGGCAAGCCCAATTTTGAGGTCGTCGTTTATCCGGGCGTTGGTCACTCCTTCACCATGCCGTTCGATAAGCCTTTCGACCTAGCAGGACATCACCT
>JANLPY010000342.1:0-6746 GCA_031367505.1 Hyphomicrobiaceae bacterium | reverse complement strand
CGATTACGTTGATCCCCATCGCCTCCATGGTGACGCCGGCGATCATGGCCGGCCGGGTGCACGCCAGAAACAGCGTGTCGTCTTCGAGCGCAGCCGCCTCAGACATGACGGTCACGCTCCCGCAATCGACGAGACGATCTCAGAGGCGCCGAAGATCAGCGCGATGCCGAGCACGACGAAGGCGGCCTTGCGCAGGTCCATGTGCCCGAACATCCAGGCGATGCCTGTGGCGATCACGGCGATGATCGCGAGCAGCCGGGCGACCTGACCCGTGAGCATGGTGACGATGTTCTGGAGGACGCTTGGAATATCCGCGTGGGCCGGCTCGGCGCCGAGCACGGACACAGCCAAGCACATGGCACAGACAGCGATGACGGCACGGGACTGGGATGGCAGGGTTTTCATTTGAGTTTCTCCTGTTGTGTGAAGACCAAGATGGATGACTTCGTGCCGGCGGCGCCGAACACGTCCCAGACGGGAGCTGGCTTTGGTGGAGCAGCAGCGGGCGAAGGCATGGCCAATAGTTCGGCGGGCTGGGCTTCTCTGACGACGATCGACGGTCGCTGCGGACCGGGTTCAAGCACGACGACGGCGGACAGATCGCTGCCGAGCTTGCTGCGCGCTTCGGCAACGCGAATGTCGTACCCCGCGCCTGAACCGCCGGCGGAGTTGCCGCCGTACTTGATCAGAGCTGCGCGCTCGGCGGCGGCACCGGCGTGTCCCGCTTTGCGGGCACTGGCGAGTTCGCTATCCAGCAATTGAGCCAGACCAGCGACATTGCGGCAGGCGTCGAACGCGTCGACGATGCTGAGGCCCGCGCGAGACAGCTTGCCGCTGTCGATGCCGCCAAGGCCGAGGGCCACTGACTTGCCATCGTCCATGAATCCAACCGCAACCGCGATGGC
The DNA here is from genome assembly GCA_031367505.1 of Hyphomicrobiaceae bacterium. Classification (GTDB taxonomy): domain Bacteria; phylum Pseudomonadota; class Alphaproteobacteria; order Rhizobiales; family Hyphomicrobiaceae; genus JAKFWF01. The sequence continues at coordinate 5,841 of JANLPY010000342.1, read as the reverse complement.
CTCGCCCTTTGTCTTAGGCATCGGCTCGACTCGTTGACCGCTGACGCGGATCGACAGCGTCGCAAAGCCGCTCTCGACACTGATGACGGCAGCGAGCGTCGGCAATGAGATCTCGATGCCGGGCGCACAGCGGTGCGCCAGCTCCAGAAAAGCGATGTCCATGGTGTCAGTACCAGAAGCGTTGGGTTGGTTGACCGGTCGGCGTCACGTCGACATAGCCGTAGCCGTGCTTGCGATAGAATTTTCCGTCGGTGCCGCTGGTCGATGCGCTCGCGCCGCTACAGTTCGGAAATGCATTGCCGCGCCTAAGCGCATCCCACAGCTTCGAGATCGGTCCAACGCATTCGGCGTATTGCGTCGGCCCGCCGGGATTGGCGAGGCACAGGAGCACCTGACAACCCCAATCCTGCGCGTGCGCGGGCGCCATGACGGCAGCCGACATGGCGAGGCTAACGGTGAATGATTTCCAGCGAGTGCGTGCCACGAAATGCTCCTGCGATTGGGTTCGGCTTCATGCCCCTCAACACGGGCACGACAAACGCAATGAGCAACGACACTGATGACCCGGCAGGCTCGGTAAGGATTTCTAAAGACGAATCTGCCCGCCGATCTCGTGATGGCTGGGTAGATCGTCCGCCCCGAACCGGCGACTGGGAATTATCCTCAGGGGCGCATATGGCGAGGAATATGAACTCAGATGGCAACTCGGTTCGATCGGTTGTCGACCAATGAAAGGAAGTGCTTTCCGTGCGCCGACGTATGTACATCACATCAACTGGCCGACGGAACGTTTCGGACCGCTTCAAACGGGATCGGTCACCGACCGTGATGATACCCATCGGCCTTTGCTCATGGGGTCGGCTATATAGGCGCGTCTATTGTCGGGGACGCGGCCAAATGCGAGCTTCCGAAGCTGGCCCCACCAAGTCAGCCGATTGATGGACGGTGCACCTCACTCGGACCTTCGCCAAGCCAGAACATGGTGCAGGATCAATATTGGGCGCAAGCCCCTCGCTTAGCATCCGAGAACGCGTCGGTGCAGTGCCGACATCCCAGTTGCGGACCTCGGCTTGATCGTGATCGGCGACACAGAGACAGTCGCCGACGCGTCCGCTTGTTGGGGTGCAGCAGCAGGGCTGGCGGCGTGACGCAGTGCAGGTTCTCACGTTCCATACGAAAGCCTGGTCGAGGTTCGCGCCGTCTACATGCCGGATGCCGTTCGGGCCGTCTCAGGCATCTCCCGAACTGATCCCGAAGGAAGGGTCATCCCCCGGTTTTGACATCGCCTAATCCGCTTTCGACACTTCAGCGACGGTTCACTTGCGTTCGCCTCTCTCGACCTTGCCGCCTGGACTTGTTGTACAGACTTGGCTGCAACGCTCACCACCACGTTGACCGCAGCAGCTTGCAGTGGCTTGGGATCAGCACCTGATTGCCGAACCCGAAGGGTCCTCCTTCATCCCTCGTACAGTTGCGCGCAACCGTGTGGACCGGCTACGCTCGTGACACACGACCACAACCGGTCATGTTACTCATTTGCAACACATGGGGCGCATCCGACACAAAATTAGGTTGGACGATACGAGGACCGCAATGCTGAAGCATTGCGGCGCCGTGTGCGTACCCTTTCTCTGGAATCCTCTTTCGGAATTGTCCCCAACTGATTGGGTGGCAGACCTACCATGGATGGTGCCGGTCGATCGGGTGAGTTAGCTGTAGCTCAGCAACAAAGGGGGGCGACTCGCCGTGATCACCGCGCCGTTGATCTATGATCTCTGCAAGCCGCGCCCAGACGTTCTAGCTGGGACCTCCAGTGATTCGGATTTTGCTGCAGATTTGTCCCATGTCCTGCGCGGCGGTGGCGGGCCAGCCGAGTACTCCGATCCAGTCCGATTCTACGCGAATACATACCCCACACGCGGACTGAGAAACTTGTTGGCCAACGTCTGCTCTCGGCTCAGTGGCGGCGGCAGTACCGTCTCAGCGATCTTCCGCTTGGATACATCGTTTGGTGGCGGTAAGACCCATGGCCTCATCGCACTCGTCCACGCCGCTCGCGGAATGAAAGGTGTTGCTGCCCCAGCCGAGTTCATCGAACCTCGCCTGATCCCAAAAGGTGATGTACGCATCGCGGCTTTCGATGGCGAGAACGCCGATCCTGCAAACGGACGGCGCATGGGTGAAGGGGTGCTTGCGTTCACTCCCTGGGGCGAAATTGCCTACGCTCTGGCCGGACGGGAAGGATACGAACGACTCCGGCGTTCTGATGAGGAGGGCATGGCCCCCGGCGCGGAGACAATCGCTGAACTATTTGCCGGGCACCCGTCGCTTATTCTGCTAGATGAGCTTTCAATCTACCTGCGCAAGGTCCAGAACCGCCATGGCGCTCGCGACCAGTTGACGGCATTCCTGACGTCACTGTTCAAGGCCGTTGAATCATCGAGCAACGCCGCTCTCGTTTACACTCTTGCTATCGGCAAAGACGGGATCGCTGGCGATGCCTACAGCGCGGAGAACCAGTTCATCGCGAATAAGATGGCGGAGGCGGAGAGCGTATCTGCCCGCAAGGCAACGCTCCTAAACCCGACCGAGGATGACGAAACGATACAAGTGCTCCGTCGTCGCCTCTTTGAGCGCATTGACGACCAGAGGGCAGGCGCCGTCGTCGACGCATATCGCCAATTATGGGCCGCTCAGAAGGGCAGTTTGTCACCAGAGGCATCCAAGTCTGAAACAGCCGCAGAATTCAGCGCCAGCTATCCGCTTCATCCCGATGTCCTCGCAACTTTCACCGGTAAAACAGCGACACTTGCGAATTTCCAGCGCGTGCGTGGGATGCTGCGGATCCTTGGCCGGACAGTAGCTCGCGTTTGGAGCGAGCGGCCGAGCGACGCTACCGCGATCCATCTGCATCATATCGACCCGACCTTTGAGCCCATTCGTCAGGAAATCGTGACGCGTCTCGGCCAGTCAATTTATGTGCCGGCTCTGCGAAACGACATCGCTGGGGAACCCAACAAGAAGGCGTTGGCGCAAGAGATCGACGAAGAAGCCCACCGTGGCATGCCGCCATATGCAACCTATGTGGCGCGAACTGTTTTCGTGCACACATTAGCCTTCAACGACCAGCTGAAGGGGCTGAGCCCAGAGCATCTCCGTTACTCGATTGTTGGGCCGCAGACTGACATCAGCTTTATCGAAGCGGCCCGCCAGAAATTCATTGGGCAATCAGCCTACCTCGACGATCGACCTGGAGCGCCGCTGCGATTCCTTGCCGAGGCCAATCTCACCCAGATTATTCGGCGGCAAGAGCAGTATATTGATCCTGGCGAACTGCGTGCGGACCTGAATGACCGCATCAAGAGGATATTCGAGGGACAGGTGTTTGACGCCGTCGCGTTCCCTGGTGGTCCATGGGATATGCCAGACGAAATTGGAAGTGGCCGACCGTTCCTTGCCGTCATGTCCTACGACGGTTGCAACGTCGGCGCGACCGTCGATGCGGTGCCAGAGCTGATCACTCGAACGTTCGAACGCAAAGGTGCCGAGGGTGGCAGCCTTCGCGCGCTTCGGAATAATCTCGTGTTCGTAGTGGCCGACGATGGTCGCATCGACGAGATGAAGCAGAAAACCGCTCGACGACTTGCGCTGCGTGAATTGGTCAAGCCAGAACGCCTCAAGGAACTTGCTGAGCACCAACAGGCCAAGGTTCGGGAGATCGATTCAAGGTCGGAGTCGGAGGTTGCGATTGCGATTCAGCAATGCTACCGACACGTTTTTTATCCATCTCGGACTCGAGTCCCTGGAGCAACTGTGGATCTCGCGCACAGCGCACTCGATATCCACTCGGCCTCGGAGAAGCCCGGAGCTGGCCAACAGCAGGTCGTTCGTGCGCTGCGCGAATTGCGCAAACTCAGAACATCTGAAGACGAACCGGACGCGCCGACCTATGTGCGCGACCGTACGCCTTTAAAAAAGGGCCAGATCACGACGGCTGCCTTGCGTGAGGAATTCAGGCGTGACCCATCGCTGCCGATGCTCGTTGGCGATGGCGTCTTCTTAAAAGGGATCAACCGGGGCGTTGAGCAAGGCGAGTATGTCTATCGGCGCGGCGAGCTACTTTATGGCAAAGGTGATCCGCTGACGACGATCAGCATCGACGAGCAGTCGTTCGTCTTTACAATGGCCTACGCCACGGAACGCAGCATTTGGCCGCGTCCAGCACCCAAGCCAGCAGGATCGGCTCCGGTCGATCCGGGCTCATCGACCTCTGGCCCTGGGCCTATTGGGGGACCAACGCCCACTGGTGGTGGCTTTTCTGAAGGACCGGCAGGTGGCAGAACTAGTCCGGGAGGTCCGGCGCCTGCCCCTAAGGCTGGAGAGTCGTCATTCACGGCCGAAGGATTACTTCGCGAAGCACTCCTCCGGCTCTGGGAGCAGGCCCGCAGCGCAAAGGTCGTCAAGATCAAGTCACTCACCATCCGGATGTTCGATGCCGGCGATGCCTTCAGACTACTTGGTGCCGTCACGGCAGTGCGGGAGGCGGACCAAAAACTCGCGATTTTCGAGGGTGGCTATGAGACGACCGGCGGCAGTTCTTTCATGCTAGAGTTCAAGGGAACCCCCGCCGACGCCCAACCTCTCAGGGATTTCCTGGAGCCGCAGCTCAGGGCGGCGAAGGAGAAGACCGTGCAGGCTCGGTTCGAGCTGACGTTCGGTGAAGGATTGCCGATGGCTGGTGATGCTGCAGAGAAGCTCGCCGACCAGATATCGAAATATGCTAGCGGCGCGGCCTATGTCGCGGCATCGGCGGAGGCGCAGTCATGAGTGCACGAATTCAAAGGTTCAAGGCGGTGGAGCCTCAGCAGTCTGCCCCCTCCTATGAGATCCGGACGAGGAGGCATGGCGCGAGCGACACAGAGATCGAAGTCTGGCAGCTGCCATCTCGCGCCTCTCCGCATCTCAAGTCGCCAACGAGGGTGGCCGGACTCCGTGGGCGCAACTTGGCTCTGGTCGAGCATCGCGTCTTGCGGCGGCTCACGCAAGCCGGCGTGAAGTTTACGGGCCGCGAGGGACAGCGCAAGGAAGGTCATCGCGTCAACGAAGACTTGGCGCTGATGCTCGGACTTCTGTTCCGTACGCTGGCGCCGATGCGCAGCCGTGACAACATGCGGGCGGTCGCCGAAGGCATCGAGGCTATGGGGCGCGAAGAAGCAGCCTACTGGCTTGGCATGGCCATGCATCGAAAGAACCCGCGCCGCGTGTTGACCGCGCTCCGCTATCTCCTCACAGATCCCAAGCGTGGTTGAGACCAAGCATGATCGACACGAGACTGATTGAGCGCTGGCTCCCAATCGCCGCGCTAGGCGAGGAGAGCGTGCGCGAGCGCCGCTCAATGACTGCGCTACCTCCCACGTATTATCTTCATGTCTGGTGGGCGCGTCGACCGTTAGTAGCATCCCGAGCTGCTATTCTTGCCTCCATCCTTCCCGCGAATGCTGATCGATCACAATTTCTGCACACGCTTGGCATCCATGGTGATCCTGTCGCGACTAGGCAACAGATTGACAAAGCTCGCCGAACTGGAGCTGATCTCGGTAACGATCCATATGGGTACCCCCGAGCATTCAAGTATTGCCCCGATGAACGAGACCGCGTGACGATTGAAGAAGCTTCCGGAGGCAAAGGAGCCTCTAAATTTGTTGTACTTGATCCGACAGCAGGCGGCGGCAGCATTCCATTTGAGGCAGAGCGGCTCGGGCTTACCAGTATCTGCAATGATCTAAACCCTGTGGCCGCGCTTATTCTGAAGGCAACCGTTGAATTTCCAATTCTGTACGG
>JANLPY010000336.1:0-1655 GCA_031367505.1 Hyphomicrobiaceae bacterium | reverse complement strand
GCGCAGGAATTCCTTGGCTCTGTGGCGCGGCAGGCATTCGCCGATCACCATGCCGGACTTCACATCGAGCGCCGCGAACAGCGTGGTCGTGCCGTGGCGTTTGTAATCGTGGGTCATCGTTGCCGCGCGGCCCTTCTTGAGGGGAAGCCCTGGCTGGGTGCGGTCAAGCGCCTGAATCTGCGACTTTTCGTCGACGCAAAGCACGACAGCGCGCTCCGGTGGATCAAGGTAAAGCCCGACGATCTCGGTGACTTTCTCCTCGAACATCGGGTCGTTTGAAACCTTGAACCCGCGCGTCAGGTGCGGCTTCAGGCCAGCCTCCGCCCAGATACGTCCAACGCTCGACGGCGAAATCCCCATGACCTTTGCCATCGTGGAGCGGCTCCAATGGGTGGCATTGGCAGGGGTCTCCTGCACCGTCTTCGCAATCACCTTCAGGCGCGTTTCCCGAGGCAGCGGCGGCACACGCGAGGGTCGGGTCTTGTCGCGCCGGAGCCCGGCCACGCCCTCGTCAAGATAGCGCTCTTGCCAGCGCCAGACGGTGGGCTTGGAGGTCTCTGCGCGTCGCATGATCTCATTGGTGCCGCAGCCATCTGCCGTCGCAAGAACGATCTCGGCCCGCCATGCGACCTTGCGCGGCGTATTTCGGTCGGTCAGCAAGGCTTGAAGCCGCTTTCGGTCAGCGGGGCCAAGGTATAGGCAAATGTCATCTCGTCTCATGCCGCGAGAATAGCACACCGGAAAGACAAGAGGAATCATCCGTCAGGTGGTGAACACTAGCAACCTGTTTTATGAGGTGCTTCGGATGAATTTCTTTGAAATCCGCAGGTTTTTGCGCAACGCCGTTGTTTCCTTGGCGGTCATAGCCGTGCCAACCGCAGCTGTCGCGACCGATTGTTACGAGACGGTCTGGTCTATTTTGACACCAGGAAGTCCGCTTGCGATCACGAAGCCGACCCCAGAGGCGACCTGCAGTGAGGCCGCCTACTTGGAGATATTGTGGCCGGTCAAGACATTGGTGTCGATGTATCCGATTGCCTATTCAGGGAATGGTAGCCAACGAGAGGTGACGCAATACTCGTGCAACTACCACCTGTCTGACCCTGCCCACGGAACGTCCACCGACAAGTCATGGACCACGGCTCAGTACTGGCGGAAGGTTGGCAATACCAACTATGGCTCCGGCGCAGTACCCAAGCAGGATGACTGCAGGTGCCCGTCAGGGACATGCTGCACAGGTGGCGGTGCCGGAGGAGGCGGAGGCTGGAGCGGCGCGGGTGGACCTGGGTTCACCAATGGGGGATTTGGAAATCCTATCCTGTTGGGAACGCTGGAGAAGGTTGAGAATTCCATTGATTGGCAGTCGCCGCTCGATTCCCGCTTTGAGTTTTCTAGACAATACTCTTCGTCCGACGAGGGCCGCAGGTCAGCTTCTGAGGAATCTTTTGGCACGTCCTGGTGGTCCCAGTTTGAAGACACCATCTGGCAAACGGGAAACACGCATATTCTCTATCGCGAAGGCGGTCATCGCTTTGAGTTTTTCGGCTCGACCAGCGTAAACTATCTCGCAAAAATGCCGGATCACACATATCGGATGACCCGGGATCCTTCGACGACGCTCAAGACATCCATTCTTTACGTAAGCGACGGAAAAG
>JANLPY010000331.1:0-5708 GCA_031367505.1 Hyphomicrobiaceae bacterium | reverse complement strand
GCCGCCTGAAGATCGAAGACCGATACATCACTGACGCCGCCGTTGCCGACGAACATGAGACCGCCTTTCAATGGCGAAATCGCCATGCCGGTCGGGTTGGCATAACGGCCGTAGCTGGGATGCGGGCTGTCGTGCGGGCTTGGCCCTGGCGCCGGATGACCCGGCGTTCCGGCGAGCGGGATGCGCCGCACAACCGTGCGCGAGGCGAGGTCGATCGCCGTCACTTCGTCACCGCCGTCTTCGCTGCCCAATGCTTCGCCGCAGTTGACCAACAGTGTGCGGCCATCAGGCGACAAACCGCAACCTGTTGGCCCGGTGCGCCCGGTGGGGATGAAGCCAACCACCGCCCCCAGCGTGCCGTTGTGGATCGGATCAAGCGCCGCCGCGAGGTCAACAACCGTGATGAGGCCTGGATGTCCGTGCTGGTACTTAGCCGCGGCGTCAGGTGTTGCCGCTCCTGAGTGATTGACGACATAGGCGAAACGCGCCTGCTTATCGACGGCGACAACGATCGGCTGGCCACTGGCCCAGACATCGCGAATGCCGTCGCCGTTCGTATCGACGTCGGGTGTCACGCGGGGCCGGGAAATGATGGCGTTCGGCGTGCCGTCGTTGCCGGGCGCCAACGCTTTCTCGATGTCGACGATGGCAACGGTATTGTCCCAGCGGCCGCTCACGATCAGATGCCCAAGGCGCATAGACATTCGCGGCGCTCCCCTTCTTTTGGTTGTCGCTTGAAGGATTATTCAGATAACTCAACATCGGCAACCGTTAATCAGCCGCTGATGGCGACCCACGGTAGATTTCAGGCCGAGGCCGTTCTGGTAGAATGCGACGGCTCTGTTCAGGCCGGCGACGCCAAGCGTGATGACGGTAGTTCGCGCTTTCATGTGACGATCCTCCGAAGCGAGAGATTAGTGGCCGGCCCGCTCGATCGTCATTCGGGCCGGCGGCACGCGTTGTGCGTGCGAAGTTATCATGCCTTCTGGCCGGTTGCGGGCATGGCCGACATGTCCATCCACATGGCTTCCCAGACATGGCCATCTGGATCGGCAAGGTTGCAATTGTACATGAAGCCGTGATCCTGCTTGGGATTGATATCGGCGGTGCCGCCGTTTGCGGCTGCGGCGGAATTCATGGCATCGACCTGCTTGCGATTGTCGCAGCCGACGGCCAGCATCACTTCGCTCGAGGTGCTGGGCGGGATCGGGCGCTTGGTGAACTTCCGCCACTTGTCGTGGGTCAAAAGCATAACATTAATCGCCTCGCTCCACACCATGCAGGCGGATGTCGCATCGGTAAACTGCGGATTGTTTGTGAACCCGATCGCCTCGTAGAAGGTTTTCGACTTCGCGAGATCGGTCACGGGCAGGTTCACGAAGATCATCTTGGTCATGGCAGGTCTCCTTGCTGGAGCCCCGGTGGCTCTATCCACCGATAAGGGCTGTTGCTTGCCCAACAGATTTAGAAGCACGCTGGCGCCGGCGAATTGATGTTTGGTAAGAAATCGTGTCAGCGAATAGCTCGACGGCCCAGAGCGATCGTGCGGCGCAGACGACTGAGACTTTCCGGAGTGATGCCGAGCCACGCGGCGATGTGATGCTGTTTCAGCCGCTTGTGAAGTTCCGGCTCGGCACGGATGAAATCGAGATAGCGCTGCATGGCATCATCGTGCCGGAAGGAGATTTCAACCGGCTCCTTCTCGATGATCCAATGGCGCTCCAAGTAGCTGATGTAGAATGCGGCGATGTCCGGAAACTCGCACGCGAGCGCCTTGAACGCCGCGAAGTCATATTCGAGGACGGTGCTGTCCTCCATGGCCGTGATCGTGAACAGGCTTGGCTGGTGCAGTATCGTCGCGCTGACCGAGGCGGCGATGCGGCTCTCGGGAAAGAAGTATTTGATGATCATGTTGCCGTCGCGGCCGATGTAGTGCTGATAGAATAGGCCCTCGACCACGAAGGCGTACACGGTCGGCACGTCACCCGCGCGAACGAAGGTCTCGTCCCGGCGATATTGTCGCGATCGCAACAGCGATGCCCAGGCGCACCGCGCCGCATCCGACAGTTGGGTATAGTTGCCGATCGTTTTGAAAAAAGCGTCCGTGGTCATGCATTATCGTATGCTGGGGTGACGGCCGGGTCCAGTTCGAGGAACCTTCAAAGGCCACGCCCCTCCAGCGCGGCGAGGCGCGAGTCGAAGTCCACCCGGTAGGTCATGAGCTTGCGCATCGAGCGGACCAAGAGCTGGCAACGATCCTGAAGTTTTTGGAAGGAGCGCTGGCGCTGCAGCTCGCCCAGGTGGATCGGCTCCGCAAGTTGCCATGATTACCGAGGCGGCCTAGCCGTAGGTCGCGCGATTCACTTGGCTCGGACGAAAGCAAAAACAATCAACAGTTGCGCGCTTTGCACGCAGAGTTCAAACCGCCGGTGGACGATGGTTGCGTCCGCCAATTCGCCACCATAACGTCACCTGCCCCCCGAGGTAGACCGTCGCCCACACCGCGAAGAATTCAGGTGAGATTCGCAACACACGCGCCAGATGCACAAGCTCGTCCTGTGATGTCGCGACGAGCGTAAGTACGATCGCGAGAGCTGACGCGTAATGCAATAGAGCCAGAACCTGGGCAAATCTGATCCTCTTTGCATGGCCGGGCGACGCAACCAGCACCCCAATTGCAGCCCACACAAGTGGCGTACCAAGCAGCCCAGCGACTAAGCTGAAGGCGCCAAAAGGCGCTGATGAAATGAGAAGGGGGATGACGGTGCCGTGACCGGCGCCGGTCGTGAGCATGGACAGAACCGCGAGAATAGATCCGTAGGCAAGCCCAACGATTGCTCCAACAATTGACGGCCTCGGTTCTGAGCTGGTCCTCATGCTTGCACCACTAACGTGATCGACTTACCCTTCTGCGCCGCAGCCGGACGCAGCGTGACACCAGCCTATCTTCTTTTTCCTGCATTATGCTTTGCGAAACGGCAAAGGCAGTCCACTGCCTTTGCCGTTTCACTCGCTGACCATTGCGACGGATTCATTAACCGATGCGGATGTTACCGAGCGGACCAAGGAGGCCGAAGGCCTGAAGCAGCCACAGCACGACGGCAATGACCACGACCGCATTCAAGATCTGTTTGATTTTGCTGTCCATCGGGATGTAGGCGTTGACGAGCCACAGCAGTACGCCAATGACGATGAGGGTAACGACGACGTTGATAAGGGGCATGGGAAGTCTCCTGAAAGTATATTTGAGATTCGAGAAACGCGATCAGCGCAGAACGCAAACAGATGCCAGCGACGATCGTAACGCTGGCGACATACAAAGTGACATTTGCAGAATGATAGCAGTTGATCATTCGTGCAAGGCAGCCTCGGAAACTACTCAGCCAGACGTCAGCGTGCTCGCAGCTAGCGCCGCAATGCGGTCTCGCACTTTATCAGGTTGGGCTTCCACCGCCGCGGCGAGTGCACCGAGCGTTCGCCGGGTGGCATAAAGTTGATCCATCAGCGACAACACCACGGAAAGGCTATCTTCCTCGATGCACAGTTCGTAGTGCAATTCGCAGATCAACCGAACGCGGGCCACATCTGAGGTGTCAAAGCGCAGGCTGTCTTGGTCCTGTTGCGGCAGGATCCATCCAAGTGCGATCCAGTGCTGCAGAGCATCCGCATCGAGCAGCTCGATTGATTCAACAAGATCGCTTTCGCTGATCATGACTGGGCTCCCTGGCTTATGCGGGGATTGTAGGGGTGCTTCGCTTCCCATTCGACAACGGTCTGAATGAAGTCGTCATCAGGCGTGGTGGGGAGACTGATCCGAAGTTCGACGAGGTGGTCGCCATTGCCGCCCTTCGAGGGAGCGCCCTTGCCGCGCAAGCGCAAAATCGATCCGGTATTGGAGCCCTTCGGCACCGCCAGTTTGACGGTACCCGATACCGTTTCCACCGTCACCTTGGCGCCGGCCAGAGCTTCGCCGGGCGTGACCGGCAAAACCGAATGGATGTCGTTGCCGTCGCGCCGGAACACTGGGTGCGGTTCGACGTGAACCACGACCAAAACGTCGCCGGGTTCGCCCGCCCCCGATCCGGGTTGGCCCTGGCCTTTCAGACGTAGCGTCTGGCCATCCTTCAGGCCTGCCGGAATGGTGATGTCGAGCGTGCGGCCGTCGGCCATCACGACACGCTTCTTGGCGCCATTGATCGCCTCGACGAATGCGATGGTAAAAGCATAGGTGACGTCGGCGCCCCGCGCGTTGGCTGAGGCGCGCCGGCCAAACAGCTCGGCGATCAGATCCTCCTCGTCGCCACCGGCGCCGCTCCAATGCCGCTCGTATTTGAACCCGGGTTGTGATTCAGCGTGCTGGCGGTAGGACGGGCGCTCCGGCTGCGGGTGCTGTTCAGTGCCGGAAGCATCGATCTTGCCGCTGTCGAATAGTGCCCGCTTGGTCTCGTCGCCGACGATCCCATAAGCAGATGCGATTTCCTTGAAACGCGCTTCCGCACCCTTGTCGCCCGGATGCAGGTCAGGATGGTTCTTCTTGGCCAGCCCGCGATACGCCTTGCGGATTGCGTCCGCCGTCGCCTCGCGACTCACGCCCAGGATTTGATAGGGGTCGGCCATAGCAGTGAGGGCTCCAAGTGGGCGCGCGAAGTTGGTATTGGTGCGCAAAAGCGATCCCGGCGCACGCGCCTGTCACCCGAGCATATGTGCTCCTAACTGAGCGCATCTTCAATACACCGCGACCTGAGTAGTTTCCGAGCCTAGCCGTGCTGTGGCCGGCACGCCTAGAGTCTGATCGGTAATCTCGATTGGTCCATGTAACGTCGCAATATGGGTGGAACTTGCGGACGGCCTGGACGTTCAAAACTATGACACTGCGGCGCGCCAATCGTCGTCGATGAGCAATTCGATAACTGACGGGCCGATGTCCTTAACGAACACTGGCGAAAGCTTCGCGGCCATAGTGTCACTCTCAACTCAAAACGAAAGAACTTGAAATGATACGGCCTTCAAACAAATGGATTGGCGCTGTCGCACTGGCTGCAACTTCCTTCGCAATGCCCGCTGCGGCGCAAACCAGCGCGCCGGCAGCACCTGTGCAGTTCGTCATCGAACAGCCGGCTGGTGAGTGGCTGGCGCACGTATTCTACGGCTCGCCAGTGCAAAGCCCGACGGGCGAAGTTATCGGCGACATCAACGACCTTGCGTTCAACAAGTCCGGCCAGATCAATACCGTCGTCCTCGGCGTCGGTGGCATTCTCGGTGTGGGCGAGAAGAACGTCGCGGTGCCGTACAATGCGCTAACATTCAAAGATGGCCCAGATGGCGCCCGCGTCATCGTCGTGTCGCTGACCAAGGCGGATCTCGCCGCGGCGCCGGCGTTCAAGGCCACCGAGAAAACCACATACGACGCCATGAAGGACAAGGCAGTCGATCTCAGCCGCAAGGCCGCCGAAAAGGCTGGTCAGCTGAAAGATCAGGCGTTGAAGAAAGTCGAGGACATGAAGGCGGAACCAACGAAGAAGCCGTGAGTAGTAACGCGCGGTTTAGGTCGCTCTAAGAGGTGGCCTCGGTTGTCTGAACAGAATCTCCGCGTCGTTGAGTGGATCCTCTGCCGGGTTCATGCTGCCGTGCGGATCGGCATAGGGTTGAAGTAGGCCTGGTCCGGCGTGCGCCGGTCAAGCGCCGTGTGGGGCCGGCGGGCGTTGTAG
>JANLPY010000483.1:0-5523 GCA_031367505.1 Hyphomicrobiaceae bacterium | reverse complement strand
AGAGCCCAAGCGAACCTGACCAGTCGGCGCAATCTGTACGGCAAGATCATAGCGATCTTCCGTCCGGGAAGCCCGACCACAACCAGACGCTCCGATGATCAGATCATCGGCGACCTCCTCGATCTGCTCGCCCTGTTCGCGACGCTTTACCATGAGCGGCCGCGTTCGAAGGTGTGACGGACAGCCTCTCCGGTGGAGAGAACACTCAAAGCCCCTGGCCAGAAAGCTCGGGGCTTTATTCTTGGGAGTGCAGCCAACTTCAATCGAGCAGACCGACTCGCTCGCCCTTGCCATTGGTGAATTTGGTGTCGAGCAGCGGCGTGCTCCGCAGGCTCTTGGCGTCGGCGAACAGGAACAATCCTTTGCAGCCGCGCATGTCCTGGTCTTTGGCGAGTTCGGTGACGACATCCACCATGCGCGCGACGCGCTCGGCGCTCGTCGTCACGAAGATAACGCGGAAGTGCTGCCAGCGGTAGCGCCGTTCGGCGTGTCCGTCTTTCCACGCCTGCGCGTAGCACATGAACTTTTCCAAAACCGAACGCTGGCGAACATCGGCCTTCATGCTGGAAAGTTTGCGGGCGACCGGCATGGTGCCGCGGTCGACTTCGAGAAAGAAGTTGGACTGCTTGTCGTTGCCCAGGCCGAGTGCGAACACGGCATCGGGATGGATCGCCAGCTTGAACGAGCGCCCAGCCAGGTTCGGTTGCGCCGCGATTCTGTGCGGCTTTTCCATTGTGTGGGTGGAGCGTGGACTTGTCTTGATGACCGTGTCGCCCTTGATCAGGGCGACGGTCTCCGACGCCGCGCATTCGGCTTCGAGTTTGCTCAGGAACTCGGCAATCTCCACGGTGTGCAGGATGTTGAGCTGGCCGACGCGGTTGTTCTTCAGCGTCCAATTCAGCTTGTGGATCGGGGTGCCGTCACGTTCGCTCAAGAGCTTAGCGCCTTGCTGGCCGAGTGCGTAGACGATTTTGGCACTACCGCCGCCCTGCCGGAAGTACTGCAACTGCGCGCGGGGTCGGTCGAGGTAGTGCAATTGCCACAGCCGCTTCAGTCGTTCCGGAATCTGCTTGGCGGTCTCGCCGCCGATGGCCGGCACCAATCGCAAGATCTGCTCGGAATTGACGAACCGGAATTCACCGACCCGCCGGATGATGTCCTCGTCGCGTGGGGTGCGCTGAAAGTGCGCGCGCAGCGCCGTCACGTCGTCTTTGCTTGCCCGCTCGAACCGCTTGCCGCGTTTTTGGTGCATTGCCTCCAGTCTACACCCACGCCACGGACAATCCATTCGACCACGTGGACATCTTTGGATTGCGCCCAATGGCTGCGACGCCAGCCAGCGTGTTCGGACGCCCGAACATGGCGCGCGCAAGACAGTCCTGGACAGTCAGCAGGAAACGCCCAAGCCCGAGGAAAGACGGCCTCCGCAGCGCTTTCAAGCATAGCCGGCACGGCCGCCCGTCAAGGCCTGAGCCCAGATAAGTCCGCGACAGTCGCCTTGACCGTCGGCCGTCGAGCCGGCTCGGGGCTGATGATCGCTGATGAACGGACGAGAGTGAGCCCATGCAACAAATACGGATCGATATGGCTGAGATCAAAGCCCAGGTGCTGGTGACGGTCGCGATTAGGAGCTACCTGAAGCATCCCCTGAAACGCGAGAGCGCAAGTTACGCGACAAGCTGTCCGATCCACGATGGCAACAACAAGCGCGCGTTCCGGATCAGCGCCGATGGACGCGCCTGGTACTGTCATGGCGCATGCAAACGCGGCGGCAACGTCCTCGATCTCATCGCCGCACTCGAAGCGTGCTCGATTGTGGATGCGGCGATTTTGCTTTCCGAAAAGTACGGGATATAATGAGGCGATGACCTACACCATCTTTCGGAAAGAAAAACGCGTCTCATTCACCACAAATCTACCGGTCGATTTTTTGCAAGAGTTGCAACAACTGAGCGAAGCGACCGGATTGCGACGCAACGCAATCATCGAGCGGGCGTTTTATTTATGGAATGAAGCGCGGACGCAGACAGTTGAGCAAGATAAATTGCAGGTCATCAAAATGTAACTCTATGATGACACGGCACATCCCTTTGCGATCGAAATCGATCACCACACTATTCGACCCGGATCTGTTGCAATGGATGGACGAGGAAACCAAGCGACAAGGCACTACACGTCGCGCGATTTTGGAAGCGTCTGTTAGGCAATTGCAAAGAGATTATTCGCGCGTAATATATAGAGCATGACCAACGACCAATTCGAAAAACTTGCAGCAATGATGTCAGGCCTCGCTGACGATTTCGACGATCGGTTTGATGAATTAAATGGAAAGATGCTAGACAATTTCCAGCGCGTGTTTGCGCACCTCTCCTCACACGACGACCAGCTGCGCATGATCAATAAGGAAATGCTCGACCAGGGCAAGCGCCTCCGCAACCTCGAAGGCTTCGCGCCGGAAATCATCGACCACAGTCGACGCCTCACCCGCATCGAACAGAAGCTCGATCTCCCACGACCCGCGCTCAAATAGTGCTCCCGCTCGCCACCCTGCATCGATCATCGGTGTGGGTCAGCGAACAGGAGTGACTCTCGTGAGACCGAAAGAAATCCTCGGCCAGACCTGCGTTTTACTTTCCCAACCTCAGTCGTGATCGCAGCATTCGTGGGCGTACGATAAAACCGACGCTCGTGTCCCACTGCAATCCAAAACCGCTTGTTCCTGGTGTCTTGAGGGCGCTCTTCGCCGCGTTGCTATTCGCGGCAAAGCCAGCGAGGCAGATCTCGACCGAGCCTTCCAGCTCATTCGGGATCAAATCCAAGTGCCTGGCAACTACCCAACGATTCAAGGGTGGAATGACAGGCCGAGAACGACGCACCGCGAGGTGCTGTCCGTGCTCGAAATGGCGATCGCCAACGCGTGATCGTCGACCTCGCTCACATCGCCAACGGTGTGGGCGATTTCTCTTGCAATGACCACCCGACAAACGATGATTCGCCACTGGCTGGGCTCATTCGAGCCGGATCAAGTAGCGCTGATGCCGACCGTCCTGCCAGTCTCCCTTGCGTTGTCCACAGGCTAGACGCCGACCGACCGATCCCTCATGTAGACTTGGCGTATGAACCGCCAAATAATGAAGACGATTATCAGCATCGTCTTGGTGCTTTGTGCGTCCGCACTCGGCGTCTTTTACTGGTCGCTCCAACACCAGCCACACCAGAGGGCGCAAATACCGGTCTACCCCGTAACCGGCCAACCAACCGCAACGACCGAAAGCACTTCTTTCCCCGCCAGTTTCAACAGCAACGAATTCGAAGCGGCGCTGGCCGCGACCGATGCTCGACTCGCCAAAGACCCGGCCGACACCCAAGCACTTCTAGACAAGGCTCTCACCTTGGCCCAGATGGGATCGCTGCAATTCAAGGAACGCACATTAGGCGATCAAGCGCTACTGCTGGTCGATCAAGTCCTGCGTGGAGACCCGAGCAATGTTCAAGCCCTCGCGTTGAAAGGTTATGTATACGAAATCGAGCAAGCCTACACCGACGCCCACAAATACTACGATCTGGCACTTGCCATCGATCCGACAAATGCTGACACTTTGGCACATAAAGGGCATGCTTATCTTCTTCAGGGCGACGTAAATACCGCTGAAAACTATTTCGCCCGGTCGCTTCGCAACAAATCAAACAATCTCTTGTCCCTGTGTGGCATGGCTAAGCTCAATGCCGGAAGATCGAAATACGATCTCGCCAAGGGGCAATTTCTCTATGTGTGCGATCACAGCACCAATCATAGAGAGACGGCAGAAGCGTGCTACTCAGCCGCGCTACTGTCTCCTGTTGCAACCGCAAGTGCGCTCGATGATGCCGACCGCCTTTTGCAAATATCCATTCGAACTGATCCTACTTACGCAAATGCGTATGTCGAACGTGCAAAACGATCCTTTTTGAAAGCCGCCCGTATGGCCGACCCGCACCAGCAACAATTATCAATAGGCGGGTCGTTCAAGGACCTTCGTCGCGCGCTCAACATCAACTCGAACTTGTCAATAGCACACCTGCAACTTGCCAGACAGCTCTACGCAATCAACGGAAATCGCGTAGAAGACGTGAATAAGATCATAAAATATCTTCCCGATATTATCGACAGAGACATTACATTGGACAAAACGGAAAAAGAAGTTATGCGTCAAGTGACGAAAAGTCTTATCAATAATCTATAAGAAAATTATATATGACCGTCAAAAGCTTGATCCTTGCAATAATCGTTGCCGCGAGTGCCGCGCTACCGTTGTGGGTGGCGGCTATTTCCTATTGTTACCCGTGGGGCTGCGTTGCGTATTACGAGCATGGAGACGTCGGGAACGAGTACATCGACACGAATAGCACGCTCCAAGCGTTCTTGGACAGATTTGATGAGGCATGGATTAGAACCGGCAGGGGCGCAGCGACATACAACGAACTGGGTCAGATCGTAGGCTTGTCGTGCTTCAACGGATCCTATGTTTCGCTGGCTTATTCGCCGCCGCATATGCCACCACCTCCGCCACCACCTCGACCTGAGATTCCATTCAACTGCAACCCACATTTTTCTTGTGTTTCTCTGGGCAGCGGCCGATATCAACTCTCCCGGACAGACCGCTCCTGCGTGTCGACCGCAATGGCTACCTGCGATCTCGACCAATCTTGCGACAACGTTGCCGGGCGCTGTGTCGCATATGCCATCGACTTCGTCGACTTTCTCACCATCGGCGACTCCGCCTCTTCCGTTGGCGGTCGCAGCGTCGATGCCCTCGGGTCTGGCTTGAAAATGAGCGGCCACCTCACCGCACTCCCCAAACTCGTTCAGGCCGGCCAATCGGCACGCCTGTTCTGGAACACCGTACACGCAAAAAGCTGCACCGTCTCGACCGGTGGAACCGTGCTCTCGACGGCCACGTCGTCCGGAGCGACCGGCTTCATTAGTCCCCCCTTGCGCACTCGTACCGAATACACACTCCACTGCCTTGGCCTCGACGGCGCCGAGCCGCCGGAGGTGACGGAGACACAAGTGGTCAACCTCGTTCCCATATTTCAAGAAATTTAGTTCTGCCTCGTGCTGCTGTTCCTGCTTGACAAGGCAATCGCGGCTGCGTGATGGCCGATCTCGCTCACATCGGTAACGGTGTGGGCGATTTCTATTGCTCGGTAGTGAGTCGGCTTCTGCGCCGCGCCCACCCCGCTCTGCTATTCTTCGCCGACGTTTCCGGACGCCGCGCCTTCCAACACAGCGGACACCAGTGACCGAATTTTAGATTGCTCGGTGTCGCCTTGAACAAGTGGCCGGAGCCGCACAACCACAGCACCTCGTGATGCATTCCCTTCACTTTTTGCGAGTGCAGGGGTAAGCGCCCCACGAACGACCGTCGCACTCGGCGTTGGTTTCCGCTTGACGGGCGGCGGGTCGGCCAGCGACGCTATCGCGTCGGTTTTAGCGCGGCAGCCGCAACGTTCCAGGGCAGCAGCGCCTCGATATCGGCGAGG
>JANLPY010000482.1:0-6208 GCA_031367505.1 Hyphomicrobiaceae bacterium | reverse complement strand
CCTCGCCGATATCGAGGCGCTGCTGCCCTGGAACGTTGCGGCTGCCGCGCTAAAACCGACGCGATAGCGTCGCTGGCCGACCCGCCGCCCGTCAAGCGGAAACCAACGCCGAGTGCGACGGTCGTTCGTGGGGCGCTTACGAGCAGGCCTCGTTCTTCATCGAGTTCCTCAAGATGGCCGGCGTGTTCGATGCGCTTGTCGCCGATTGCCCGCACACGCGCACGAGCCCGAACGCGCCGAGCAATCGCGACGTCATCGGCACCATCGTGCGCTCCGTGCGGGCTGGCCACAAACGCTACGCGCACGTGACGACGCTCAGGGCCGACGGCGTGCGGCCTGAGCTGTGGGAGCACATTGCGCTCGAATTGCCGGCTGCCCGGCACGCGCAGATCGCACGCCGTGTTACGGCATTGTCGACACGTCTCGACTGGCACCGCACATGGACGCAGATGGTCGAGGCCGGGCGCCTGATCGTTCGCTTCGTTCGGAAATAACCGTACCGCCGGCGCGCTCATTGCAACCAAAGCACGCGCTGCGCGTTCTCCTCTTATCTCACAACTCAACACAGCAGGAGACCATCATGGCCCAGACAAGCTACACCAGCGACCCCGCCGGCACCGTTCATGATTTGCGCGAAAAGGCTGGCGATCAGCTCGGCAAGGTGGCCGATCAAATGGAACACGTTGCCAAATCAGTCGCCGAGCACGGGCGTGAGGTCGGCGAGAATGTGCAACAGGTCGCCGGCAACCTGAAGTCCGCCGTCGACACCTCCGTGAAGGACCAACCGATGGCAACGCTCGCTGTGGCGGCGGCGCTCGGTTTCGTTCTCGGCGCGTTGTGGAAGTCGTAACGCAGGCAAACCTGCCGATAATGTACATTCTATTGCCTACGTCGAGGCGCCGTCATGATGCAAGAAATAGCCAATCGCGCGCAAAGCGTCGTTGAAACACTCGTCAACAAGTATGTAACGCGGTTGGCAATGGCGGTGCCATTTGTGATCGCGTTGGGTTTTGGCACGGCAGCCGCGTCCGTCAGGCTCACTGAAATGTACGGCAGTTTGTCGGCGAATACGATCCTGGCCGGGGCCTTCGCTGGCTTCGGGCTCCTCGCCACAGCAGCGATCGCCATTCGGCAGGCTGGGGCCGAGACGACTAATCCCGGAGCACAACCCCACGAAAAGGAAGCTGCGTCTTATGCCGGGCCTGAAGCTGGCAATGAAGCGTTGCTGCCGAACCCGGATGTCGTACTCGCCGCGATTGGCGCAATCGGTCCGACCGCTCTGCCGATGCTAATCCGGCTGATTCTACGCAATCTCCCACTGCTAGTCGGAGTGCTGGTACTGGGCTATCTGTTGTTTTCCGACGCCGCCAAATCCGAGCGTATGACTCCGTCCGTGTCGGAACCGTAGAAGATCAAGTGCACTGTCGTAATGCGCCCGCACACCGATCTGTGGGCGGGGCTTGGTTTATCGTGAATGCATCGCGTCAAAGGTAAAACCGCGTCAGAGGCAAAACCATGGCCGAAATCATGCAGATTAATAGCACGCAAGCGGTGGCCGATCCGGAATCGACATTCCAATCGCCGCTCGAACTCATGGCGCACATCGGTTTCACGCGCGGTCAAAAGATTGCGGCCGTCGAGCGTTGGATCTTCACGGTGCAGGCGCGTCTCGACGCCGTGAGTGAGGGCATGTCGAGCTGGCCTGATGGCGCCTATGCAGCCGACAGCGAGCTACTGCGCGAACTCGTCAAAACATTAAACGCGCTGCGCGCATAGCGCTGAAGTGCCGATATCGAGCGCCTCCTGCAACCCGCAACAACCCGTGTATTCCCGTATTGCCGCCGCGCCGGTCACTGGACTCCGCCAAGCGTGGCCCATGTCATGCGGCCAACTTTTGGGTTCCAGTTGTGGTGCGATCTGTCGCCAGGCAACAGCTGCCGGACTGCCACGCGTTCGCGTTCGTGCAGATGGAAATGGCCCGCGACGCCGGAGGAACGTCGCGGGCAGGACGGAGTGCCAAGTTGCGGGGGGTGGGAACCGGCACCCAAGCGCTCGCACACTAAAAGAACGCATCGCCGCGAAGTTGGTTCCGGCAGAATTCAACGGCAAAGGCCGGCGCGCGAGCGGCCAATTCAGACATGCCGACGCGACCCGACAATTGCGCGTTATCGCAACGGAACTGCAGCGTTGTGGGCGCGTTCTCCTAACACTCCGAATGCAGAATCCAATCAGGAATAAGGAGTGGTGCCGTGGGAAATCTTCTCCATTATGCAATCGTTTTTCTCGTTATAGCGCTCGTTGCTGCGTTCCTCGGATTCGGCGGTGTTGCCGGCACCGCGATGGAGGGCGCGCGCATCTTGTTCTGGGTCGCAATCGTGCTGTTGATCGTCACGCTTGTCGCGAACTTCATCCGACGAGCCTAGACAAGACAACCATTGATCGGTCATTGGCTCCGACGATTTCAGTGGGAAGCCGGTGCGATTGGTACGCGTGGCTGGATTCCGGCCGAGGTCTGGTCGTCGGTACTTGGTCGTCGCAATCTGGCAGCAGCCCGCCCTCCCAGCCGTCATGGAAGGGAGGGCGTTGGTTGTGCGCCGATGTTCTGCAGGCGCCGACTCTTTTGTTTGGCCCGAAACCTGTTCGGGCAGCGATGCAGTTGCCGCCGGCGTCAGGCGTGGTTTTACGCTCTATCGCGGTCGGGCCTTCATATCGAAGAAGAGGGCCTGACTGATCACCGCCTTGACCAGCTCCGGCTGAAATGGCTTCGAAATCAGGAATGTCGGTTCGGGCCGAAGTCCGGTCAGCACCTGCTCTGGGAAGGCCGTGATGAAGATGACGGGAACCTGCGCTTCGCCCAAGATCTCGTTGACCGCATCGAGGCCCGAACTGCCGTCGGCGAGTTGAATATCGGCGAGGACAAGGCCAGGCCGCAGCGATTTGAACGCGGCGACTGCCGCTGTCTTCGTCCGTGCGATGCCGGCGACCGAATGGCCGATGCTGGTCACGACATTTTCCAGATCGATCGCGATCAGCGGCTCGTCCTCGATGATCAGTACGTTCGACGCAACCTGCTCAGCAATCTCGCGGGCTGCGGTGTCGAGATACAATTCGAATTGCGCCGGCGAGACGTCGAGCACCTTGGCTGCTTCCGGCGCCGAAAAACCCTCCATCGCCACAAGAAGGAACGCCTGCCTTGGCAAGGGCGTTATCGCAGCGAGGCGGCATTCCGCAACCGCCGACGGGCCAGATGGCGGATCGGCTTTAGCGTTGACCGCGAGGCGGCTCCACGTCGATAGGAACAATCGGTAAAGCCCGGCACGTGGCGAAAGATGCCGCGGAAAAACACTGGGATCGGCGATCAGCGTTTCCAAGAGCGACGCAACATAAGCGTCGCCACCGCGTTGACTTCCAGTGACGCTTCTCGCGAAGCGGCGCAAGTACGGCAAATGCGGATGTATCGACTGTGCGAGACTGGTCATTGAACACAACCCCTGGTGTTATCTTCGCCCGATGTACCCCGGAATTCGCGCCCCAGCGGGGGCGTTACGGCCCGGCGAATACGGACGACAACGCACGATGATCGAATTAGTTCCATCACCGTGGAACCATTGTAACATTGCCGCGTTGTTTCAGTGTCGGTGCCAAGCAATCCTATTGTCCGGCGTAGTTTTGCATCGGCGCGAGAAAGAGGTCAAAATGAACTCAAATGGGAAACCCTTTTCGGACCCCCAGCCGGATCCAAAAAGCGCTCTTGGGGCAGCAACAAATGAACGGGGGGTAGCAACCAATGAAACGAGCCTCGACGTGCATGCGAACGATCCAGAATTGGCGATCAAGCTTGACGCAACCGCACAGGCGTTGATCGGGCAACGGCTCAAAGCGATTTACAACGAGGTCGTGCAGGAGGACGTGCCGGACCACTTATTGAAACTCCTGGACGAACTCGAACGAAAGGAGCGGCGGGCGTGACCGACCTCCAAACAGTCAGGGACGCGCTCGTTGCGGCAATCCCCAATCTGCGCGCGTTCGCGATCTCGCTGACGGGCGATCCCAATAAGGCGAATGACCTCGTCCAGGAGACGCTGCTGAAAGCCTGGGCGAACCGCGACAAGTTTGCGACCGGCTCGAACCTGAAGGCTTGGCTTTTCACGATTCTACGGAATACCTACTTCTCGGAATTCCGGAAGATGCGCCGGCAGGTGCAGGATGTCGATGGTAAGGCTGCAGCTCAACTCGCCACGCCGCCGGAACAGATCGGCCACCTGGATATGGCCGATTTTCGCCGTGCGCTAGCCGAACTGTCGGACGATCAGCGAGAGGCGCTGCTGCTGGTCGGCGCTGAAGGGTTTTCCTACGAGGAGGCAGCTGAAATTGCAGGCTGCGCCGTCGGCACCGTGAAAAGCCGGGTGAACCGCGCCCGCCTGCGGTTGACCGAGTTGATGTCGATTACCTCGGTCGAGGAGATCGGACCGGACGCAAGCGCGCGCTCGATCCTGGGGCGTACGGGGACCTGAGGCGCTTTATTTTCGCGTGATTTTATTGCCAAGATCGTTGTTGCTGCATCAGTGACTGCGCCCGGGGCAGACGCGCCAATCGACCGGCCCAGCCAGCCCGCAACCGGACACACGGCTATCGTGGCGGCCAAAAGGCAACGACGATCACATGACGGCGAATACATGACGGCGAATACATTGAACGTCAGGCGTCGAATTCGACAACGCTAAAGTCGTCGCAACTAAGCTGATCGGCACCGCCGAATGCGATGAGAATGCGAGTGGTTTCGAGAAACGACTTTCGCGACAATGTCAGATCGCGCAGTTCCGCCAAAAGATCGAGCACCGACACGATGTCGTCGCTCGACACATACCGGCCCGAAGGCCGCGCCCGATCCGGCTCGGTTGATGTCGGATTAAACTCCTGCATGGCAATCTCCTGAAAGATGCTCGCCACTCGCATATGCGGCGTCTCAATCAAAGAACTCACATCGGCATATCAGAGTTCCCGCGAGTATTTCAAAGCCGGATGGAACGTCAGTGCCGGTGTGGCGTTGACACCGAGGTTGTTCCGAAAGGTGGAGATAAATCATGGAACTCGTTTTGCGTTCGCGGGCGGTTGCGTCGTCAGCCAAGGCGACTGTTGCACGACACGTGCCCTGGACTCGCCGCCATGCGCCGGCCGGCTGGAACGCGCAGTTGTCGGCACATTGCTCTGGGCAGGTGCCGTCGTCGTGGTTTTGCTGATTGAATTATCGATCGGTCTGGCAGCCACCTCGCATGGGATGGTGGAAAAAAACATCGAACTTGTTCTGGGACTAACGTTTCTCCCGGTCTATTTCGCGGTCCGGCACGGCTGGCTGAAATCGCGTGCGCGTCTGCTTCCGTCCGCAATCGACCTCGTTATGCGCCGGCACAGGATCAACCGGTCGGGATAGCGGGGTTGGGACTAACGAGGCCGCAACGTTGCCGGCGACCAAGCAAAAGCCTCTAGAGGCAGCAATAGATACTCATGCAGCCTTTGGTATTAGATCGGTTTCACTTCTCGCGGTTTGACCGCGCGATTTTTTTAACAACGCATACAAACGATATTCCGGACGCCTGCGGAAAGCGGTGCTGCGGCGATACGGACGCCGCGGATTGTACTGACGGAGTGAGTGCGGATACAATTTTTGCGACGAACACACCTCAGCATGGAACGCTATTCCGTCATGCGCGTTGTCTCGGCACGGCGCACATCAGCGCCACGTTCCCTTGAGGGCGAACCGAACCAGGAGTTGATCTCATGAATAAACGTATTGCCCTTGCCATTGCGGCGGCTCTTGCGAGCCCACTCCCCGCCTTGGCTCAGTCGACCGCACCGACACCGCCACAAGGCCCGGCGGTCGCCGGCGCACCGGCCAATGTTCTCATGCTGACCGAGCAGCAAGCGAATAACTGGCTGCACAAGTCGGTCTACAGCAGCGATGGCAAAAATCTCGGCGAGGTCGCCGCATTCGCTCGCGATGCTAATGGCCGCGTGTCGGAAATGCAGTAAGCGCCCCATGAACGACTTATGACGTTGGCGGCCGACTTAGGGCAGACTGCGCTGTTGCAGCGATGAGCAACGGAGCGGGAGATGGGCAACGGAACGACCAAGCGGGCGACCGCGCTGGCCCCCCCCCCGGAAGGCGAACTAACCAAGAAAGTGGCCGCAGATCCGGTGGAATTGCGGC
>JANLPY010000480.1:0-4341 GCA_031367505.1 Hyphomicrobiaceae bacterium | reverse complement strand
CCTCGCCGATATCGAGGCGCTGCTGCCCTGGAACGTTGCGGCTGCCGCGCTAAAACCGACGCGATAGCGTCGCTGGCCGACCCGCCGCCCGTCAAGCGGAAACCAACGCCGAGTGCGACGGTCGTTCGTGGGGCGCTTACGCTGCTTCTCGTCGCCGACACGCACCAGTTCAACCAGCGTACTCTTGTTGGTCGACTGCTGCGATGTCCGAACATCGTCCAAAATGGCTTGCGGCAATCGGGCGATGGCAATCGTCTCGGATACGTTCGATTTGGATTTGCCGATGACGCTCGCGAGCGTGTCGAGGGTGTAGTTGTGGCTCTGCTTCAGGCGGTCTAGCGCGATGGCCTCTTCCAGCGGCGTCAGGTTCTCCCGTTGCAGGTTCTCGATGATGGCGAGTTCGGCGACATCGCCCTTGGTCAATTCGAGCGCGTCGATGACGTCGAGACCGGCCAGTTTCGAGGCGCGCCAACGGCGTTCGCCGGCGACTATGACGAACTCATTGCTTTTGCGTGGGTCGGGCAGACGCACGATGATCGGTTGCAGCAGTCCATGCGTCTTGATGGATTGGGCGAGGTCGGCGAGCGCTTGGCTGTCGAAATGCTTGCGGGGTTGCTCGGGGTCGGGGTGAATCCAGTCGACGGAAAGCGAGAGCACCTTGCGTTCGGTCTCGTTATTCAAGAGGTCGGCACTCAGCGTTAGGTTGCGGCGAACGTTGGGAACTTGTGGGTTCATAAGTAGTGAATAAGTTGGGTTGCTAAGGCGATGTAGGCGCGGGAGGCCTTGGCATCGGGAGCGGAGGCGACGACGCTGGTTCCCTTGCTAGAGGACTGGTCAACGCGGGTGTTGCGCGGGATCGGCTCGAAGATCGGAATTTGCAGCGGCGTCAGTTGCCGCGCCAGATCGGCGAGCGCGTCAGTGTCCTCCTTGAGATGACCGGAATGGATGGTCGGCAGTATCCCGAGACTGACCAACTCGCGATTGGAACGGTTCTGCACGTTGCGGATGGTCTTCAAGACGTCGGCGAGACCGGCCATGGAAATGAAATCGGTCTTCACAGGCACGATGCAGTGCGTCGCGGCAACCAGCGCGTTCACCGTCACCACGGTCAACGCCGGTGGGCAGTCGATCAGGATGAAATCCCAGCTCCTATCCAACCGGTCGAGGGCATCCTTGAGTTTGAACTGGGCGTCAACGGGACTGCGGTTCAATTCGTCGGCTGCACCGGCCATGGCTTCCGAGCCCGGCAGGAGCGAGGCGCCGGTGCCCCGGTCGATGATCATGCCATTCGGATCGGCGTCGCGCAGTATGGCCGAATAGATGCTCTTGTGGGTGTCGGAAAGTGTACGCGCGTCCACCTGGCTGATTCCGCACCATTGCGTCAGCGACCGTTGCGCGTCGAGGTCGACGATGAGGACGCGCTTGCCTTGGTGTGCGAGGGCATCACCGAGATTGAGCGTCGTGGTGGTCTTGCCGACGCCGCCCTTCTCCATGACGATGGCAATCGTGGTGGTCATAAACCGGATTGATGAGTGAAGTTCGGACGTCCGAACTCGTCCTTGCCCTCGTAATAAAGTCGGAGCGCCAAACGAACTATCTCGCTCTGGGTGCGGTGTTCGCGGGCGCACTGCCTGTCGACCCGCTGCTTCTGCCGCGCCTCGATCGTGACGCAAATACGCGGTGACAGCCGTCGGCTGTCATCGAAGACGCTTGGGGCGAATTGCTGTGAAGTGGTCTGCATGCACCCATTGTCATACGTCACCAGTCGTTTGCAAGGACGGGGTGGGGATAAGTGTCCGTTTCTTGAAGAAGCCTTGCGTGCTCCCGAAAGGCCAGTGCGCCAGCCTGCTTGCCTCGTCAATCTCGGAGGTCCACTCTGGGGAGTGCGAATGACGTGCAGGTTGCTCATTCCAGGCAAGGTGCACTGCTGCCGCAGAATGCATCAATCTTGCCCGCAACAGGTGCGCAACGCAGGAAAGCACGCACGGCACCGGAAAAATGGCGGCACAATAGGAGAGGCCACTCGAATGACATCTGCAGCTCCATCGCCGCCAAGCATGCCAAGCTGCGATGCGACCGCGGCTCGCGTGTTCCAACTACCGCTTGGTGCACGTCTGCTTTCGATCGTCGCCGTGATTTTCTTGATCGGTGTCACCGGCATCATGGTCTGCTTCGCCGTGCTCAGCGTTACACATCACTGGGCGCTCGGGCTGTTGTTGACCGCATGCGCGGGGTTTATCGGAGCCCTTGTCGGTTATTGCCTGCGCGATCTCAGGGGAAAGCAGGGTTTGCGGATTGCCCTTGCTCGGGACGCTGTTACGCTGGACCTTCCGACTGGACGCTCGCTCGTTCATCGTCCCCCCGAGCAACATTTGATCATCCCCTACGCCGACATCGAAGCGATCGAAGCGCGCTGGGAGGGCTACCGTTCGCTCGGGATGGCCATGATGCAACGCGCATATGTACTCCGCAAAAGAAATGACGAGCTGATCTTCTTGTTCGAAGAGCGCGCTCAGGGAACGCGGCTCGCGAGTTCGTACTTCGCCGACATCGTGTCCGAGATCATAACGCGGGCGCACGTACCCTTGCGCGACCGGGGCACAGTTGCGGGCGACGGCGGTTTCCTTGGCACCTGGGGCACGCACGCGCCAGACTGGGCTGCACCACCGCTGCCGCGAAATCTGGCGCTG
Source organism: Hyphomicrobiaceae bacterium (assembly GCA_031367505.1). Taxonomy (GTDB): domain Bacteria; phylum Pseudomonadota; class Alphaproteobacteria; order Rhizobiales; family Hyphomicrobiaceae; genus JAKFWF01. The sequence continues at coordinate 1,651 of JANLPY010000480.1, read as the reverse complement.
CGCCTGTGGAGCCGTGCGGCGACGACCGGCTCGCTCACCATGCTGGCGACGCTGCTGCTTATGGTCATGCGGTGGCTTTTCGGCAAGGGGTAACGACGCGCGCGCCGAAAGGCAGATTGTCTGTTGGTTGATGCACATTGGCGAAACAAGTCGCGATCGAGGTACGGTCGATGATCAAACGACGTCAGTTCTTCGCAAGTCTGGGTGGCGCGGCAGTATTCATGCCGCGCCCGACGCGAGCCCAAGAGGAAGTGCCCAGGGTTGTCTTCAGCCCGACGCTCGGCGTCAGTCAGAACTTTCGTGTGCGCTACCGACTGAGCGAAAATCCGCCCCCTCCGACCGGCGTCGTCCGAGATCGATTTATCATTAACTACCGCCTCACCGTGACGCCGGTCGCACGTGAGAATGACAGCTACCGGTTGCGGCTTCTCGTAAGCGAAATCGAGCGGCCGGGAGGCGCGCAAGATGGCATGAATATGATCGTTGCCGCGACACTGATGCTCGATGACCTGCCAATTGAAATGCTGGTCGACGCCCGAGGTTTTCTCCAGGAAGCCGCGGATTGGCCGGCACTGCAACGCACTCTGCGACAGCGTGCCGACAGCTTGCCCGGCGGCTTGCCTTATCGTTCAGTCGGCCACAGCGTCATCGATCATGACGCAAAGCAGGTCGCCTGGCACCTGGCTCGGGCGCTGGAAGCGATGAACTTTGCTCGATCCTATCTTAGTTTTGCCAAGCAAACAGGCCCTTCGACAATCTCATGGCACGGCTTTCCGTTCGATGTGAACGTCGCCCGCGCTAACGCTCGGGGAGAGGTCGAGATAACCTGGATCGCACCATCGAGGTCGAGCAACAAGCCGGACAACCAAGGTCGAGCGGTGTTTCGCCAGGACGGATTTACCGCACAGCTGATAAAGACATCGACGCCCGCCGGCGATAGTGGCGGAGCAGCCCGGGAAATCCTAGAGATCGAAGCGCTGCCGGCACGATGACATGCCTCGGGTTTCCCAGCTGCTCGGTCGCATCGGCCACGCTTGCGGCGTAACCACAGCTGCGCACTCAGCGAGACCCAGTTGTCCCAGCTGGAATCCTTGCTGCGGCATTTTTTGATGAAAGGATTGTACTGGTAGGGGTGCACATATTTTTATCCACAAGCCGCTGGCAGCCCGCGAGGGGTGAGACAACCAGCCAATGAGGAACAGAGAAGGAAAATGGTGCGTTGGCTCGACGGTGGCGATTGGTACGGCACGCATGGCTCCGCCATGACGCCGCCGCAACATAGGCGGTCGCGGGGGACGGAGTGTCGGACAGTGCCATCGCACCCACCCGCGATGTGCCAAATCCACGACCATTCCTCAAAACATTCGGATACAGAAACGCGCCGTCGTCAACTTGTAAACGGGATTCAAAAACGTACGATTCGCCATGTCCACTAGAAACCGCCAGCAGAAGGAATTGGCGCATGGCTGATGCAAAATCACCCCCTGACTATGCCGTCTACACCGTCAAAGACAGGGCACATGGACAAGATCCGTTCTGGTTACGGATCGGCGCCGCTTGGGCGAACAAGGACGGGCATGGATTCAACGTCCAGCTCGACGCCTTGCCAATCGATGGCCGGCTCGTTCTCCGTGTACCCAAGGCGGAAGCC
>JANLPY010000479.1:0-2173 GCA_031367505.1 Hyphomicrobiaceae bacterium | reverse complement strand
GCGGCCGCAGTGCCACCGTAGCGAGGTTCGGGCCGTTCGCGGCCAGCAGGCGCTTGACCGCAGACGGCGTCGTGATCGTGGTCGCAACGCCCGGTCACACGGCGGATCATGTGTCAGTAGTCATCCAGGACGGCGACACCTCAATCATGCTGGCTGGAGATATCTCCTACAATCAGCATCTCATGCTTGCGGGTAGGGTGGACGGCGTCAGTGCGGACGAAGCCGTTTCGGGGGCCACGCTCAACGCGATCGGCCGCTTCGCGCAGACGCGAAAGACAGTCTACCTCCCGACGCATGATCCTCTTTCGGCTGTCCGTTTGGCCGACCGCCAGTTGGTCCGCGCTTTGCTCGACAATGTGACGGCGCTTGGCAAGAGCGGGGTCGCGCAGTGATCAATCTCAAGTTGCCAATTCGCCCCTCGACGGCAGCACTACGCGCTGCGATCCAGGATTTGCTTCCGATCACTGTGTTCCATGATTTCCACCCCGACCCCAATATCAATTTCCAGCTCAACCGGTTCCTGGTCCCAGGGTTGGAGCAGCAGTTCGCTGAGATCGGCGCCAAGGTCAAAGATTTCGACGATTGGAAATCGCTGTTTCTGACGGCGGCTGCCGCACAAGAGCAAAGTGGTGCTCTCGGTCCTGCGGCCAGGCTTTACTGCGCCGCCGAGTTCTTCATGAGCCCCGTTGACCCCAATCGCCGGCGCGCCGTCGACAAGTTCATCGAGCTCTTCTACAGGCTCAATGACAGCGAAGATCTTCAACGGACCAAGATACCCTACGGGACGGGGCATCTCCATGGCTTGAGACTACGCCCCGCCGCGCCGTCAAACGGAACGGTCGTCATTCTTTTGGGCTTCGATGCCTACATCGAGGAATTCTACGCATTCGCCAAGGCGATCGCTCTGTGCGGCTACGACGTCGTCATATTCGACGGCCCCGGCCAAGGCTCGACGCTCATGCGCGAGAATATGCCGATGACGCACGAGTGGGAAAAACCAGTCGGCGCCGTGCTGGACCATCTGGGCCTGACCGATGTCACTTTGATCGGCATGAGCCTCGGCGGCTACCTCGCCATCAGAGCAGCGGCATACGAATCGCGAATCAAGCGGGTCGTAGCCTATGACGTCATGCTCGACTTCTTCCAGTGCGTCACGTCTCGACGCGGCAAACTGGTGGAGACTGCGATCAACGCGTTGGTCAATCTTGGGCTCAGCACCCCACTCGATATGATGGCACACCGTCTGATGAAGCGTGACCTCTATTCAAAATGGGGCATCGAGCAAGGCATGTATGTGACCGGCGCAACATCACCATCGGAGTTTTTTTCCAAGATCAGAGCGTACAACGGCCGCGAGGTCTCCAAGCTGGTCACTCAAGACATGCTGATTATGGCGGGTGCCGAGGATCACTTCGTACCGCTCCAGCAATTTTACGAGCAGCTGCCGCTTTTGATCAACGCGCGCTCGGTCACCGCGCAAGTCTTCACCAGGGCTGATCAAGCCCAATCCAATTGCCAGATTGGCAACCTCGGGTTCGCAGTCTTCCAAATTCTAAAATGGATGGAATCTCATGCGTGATCACTTCAACCTGTACGAAACGGTAAATGGTCGTCGGGATCGACGATCATGAGCGAGGCAACACATTAGGATGCGATCGTCATCGGTTCAGGCCTGGGTGGACTTTCCGCCGCCGCGGCGTTCGCCAAAAATGCGAAGCGTGTTCTTGTCCTCGAACGCCTCGCCAATTTCGGTGGTGCGGCGACGGTCTACCGGCACGGCGCGCTGACCATGGAAGCATCGTTGCATGAAACCGACGGCGATACGGTCTTTTGTCCCAACAGCGTCTTCGCGCGCCTCCGTCTGACAGGCGCCGTCGAGGCCATTGAAACGGACCTGTTCTACGAGACGCGGGGCGGCGTGCTGGCAGCGCCCATTCAGATCCCGAAAGGGCTGGACAATGCTCACGAGCAGCTGAGCCGGTCGCTACCGGAGTCGAGGGTCGCTGTGGACGCCTATTTTCGTGAGCTGAAACGTAAGCGCCCCACGAACGACCGTCGCACTCGGCGTTGGTTTCCGCTTGACGGGCGGCGGGTCGGCCAGCGACGCTATCGCGTCGGTTTTAGCGCGGCAGCCGCAACGTTCCAGGGCAGCAGCGCCTCGATATCGGCGAGG
>JANLPY010000478.1:0-11674 GCA_031367505.1 Hyphomicrobiaceae bacterium | reverse complement strand
TTAGGGTCCAACGGCAGGATGTCGTCTGCCGTGCCGAACAAGCAATCGGCACCGGTCAAAGTGATGCCCGAGGGATTGGTATTGAAGACCTTATAGCCGTCGCCGAGCTGGGCGCCGAAATTCTGTGCGGCAGCCAAGGCTGCGGGATTGTTCGAGCTGATGTCGGCGACGGCATTCGAGATCAGGCGCGGGCCCGGGTCGATGACGTTGACGCCGAATTGAGCAGCAGGCCCCGGGACCGTCGAGGCGTAGGTCGTCGTGCTGATATTACCAGCGACTGTCGGATTCGGATCCAGCGCCGTACCGTCGATATTGACTGTCACGGTCTGGAAGAATTGGGCGGCCACGTTCGCAAATGGCTGATCCGCCGCGCCGAAGTTGTTCTGGCCAGGGATCGAGCTGTTGTTGGTGCCGGCGACCTGCCGCAGCCCGAATGCGAGATGGGGATTGACTGGTGGCTGGCCTGCCTCCGCCATGTTGATTTGCGCAAGAATGAATTCGAGGTCGGTGACGTTGAATTTGACGGCCATGAACAACTCCTACCCGTATCGCCGGCATGCTCTCGGTGGAGCGCTGCCATAAAAAGCCCATTTCAATCTCGATGCGGCGTCCTAGAAAATTTGGCAGCGTTTCGCCTAATTGGTGGTGCGTGCAACTGACGAGCGAGCTGCCAAATCGAGAGATATTCCGCATAACCGGCTGCGCAACGTGAGCTACCCACCGTTAGCGTTCGGCACCTTCGATTGCTTGGGCTCGCCTATCGCGACAATCAACCGAAGGACCAGGGGGATAACTTTTTGTGCAACTGTCTTCATGCCAACAATCGCGCCGTAGCGACATCGCAACAACAGAGTTTGGTCGTGAATTTCAGGGCTCAAATGTCCATACGATCTCGACCGTCATCCAGTGGCGGCGCTGGACCAATGGGCCAACGTGGGAAGGATAATAGCCCCGGCCGCCAACCCTGACCTTGGTCGGGCCAGCGTGCTGCCCCGCGGTTGCTGGGTGCAATGCACGGGATGCACAAACGGTCTTGTCCAGGCAGCAACGCAGTGGAACACTAACTCAATCGAAATTGGTCGGAGCGGGACATCCCGCAGGCGGGCTTGGCGCGATGGACTTCGACGATCTCCCTTACGTCTCGATGCCGATCCCCTACACCGCGCCGGCGCGTCTCGCCGCCATGGCTGCATTATACGGGATTGCAACGCCACCCGCCGGGGACGCGCAGATCCTCGAAATCGGCTGTGCGTCCGGTGGCAACATCATTCCACTCGCCGAGCGCTTTCCGCGCGCGCACTTCACCGGCATCGATCTTTCGGCAAGGCACGTCGCCGATGGCCGCCAGCGCGTCGCGGCCCTCGGACTCTCAAACATCGAGATTTTGCAGGCCGACATCGCGGCATTCGATGTCCGTGGCCGGCAATTCGACTACATCATTTGCCATGGTGTCTTCAGCTGGGTGCCGGAACCGGTCTGCGATGCCATTCTCCGCATTTGCCAGGAGACCTTGACCACGTCAGGCGTGGCCACAATCAGCTTCAATGTCCTGCCGGGCTGGCATCTGCGGAATGCCGTGCGCGACATCTGCGTCTTGCATGCGGGGATCGGTCCACCACTGACGCGCGTCGCCCGGGTACGCGTGCTCCTCGAGGATCTCGCCCGTGCCGTCCGTCCAGCAGAGCCCTATGGCCTGTTGCTGCAGACCGAAGCCCGGCGTCTCGCCCGGCGCCCGGCATCGTATATTCTCGGCGAGTTTCTCGCGCCCTACAACGTGCCGATGCATTTCTCCGACGTAGCAGCGTTGGCGAGCCGCCATGGCCTCGCCTACCTGTGCGAAGGCGACCTGCCATCCAGCATCCCCGAGTTAGCCGCTCCCGGTGCAGCCGCCGACATCCGTCGTCACGCCGGCAACGATCAACGTGCCGTGCAGCAGTATCTCGACATATTCCTCGGCCGCACGTTCCGGCGTTCACTGTTCGTCCGCGCATCGGCGGCCGATGCAACACCAGGTCAGCCGAAACCGGACCAATTGGCATCACTGCACATTGCCAGCGAACTGGCGGCAATGCCGCAAGCGGTTGAGAACCACAACCAGCAAGCAATCGTTTTCAAGGATCATCGCGGCCACACGTTTACGATCTCGGACGTTGCGGTCGGCCGATGCCTGACGCGCCTCGGCGAAGCATTCCCGGCGACCGTGGCTGTTGCCGATCTCATTGCCGAAGCGGCCGGATCCGGCGATGCCGCAGCTGCCGAGAGAATCAGCAAGGCGCTCTTCCGGCTGATCGGCAGCGGCCGGGCAAGCCTATCGAGTTGGCCGTTGGCGGTCGGGCGGGCGGCAGCCGAGCGGCCGGTTGCATGGTCGTTGGCCCGCGCCGAGGCCGCAACCGGACAACCGTGGGTCACGGGCGCCCGCCATACCGGCGTGCTGCTCAATCCCGTGACTAAGTGGCTGCTGCCGCACTTGGATGGACGTCTGGATCGCGCGGAGTTGGCCTGCCGGCTGGCCGATGCGCTCGTGCGTGGTGAGTTTGGCCCCGGCGGCAACTCAGTTGCAGCGGACACTCCGGCGGAAGCGGCCGACGTAGCGCCAGAAGAAAGGCTTTTGGCGCAGGCCCTGGCTTACCTCGAAAGGAACGCCGTATTGGCCACTTAACTGCGCCAGCAGCACGGGGTCCCCGAAAACAAGTTTGCCCGGACCGATCGCGATCCGGGCAATGCTGAAACCATACTTATCTAGCGTGCTATTTGGCCGACAGCGGCACGGTCAGTCTCAGGAACGGGCCCCACTCATGTCGATCCAGAGAACCAGCTGCCCCTGCTGCTGTGGAAACCGGAAGAACACCGGCAGCGTTAAGAGGACCGACGGTATTCGTTAACAGTCCAACGTGGCTCGGCCCACTGATCCCGAACCAACTTTCCGCCCGTACACCCAATGATAATTCGGCACCGTTGAGACTTGGGATCGCAAACACGACTGCCGCCTCACCCTCGAGGTTCGTGACGCTGCCACTGCTTTGCGTCAACCCAAGCGATGTCATGCTCGAGCACGCGTTAGGAGCCGCCACTGTGCAGGCATCGATGGCGGTACCGCTCAAGCTGTGATCGCCCCAAAGAACGGATCCCGATCCACCAAGGCTAAGCCCAATACTCGACGTGATCGGTAGCCGAGCCGTCAAACCCAGGCGGGGACCAAGGCCCTCGAAAGTGCGATTGAGCCTGATCGACGTAGACGCGACAGCGCCGTAATTTCCCTCATTCGTCGTCGCTCCAAAACCAAGGCGAGAATGTTGGCGTGCATAGCGCAAGCCGGCGATGGCACGAAGGTTGGTGCCAGAGCCAATGCCGAGATCTTTACCGACTTCAAAATCGACGACAGTCCGATCTTCGCTGGTAATACCCTGTGTCCTGACGCCGTCATCAGTTATGACTAACGATGGTGTTATGCCGACGCCATCGCTAAAGGACGCATGATGCAACTCGCTGCGGCGCAAGAAGACACCCCAATAATCCAATCCAAGGAACGCTCCAGGCTTTGCTTGCGCAAGCCCGATGCGACCATTCCAGCCACCGCAATCGGATATGCCGAAGGCGCGTCGAGCCGTCTGCGTGCCGATGATCGTACCGTCATAGAACCGTTGCGTCGCCGAAGTCTGGGTCTGATCCCCGAACGGGCAGGGAATGCCGGCCTCGACCGACACGGTGGTCTGCGCCTGGGCAACCGTCACACCTGTTGTCATCAAGAGAGCGACAATCGAAGCTCCTGCCAAGAGGCGGGCACGTCTCGCTGTGTTCAAATCCGTCATATCTGTCTCCATGCGCGCGAGAGCACGAGCCGCGCGGATAATAAGGTCCGATGTACCTGATTCGGTGCATTGCCAGAACGGTTCTGCGAGGATTGCAGACTGCAGTCGCCTGGGTGTTGCATATTCGTCAGGTCCAATTCCGGCGTTCCCGGCACGCGCAAACTGGCCGGAATCTGGTAGAATTGTTCGTGCAGGGAATGCACGGGCGTCTGAATAGCGCCGGCAATGGTATTGCACTGCGGAACCGGGGTTTTCCCCACAATCCACAGCGGTGCGCGACCCTGGATTGACTTACCAGCCGTTCACGGCCTCGCCGCGATTTTCGCACACCGCGATGATTCGTGATGTCGGGGAAAACGATGCCATTCGATCCGGCAGCCCACGCTGCCTACCAGCGGCTGCAGACGAGCCTGTTCACGGCCGCGACGGGACAACACATCGAATGAGGCGGCTATGGCGTCCAGGTGGGGCCGGCCGGCCTCGCCACCTGACGCTTACCTCCGAAAACGACGCGCCGAACGATGTTCACAGGTGGATACCCGAGCCGGGCCAAGCTGAACCATCAGACTAAGGTCGGATAAAACAGCTGGACCTAATCAGGTTGCGGCCCTTGCGCCCAAATGGGACGTTCGTGTCACACCCCGCAGATCCGAGCCCAATCGCGGCAGGCACTTTCGGTATTTGCGGACCAAATGGAAACTCGACGTATCGTTGGCTTCGTGTGGCACACATCGCGCAATCGCCGGCTTGGAATTAACCGCGGTTCTGGTCGGCAATTGCACGGCGCCACACTCACTGCCAGTCTCGGCATTGCACGAACAAACGTAATATGATGTAACGTGCGAAGGGACCGGCAGTACTACACTGCTGCTAAAAGAGTTTTTCACGTTCGCGTATGGATAAAATCGTGCTGGCAAGCGACGATCCTGAGGCGATTGTCCTCGCGGTCGCGGAGTTAGGGCGGCCCGCATTGACGCAAGCCCGCGCGGACGGGAAGCAGCGTTAGGCCCCTCCGGTGGCCGCTGGTCGGCGGCACCAAGACTCTTGTACCGGCGCGACCCGCGCAGGACAGTTGGTTTCGTGTGTAAGGGTTCGTCCCAAATGACAAATATCGATGCTGGCGAACAATTTCCGAGCAATGCGATGGGGACGAGCCTTAATTTCGATGCGGCCAGCTGGACGCCGGCGTTGAATTTCACCGCCCAGTTTACAGATGTCGCATTTGCGCCTCTCGCTGATGCCGCCCCAGCAGACTTGAATGAAGCGGCCTACAGGCAGGAGCCAACGCACGCCATCAGTGATTTAGCCGGTAGCGCTTCCGCATCAGAACAGCCGGCAAGCCCTTCGCGGCTTGCATGCCCAACCACGTTCTCGCTGCGCGGAAGCGTAAGCAACTCTGCCGGCAATGTCAGCGGGCGATCGTTCGGCAATCTGGGGCTGATATCGCTGCTGCTGGTCCTCGACTACGTCCATCACAATAGCGATCCCTGGGGCACGAAATACAGGGATGCACCCGCTCAGTCTTCGGATTTGAGGCATGCCGACGAGACCGTGACAGCTACGGCGGCCCGTGCCGAAGGCTTGGTTGCGTTCGATCCGGTCCTTCAGCCGGTGGTGGCGGTCGAATTGGACGATGGCACCGTCCCGGCTCCGCAACCGGTCGCATTCGACGACCATGTGATGCCGGCGCAGGCCGTGGATGCGGCATTGCCGGATTTGCAACTCACGCACTGGTCGCATTCCATCACGGACGTCGCCGCCCCCGTCGCGATCGCAACGCCGGTCATTGAAGCAAAGGCGTTGGAGCTTTCACCCGTTGTGACCGTGGCGGATACGGCGCCTGGCGTGACCGTGCACGGCACAAGCGGCGATGACGTGCTGATCGGAAGCCAGGGGAATGACGTCCTCATCGGCGGCGGCGGCAATGATCTCATCGTTGGCGGCATCGGCGACGATGTGCTGCAGGGCGACGATGGCAACGACATCCTTCTGGGCGATGGCGACGCCGCCGACCTGTCCGACGTGGCCGCGGTCCTGCAACTGGTCCATGCCAAGCAGAACGGGCCGCAGAGCCTGACGGACCATGCCAGCACGAGCGCGTCCGAGACCGGTCCGGCATCATCGCAAGCCGAATCGGAGACGGCGGGGACGGTCGCCGTCAGCGCTGACGTCACAAATACCCCTCAGGACTCTAGTTCGACCGACCCGAGCCAGATCGCACCGGCGCCCCAGAGCATCACCGAAGTTGGCTTGGCCAGCCACCAAGCCGAACCCGCCATTGGCGGAGCCGGCACGGCATCGTTGACTGATGCCGGCAGCGCCGAGGCTGAGCATCGAACTGGTCGAGACGCTGCAACGACGGATATGGGGCCGGCCAGCCAACCGGACCAGGCCACAGGCGCGGCGAATTTCGCGACGGCACTTGCGCAATTGCTCGGCGGATCGCAAGCCAACATCATCTTTTTCGCTCAACCAGATGGTGAAGCCTCTGGGCGGATCGTCTTGAGTTCCAGCCCTGATCCGTCTGCCGCTGCTGACGGGCATGTTGCCTGGGCTAGCCCTTCATTCGATTTTGGCGACGACGACGGGATCCATGGCCTTGGCTCACTCAGTGCAGACTTCGCCAGCAAGCTTGGCGGCAGCAAGCTGGGCGGCAACGACGTCATCGAAGGCGGTCGCGGCGATGACATTCTCGATGGCGGCCGGGGTAACGATACTCTGACCGGCGGCCGCGGCGACGACACGTTCATTTTTCGGGCTGGCTTCGGACATGACGTCATCACGGACTTCAGTTGGTCGCACAATAATCACGACGTCATCTATTTTGGGCACGGCATGTTCGCGGACTTTGGCGACTTTGCGGCGCACATGATGCAGGTGAACACCAATGTCGTCATCTCGGTTGATGCCAATAACGACATTACCCTGCAACACGTCGACAAGATTAACCTTTCAAACCACGATTCGTTCGTATTCGCTTGAGATCAGCTGTTATCGGACGGTATTGTACGTGCTTCAGGCGTAATTCGCGAACGGTACCAGCTCCCAGAAAACAATAGCGCGAAATCCACCTCGAGAATCGGGTGTTTTTCGCAGCCATATGGTGACAATAAATGATTGCAAAGCACGCGCAGCACCACTCCTTCGAGCAACCGGGAGTTTCGAAATGACCAGCAAAAGTACTGCTGAAATCAAATCCGTTGTGGGGACGAGCGATTCAGGCTCAATTCAAGCCAAGGCCCGGCAACTGACGGCTGCCCGCCGCGCCATCGCTTTGGGCCAGATCGCTGAGATCATGATGCGATCGCCGCAGCACCGGTATGCCTTCCTGGCCGATCTTGAATGGCTTGTGCATCCGGCCCTCACCAGCAATCAGTTCGTCATTCACGAAACCTTGGATAAGGCATCGGGCCACAAAATGCCCGCCGCATTCGCCTTGTGGGCGATGGTGAGCAATGAAGTGGACGCCCGCCTGTCCAGCAACCCGTCATTCCGTCCGCGGCTGAAGCCAGAAGAATGGACGTCCGGTTCGATCCCCTGGCTCATGGACGTGGCCGGCCATCCGCACCTGACGGAGCTTCTGGTCAAGACACTGGTCGAACAACGCTTTAAGGCAACGGGCATCAAGACATACAGTCGCGGCAAGGACGGCAAGCCAATCGCCGGGGTCTTGCGCGCGACGGGTCTTGCCGAAGTTGCAAGCTCCGCCTTGTCCCCGAAAACCTGACAGCTGGCCGAGAAATCCTTTGGCCAAGTATTTGCATTGGCGAAGGAAATTGATGAACGTGAGCGGTTGATGGCTGGCTGTCGCAGTTTGGTTCCCGGGATTTGCTCATGTTTACTGATCGCAACGATCGATTTTGGCAAACTATTATTAATGGTAAATATTTAATTGATGCTGGCGCAAGCGATATCCGAACACGCGCAACAGAGGCGATATAGATGCATTTTTACAAACCATTTTCGACAAGCAGACACGTGCGGACAGGCAGTCGTTTGCGATAGCGTTTCAATGCGGATCAAGAATTGAAACAATAATAGGGGGAACCGGTGTTGGCTTCTTTGTCACGTTTCAAGTCGATGGCTCCACTCGGCTCGCCAATCGCGACGCTTATCGTCAGCTATCGGAAGGCACTCATCGGCGTCGCCTTGATGAGCGGACTGATCAACCTGTTGATGTTGACCGGCTCGCTGTTCATGATGCAGGTCTACGATCGCGTGTTGTCCAGCCACAGCACGCCGACGCTGATCGCCTTGTCGATCATTGCGATTGCCGCCTATGCCTTCCAAGGGTGGCTCGACGTCCTCCGCTCGCGGATCCTTATCCTGATCAGCGAGCGGGTCGAGGCGGTCATCGGCCCGAAGCTGCATGCCGCGGTTCTGGACATGCCTCTGAAGACGCAGCGCTCGCCCGGCGAGACACTCCAGCCTTTTCGCGATCTCGATGCGATGCGCATGTTTCTGGCCGGGCCTGGCCCTTTGGCGCTGTTCGACCTGCCGTGGATGCCGATCTATCTGACATTCATTTTCCTGCTGCATCCACTGCTCGGGTTGACGACAGTTCTTGGTGCGCTTGTGCTCATCTGCTTGACGGTCGTGACTGAATACAAAGGGCGTTCACCCAGTAAAAATGCGATCGAGGCGCAATCCGCCCGCAACGCATTGGCTGACTCCGCCCAGCGCGGTGCCGAGGCTGTTTGCGCCATGGGCATGCAGAAGGAGATGTCAGAACGGTGGAACAAGGCGCATGGCAATGCCATGGTCGCCCAGCGGCAGTTGAATTTTTCTGTCGGGGCGGTCTCGGCGTTGGCGAAGACGTTCCGCATGATCCTGCAATCGGCCATGCTGGGACTTGGCGCCTATTTGGCCATCCGTAATGATATTTCCTCAGGCTCGATTATCGCCGGCACGATCCTCAGCGCACGGGCGCTGGCGCCCATCGACCAGGCCATCGCCTCATGGAAGGGGTTCATCGCGGCGCGCCAGGGAAATGTGCGCCTGCAAGAACTGCTCGCACGCTATCCCGAGAAAGAGACGCGCTTCGCGTTACCGCCGCCACGCAAAAGCGTGGCTGTCGAAAACCTCGCCATCGCAGCTCCCGGCTCGCGACAGCCCATCGTCAAGCGCGCCCACTTCGCGCTCAGTGCCGGCCAGGGCCTCGGCATCATCGGCACCAGCGCTTCCGGCAAGACATCGCTCATTCGGGCCCTGGTCGGCGTCTGGCAACCGCTCGCCGGCAAGGTCACCATGGACGGTGCGAGCATCGATCAATGGGACCCCGAAATCCTCGGCAGCTCCATCGGCTACCTGCCGCAGGACGTGCAATTGTTCGACGGCACGATTGCGGAGAATATCGCGCGCTTCAAGCCGGACGCAAATTCCGAACTCGTCATCGAGGCCGCAACGCTCGCCGGGTTCCATAAATCGGTGATCGCATTTTCAGAAGGCTACAACACGCGCATCGGTCAAGGTGGCGTACAACTCTCTGCCGGTCAGCGTCAGCGGGTCGGATTGGCGCGGGCGCTTTACGGCCGGCCATTCCTGATCGTTCTGGACGAGCCGAATTCCAACCTCGATTCCGAAGGCGAGACGGCGGTCAGCGAGGCGATCATCGGCGTCCGCAAGCGCGGCGGCATTGCCGTCGTCGTCGCCCACCGACCGAGCGCCATCGCGGCCGTAGATCTTTTGGTCGTCATGCGGGCAGGCGAGGTCGTGGCATTCGGTCCCCGCGACGAAGTCCTGGCCAAAACCGTGCAAAATGCATCGAATATTATCGCTCATCCAGCGGCACGCAGCGACGCACCGCGCCCACGCGCGATTACAGAAGGAGCCGAATGATGCTCGATACTGAAGCCGCCATCACACGGCATCTCAAGCTCGGTCTCGCTGCCATCCTGCTGCTCGGTGGTACCGCCACGGCGTGGAGCTTGGCTGTGAAGCTCGACTCCGCAGTCGTCACGCAGGGAACGGTCGTTGTCGAAAGCAACGTCAAGAAGGTCCAGCATCCGACCGGTGGTGTCATCGGCGCCGTCAATGTGCGGGAGGGTCAGCGCGTCACCGAGGGCGACGTTGTCGTGCGGTTGGACGAGACTGCGACCAGATCGGCGCTCGGGATCGTGCTCAACGAATTGACCTCGACACGGGCGCGCGTGGCCCGGTTGACGGCGGAACGGCTCGGCGCCACACGCATTACCTTCCCAGCCGATATCGTTACGCGCGCGCTGACCGATCCGGAGGCGAAAGCTGTGATCGAGGGCGAAATGCAATTATTCGCCTCGCGGATTACCACGCGCAATGGACAGAAGGCGCAGCTCTCGGAGCGCATCGGCCAGTTGCGGCAGGAAATCAAGGGGCTCGCCGATCAACAGAAGTCTCTTGAAATTCAGCTCCAGGTCGCCCGCGACGAGTTGAAAGGGTTGAGTGGCCTCAAGGCGAAAGGCCTGACCACAATTCCGCGCATTACGGCGCTCGACCGCGAGATTGCCCGCAACGACGGCGCGCTTGGCGACACGGTCGCGCGCGTCTCCTCGTCCCGGGGCAAAATAGCCGAGACTGAGCTGCAGATCCTGCAACTCGACAAGGATCAGGCTTCCGAGGTCGCAAAGGATCTGCGTGAGGCCGAGACGAAGGTTGGCGAATTACAGGAGCGCCGGATCACGGCCGAGGACCAGTTGCGGCGCATTGATATCCGGGCCCCGATCACGGGACTGGTCCTTCAGCTGGCGGTTCACACCGTTGGTGGCGTCATCAATCAGACCGAACCGCTGATGCTGATCGTACCCGAGTCCGATCGCCTCATTGTCGAGGTGCGCATCCAACCCCAGGACATCGATCAGGTCCACACCGGCCAGCCCGCCCGCGTCCGGTTCACCGCATTCAACCAGCGCACGACACCCGAATTGATGGGTACGCTGTTCCGGGTCGCTGGCGATCTCACGAAAGAGCAACAGACAGGGCAATCGTACTTTACCGGCGGCATCGCAATTGAAGAAAGCGAGTTACGCAAACTGAACGGATTGAAACTTGTGCCGGGAATGCCCGCCGATGCGTTTATCAAGACCGGCGAGCGCACGATGGCGAGCTATCTGGTCAAGCCACTTTCGGATCAGATGCAGCGGTCGATGCGTGAGCGGTAAGATCAAGCCTTACTGTTGGACCGGAATCGGCCGGCCTTGCGACAGCGCATGGCTGAGCCGCAACCGCATCGACGATCGGCATTCAAGACAGCTGAAAGATCTGGCGCGGGGCGAATGCCGCGAGGGCGACGATACCCTGGCAACGGACGCCGGCTTTTCGCTGCTTGAGTTGCTGGTGGTTCTCGCCATCATCTCAATCACATTCGCGTTGTCAGCAAACTCGATGCGAGCCGCTGGCAATCCCGCACGCCTGCAACCAATGATGCAGCGAATGGCGGCCGACCTGCGGCTGGCGCGGACAGTATCGATCGCAAAGAGCCGCGCCATAAAAATCAGTGTCGATGCGGCCGCATGCACCTACAGCATCGAGACCAGGGGGACGACCAGCATTCGACCGTGCGCAATTGCGCTGGCATCGGGAGCCGCCGGTGCCAGTCCAGCCGTATCCAATTCCGCCGAGTTCGCTTTTTTTTCCGACGGCAGTTCCACCGGTGGACAATTCACGCTTTCGGACAAACGCGCCGCCTATACGCTGCGCATTGATTGGCTGACTGGCGCCGTCATCGTGACCGGCTCGAGCAGATAGATAGTAAGCGCCCCACGAACGACCGTCGCACTCGGCGTTGGTTTCCGCTTGACGGGCGGCGGGTCGGCCAGCGACGCTATCGCGTCGGTTTTAGCGCGGCAGCCGCAACGTTCCAGGGCAGCAGCGCCTCGATATCGGCGAGG
>JANLPY010000288.1:0-2828 GCA_031367505.1 Hyphomicrobiaceae bacterium | reverse complement strand
CGCACGCGCCGCAGTTGCGGGTTTCGCGGCTGTAATCGCCACGCAAGTAGCGGTGCCGTTCGAGACCAAAACCGTCGTTGGCGGCGGCGGCGTTGAGGTTCAGCGCTGCGCTTTGGGTAGTGTCCATCTCGGTCGCCGTCGGTGCCGCGCGATTCACAGGCCAGCGAAACGGGATGCCGCGCTGGCCGATCGCCGCCGAAGGCTTGTAGGTCAAGATATTGCGCCCTGTGTCCCAGTTCTGGGCCTTGATCGTGCCCTTCGCGCTCCAGCTTGGAACAACGCTGAGGTCACCGCCAGCCAGCACCGGAAACGCGAGTAAATCGCCGGACCAATCCCGACTGTCGAACTTGGCTTGATAGAGCGCCGAACCCGGGTTGGTTGAACCACTGTTCAAAGCGACCGAGGCCGCCGCGCTGGATTTGCCCTGGATGTTGGAGACGATGGCCTGGAAGGCGGTCGCCAGCTTGGCCTCGTCGTTTCCCAGAAAGGCCGCCGGCGCGCCGCCGCCCAGCAAAGCCATTTTGTCCAATGCCGCTTTCGAGCTGGCGTTTGCCACCGAGTCACCCATGCCAATCACATAGGTCTGGATATCGAAGGTTTCGCCGCTTACGGTCGTGGTCCGCAAGGCCGTCAACTCGGAAAATACGTCTTGCTGCGCCTGACCGAAGGTCCAATTGGTATTCGACTTCAGGGGATTGTCGACGTTCGTTCGCTGCGCGGTCGTGTACAAAGTGCCGTCCAGCTTTCCAGTCGGATTGCCGTCGGTCGCCAGCATTACAAAATTCTTCTGGCAGGATCGGGGAGTGATCGGGGTTTGTCCGGTGGTGTTGTTGAAGTATTCCCTGACCGTTCTCAGGCTGCCGGCCAGCGGCGTATAGATGGCGTTGTTCTTGATTTCCGTGCTTGCGTTGTCGTCGATTTCCTTACTTAGAAGGTTCATCAATCGACCGAAGTGTGCAGCGGAATCGGTTTGAGACGGCTCGCGCAGCCTCCCTCTTCCGGTTATGCCGTCGGAGTAGCCCCAGCCTCGCCTCTTAAATATCAGCCTCGGGTGATTGGCGGTCTCAGGGGTAAAGCCTGCGTCGGTTGCGCCGAATGCTCCATAGAAAAAATCTGAAGAGAAGTTTCCTCTGGCCCAGCCGGTGGTGGCGTCGCGCAACCGATAGGTCCAGAAGCTATCGAACGTTCCGGTATCGCCAACGCCGTATATCTGCAGCCCCTGGTCGGTGGTGTAAAGCACGTCATTGATCGCGGGGTCGTCTCCCGACTTGTCGTAAGTGAAGAAGTCGAAATTGTTGGCACGTTGCGGATTTGACTCGCAACGCCGCCCGCCATTCGAAACCGAAATACCAGCCACGCAATCATTTGTGTAGACGAGGGTGGCAGCGTTTCCCAGATAGTAGGCATACGTGGTCTTGCGGCTCGGACCACCATTAGTATCGAACTCCGTCAGCCCCCAGTTGAATGAAGAGCGATAGTTGCTCAACGTCGAGCGCAGGACGCTGCGGGCAATATTCCCGCGCGTGGTGTCGTCATCGCCATTGATAACTTTTCCAATCATCGTGGCGTCCATCGACTGTGAGTTGTCGAAGATGATCATGACGTTGGGGTCGATCGATGGCGCCAAAAACAACGGGTAGTTCGAAAACGTGATCGGCGTCAACGCCGAAGCGCCGAGCGGCGCAGCCAGCAGCATGAGCAAGCAGTGACGCAAACAAAGGGCCCGGCCGTAGGACGTGGATGTCATGAAGTGCCTCTCAACGAGCGTAGATGGATTGCAGCAAGACGTTGGTTTCCGGCCGCGCGCCGGTGGCCCGGGCGGTGATTCGGTACGCATCGCGCGCCTTGCCGGCCTCGGTGCCGATGGTCTCGCTCTCGCCGGACGGCGTGCCGAGTTTTCCGATGTTCTCGATCACGTAGACCGGCGCTTGCGGCACGTCCGGCAGCGCTGGCGCGGTGGTGAACTGGCCGTAGGTACGCAGATTCGCGGCGGTCGCCCAGTCGAAGCCGATTTGTTTGTCGACAGGCAACGAACCGGCTGCGGGTATCGGTGAGCGCAACGTCGGTGCCGTGCACAGGCCGTTCGTACAGGCGCTCGTGAACGCGGTGGCGGCGGTGACATTGAGGACGATGTCTTGTTCGGCCTCGCGCAGTGCGGCCTCGGCTGCCTGGAGCGCAAAGTCGCGGTCCTTGGTGTTGCCGATGATGCGCTCCTGCATTACGTTCACGCCCATCACGGACACACCGAGCACCAATGCGGCGACCGTGAACAGCAAGGTCGTGACGAGCGACAGACCCTGCTGCGAGCGCGCGCTGCGGCAGCGTCGAAGAAGAATTGTGGATGTCATGGTGCGCGGCTCCTCAAGGTCACAACCTGGGTGACCTGGGTTCGCAATCGACGGTCCGTGGCCACCACCGTGGAGCCGGCAAAAGACGCCGACTGTGCGGACAAGGCGACGCCGTCCCTGACGGTGCTACTCAACAGCTGCACGCGCACGGCCATCACCTCGTCCCATGAGGTGACGGCATCGGCAGTCACGTACTTGCCGACCGTCTGGGTCCCGCTGCTGTCCAGGCCGTAGGACACCACCATCCGGTCGATGCCCTGCACGGCTTCTTCGGCCACGGGCGGGATCAGCGGATTGTCCGGATTGGGAAAGCTCAAACGCCACATCGAATTCGTGCCAGCGTGGGTGCCGGGGGCGATGTAATAGTGGTTCGTCTGCAGGCGGTACACCGCCGTGTCGCCGCGGAACGTGTGGCCCAAGTCACCACCAGCGACGTTGCCCGGATCGAACCCGCCGCCCTGCGCATGCGCCAGGGCGCCG
>JANLPY010000190.1:0-1736 GCA_031367505.1 Hyphomicrobiaceae bacterium | reverse complement strand
ATCCCAATATCAGTCAGGATGAAGCCGGGCTTCAAAAGCTCTTCAAACAATTTTCGTTTCCCGGGGGAATTCCCAG
Organism: Hyphomicrobiaceae bacterium; assembly: GCA_031367505.1. Lineage (GTDB taxonomy): Bacteria > Pseudomonadota > Alphaproteobacteria > Rhizobiales > Hyphomicrobiaceae > JAKFWF01. The sequence continues at coordinate 1,660 of JANLPY010000190.1, read as the reverse complement.
CCACGCCTCACCGGAGTGTCCGGGGTCCATTCACGAGGGCGGCGAGCTCGGCTATTCGCTCAGCCATTCGTTCGGGGCAGTGTTCGACAATCCCGGCCTAATTGTCGCTTGCGTAGTCGGCGACGGGGAAGCGGAAACCGGACCGCTGGCTACGGCGTGGCATTCCAACAAGTTCCTCGATCCGGCGACCGACGGCGCCGTGTTGCCGATCCTGCATCTCAACGGTTACAAGATTGCCAATCCGACACTTCTTGCGCGAATCACGCGCGACGAGTTGGAGCAGTTGCTCCGCGGCTATGGGTGGACACCGTACTTCGTCGAGGGTCATGAACCCAGGCTGATGCACGAGGCCATGGCCGCGACACTCGACTTGGCGATCGAGCAAATACAAGAAATCCAGCGCGATGCCCGCGCAAACGGCAACACCGCGCGGCCGCGTTGGCCGATGATTGTTCTCAAGTCTCCCAAAGGATGGACAGGGCCGAAGATGGTCGATGGCCTGCAGATTGAAGGCACGTTCCGCTCGCACCAAGTGCCACTTTCAAACCCGGCCACCCATCCCGAACATCTCCAGCTGTTGGAAGACTGGCTGAGGAGCTACCGGCCCGAAGAACTCTTCACGGCGCAGGGCCGCTTGAAGCCGGAGCTAGCCGACTTGGCGCCTCAAGGCGAGCGACGGATGGGCGCGAATCCACACGCCAACGGCGGCGTGCTGCTCCGCGACCTGCACATGCCCGACTATCGTGACTACGCGGTTGACGTGGTCTCACCGGGGGTGCGCGGTATCGGCGACACGCATGTGCTCGGACGTTTCCTGCGCGATGTGGTCAAGCTGAACAACGAACGGCGGAATTTCCGTGTTTTTGGCCCTGACGAGACACTCTCAAATGGACTGGAAGCACTTTTTGAAGTGACGAACCGCCAATGGGACGCCCCGACGGCGCCGAACGACGAATTTCTCGCGCCCACTGGCCGCGTGATGGAAATGCTCAGCGAGCACCAATGCGAGGGATGGCTGGAAGGATACCTGCTCACAGGGCGACATGGTCTGTTCAACTGCTACGAAGCGTTCATCCACATTGTCGATTCGATGTTCAACCAACACGCCAAGTGGCTCAAGGTTACGTCGCAGCTCCCATGGCGCCGGGAAATCGCATCACTAAACTATCTACTGGCCTCGCATGTTTGGCGGCAGGATCACAACGGCTTCACGCATCAAGATCCGGGATTCATCGACCACGTCATGAACAAGAAGGCCGAGGTCGTACGGGTATACCTGCCTCCCGATGCAAACTGTCTGCTGTCGGTGATGGACCACTGTTTGCGCAGCCGTCATTACGTCAACGTCGTGATCGCCGGAAAACATCCGGCGCCGCAGTGGCTCACGATGGACGCCGCCGTCAACCACTGCATTGCCGGCATCGGCTGCTGGCAGTGGGCGAGCGACGACGCGGGTGTTGCCCCTGATGTCGTCATGGCGTGTTGTGGCGATGTGCCGACGCTCGAGACGCTCGCTGCGGTCTCCATCATGCGCGAATTGTTGCCCAAGGTGAAAATCCGGGTGGTCAACGTTGTGGACCTAATGAAATTGCAACCGGATTCCGAGCACCCGCACGGTTTGAGCGACCGGGAGTTCGATGAACTGTTCACCACCGATAAG
>JANLPY010000471.1:0-3876 GCA_031367505.1 Hyphomicrobiaceae bacterium | reverse complement strand
ACCGCTTGAAAACACGATCATGGTAGGCGCGCAGGGTGCCCTGCTCCTCGGCAAAGAGCATGCCGATGTTGGCAAGCGAGGAATCCCAGATCTTCTGCGTGCCACGAATGACGAGGCCGCGAAGGTTCGCCTCGCGACGGCAATCCATGTAGCTGTATTTGACCCGGCGCCATTGGTGAGCATTGCGACTCTCCTCCACGACCGTGCCTGCACCGTCGAGTTTGGCACTGCCGAGGTAGGCTGGGATATCGAGGGTATAGGGCAGCCACTCGAGCCGAACACCGGTTTCGCGTTCGAGGCCGTAAGCCAGATCCTTCGCCAGATAAGCGTAGGGGCTTTTGAAATCCGTGAAGACTTTGATGGTTCGTTGGGTCATGATTTAGGATCCCAGTTCCTCTGTTCGCGCTCAAACAATTCGCCAGGCACCTCGCCAGTTCTCAACACGTACTTCTGGATTTTCTGGCTTGGTGTCTTGGGCATAGCGTGTGTGAACTGGATATAGCGGGGAATCCAGAAGCGCGGCATGTGCTCTTCGCAGAATGCCCAGAGGTCGTCGGCCGATGCCTGGACCCCGTCGCGCAAAACTATCACGACTTGCACATCGTCTTCACCGAGTTCAGATGGCACAGCGACGGCGGCGCATTCGAGCACGGCCGGGTGGCGATTGAGCACGGCTTCGACATCGGCTGACGCTATGTTCTCGCCGCGTCGCCTGATCGCATCTTTCTTGCGGTCGACAAAATACAGGTAACCATCGGCGTCGGCTCTGGCGTTGTCGCCGGTGTGGAACCAAAGATTGCGGAAGGCCTCCACGGTCGCTTGCGGATTGTTGTAGTAGCCCGTCAGCATCGCGAATGGCTGCCTTGGGCGAACCAGGATTTCGCCAACTTCGCCTGCCGCAACAGCCTCATCGCGATCATTGGCGATCATCACCTCGAAGGTCGACGCGTTGGGCTTGCCGCATGAGCCCGCGCGCCGGGCTTCCTCCGGTGGCGTCATGGTGACAACGCCGGTTTCGGTCGCGCCATAGACCTCGACAATCTTGCAGTTGAACCGGTGCTCGAAGGCTTCGTCGACCTTGGCGAAATAGAAGCGCCGGGCTGGTTGGTCGGCATCGTTTGGCCGCGGAGGTTGCTTCATCAGGATCGGCACCATCGAGAAAATGCCATGCGCAACATCGGCGCGCGCACGGCGCACCTCATCCCAGAACCCGGATGCCGAGAACCTTGGTGCGATCACGATGCGACCGCCATTGATCACAGCCGGAACGACACCCAACCACGACGCCACCGCATGGAACAACGGCATGCATGAGTAAATGGCCTGCCCGTCGGCGAAGTCGGTCGCCCGGATCCAGTCGCGGGCGAACGTGATGACGTGCGCGTGGCTGGCGAGCACGCCCTTGGATGGACCGGTTGTCCCGGAAGTGAAGCTGATCGCGAGCGGATCTTGCGGCTCGATCACAACGCCGGGATCGGCGTCGGTCGCCCTCATCACGTCAGCCAAGGTTGATACCTCGATGGACCTCCCCAACACCTTCGGTGCGCCCGTCATCGGGGATGTCAGGATGACATGGCGTAGCTTAGGCAATCCAGCGATCACCGCATCGAGGCGCTCGATCATGGCCGGATCAAGCACGATGTGCGTCACGTCGGCCTTGGCCAACTGGTAGCCGAGGATGTCGCCTTTGTACTCGGTGTTGATCGGGACATACACGGCACCGGCGCGAGCAACCCCCAACCAAGCGTCGACAAAAGCTATCGAATTGGCCGCCATGATCGCGACCTTGGCCTCGCGATTCACTGTGAGTGCTGCCATGCCGTTTGCTATGCGATTGGCGGCAAGATTGGCCTCAAGAAAAGTCCGTGAGGCGTCACCGCATTCAATGAATATACGGTCACCGTGCCGCTCAGCCGCCGACCGAAGCAGGTTTCCAAGAATGAAGTCATCGCGGGCCAGGCTATTCATGGTCACTCCGATGTGGATGCATGGGGCAGTGCAAGCCGCGCTGTTGGGCTTGAATGGCCTGAATCGCATATCCGTGGCATCGGTTTCAAAACTGCCGACGAGTTGGCCGCCAAGCTTGGTATCCCAAAAGATTCCATGCTGCGCGCCCGTACCGGGCTGTCCTATGCCTTATTGCAGGCCGTCGAGAAAGGCGATTGCGCGTTGCCAGAAACCGAGCTGTTGACGCTCGCGGAGAAACTTCTCGAGATCCATCCCGACAGATTGACTGAAGCCCTCGCGCTCGAGGCGGCCGAGGGCAACGTCATTCGTGAACCGATCGAGGCGCAGCCGTGCGTGTTTCTGCCCCACCTGCGCCGGGCCGAGGGTACCGTCGCCGCGATCATTCGCCGGCTCGCCGTCGGCAGGCCAGCCTGGGGCGCCATCGACGCCGACAAAGCCTTGCCCTGGGTCGAGGCCCGGCTTGGGGTGTCGCTTGCCGCCGGTCAGAGCCAAGCCGTCCGACTGGCGCTGAATGCCAAGGTGCTGGTCGTGACCGGCGGGCCAGGCGTCGGCAAGACCACGATCATCCGGTCGATGCTGGCCATTCTGACCGGCAAGGGCGTCGACCCGCTGCTGGCGGCCCCGACCGGCCGGGCGGCAAAACGACTGTCGGAAAGCACCGGGCGTGAAGCCAAGACGATCCATCGATTGCTTGGGCACAATCCCACAGAGGGCGGTTTCCTGCACGGCGCTGAGAACCCGCTCGACTGCGATGTCATGGTGCTCGACGAGGTGTCCATGGTCGACATGCCTTTGATGGCGGCAACCTTGAAGGCGCTTCCCGATACGGCCGCCCTCGTACTGGTCGGCGACGTCGATCAGTTGCCCTCGGTCGGACCCGGCCAGGTGCTGGCCGATTTGATCGCCTCGGGCCGGGTGCCGGTTGCGCGCCTGACCGAGATCTTCCGGCAGTCAAGCGAAAGCTGCATCATCGTCAACGCCCATCGCGTCAACCGCGGCGCCATGCCCGACTTGGCGGCACCCGGCACCGAGGCGTCGGACTTCTATTTCGTCGAGGCTGCGGAACCAGAGGACACCGCCGCCAAGATCGTCAAGGTTGTGTCCGACCGCATCCCCGCCCGCTTCGGCCTCAACGCCATCCGTGACTTCCAGGTGCTGTGTCCGATGAACCGTGGCAGTGCCGGCGCCAGGTCATTGAACCTCGACCTGCAGGCAGCCCTCAATCCGGAACGCCCCGACCGGCCGAGCATCGAGCGATTTGGCTACACCTACCGGGTCGGCGACAAGGTCATGCAGATCACCAACAACTACGACAAGGAAACCTCCAACGGCGACATCGGGTTCATCGTCGCAATCGACGCTGAGGAAGCCGAGGTCATGATCGACTTCGACGGCCGCAGCGTCACCTACCCGTTTGGCGAGTTGGACGAGATCGTCCTGGTTTACGCCACCACCATCCACAAATCACAGGGCTCCGAGTACCCAGCCGTGGTGATCCCCGTCGTCACGCAGCACAGCACCATGCTGCAACGCAACCTGCTCTACACTGGTATGACGCGGGGTAAGCAGGTGGTCGTCCTCGTCGGACAAAAGAAGGCGGTCGGCATCGCCGTGCGCGGCATCCAAGGTCGACGCCGATGGTCACAGCTCAAGGAGCCGCTCGTGATGCCCGACGCCGAGTTTGCCACGCGGCCCAGACCGTGATTTGATGCGCCACTTCCGCTGCTCATCCGATCGCGTCGAAAATTAACTGAACATCGACTTACCGTGGTGCAGGTTTCTCGGACGTCGGCGTGACGGCGGTGTGGCGTGCTCTGGCCGACGTCGGAGAAGCGCCCAGGCACGAAGTCGCGGGAGTTGTGGGCCGAGGGTGCGGCGGTCTCTATGGGGATTTGCCGATTGCGCCAG
>JANLPY010000469.1:0-13274 GCA_031367505.1 Hyphomicrobiaceae bacterium | reverse complement strand
TGGCGCAATCGGCAAATCCCCATAGAGACCGCCGCACCCTCGGCCCACAACTCCCGCGACTTCGTGCCTGGGCGCTTCTCCGACGTCGGCCAGAGCACGCCACACCGCCGTCACGCCGACGTCCGAGAAACCTGCACCAAGACAGAAATCTACGAAAATTCGGGTTGGACCTGTCCTCTTCATACAGGCGCTCGCGCAGACTTCGGGCGGCTTGATAGTGTGCTAGGGCGAGTTCGGTATCCTGATGTTCATGGTAGATCGTCCCGACGCCGATCTGAGCGATGGACATCTCAAGAAGCGCTTCCTTGTTTGAGTTTTCCTGATCGACAATTTTCTTTCGAATGTCGAGCGCCTTTTCGAAGTGCTCACGGGCAAGTAAGAAGTCATCTTTGAGGCGGGCAGCATCGCCAATCGATGTGTAAGTAACCGCCAGTTCCCGCTTGATTTGCGTATCGTCGGGTTGCTCGATGATGAGCTGATGTTGAATAGCGCTGGCTTCAGTCAAGTACGCCAATGCCGTGGCGCTGTCTCCTTTGTCACGGTACGTCTCTGACAGCTCTTGGAGGGCGATGGCGAGCCCTCGGCGCAAGGTGACATCGCCCGACTGCTTATCGAGGCGCTGCCGCAATCTCTGCACGGCATCTCCGGTTCTCGCCCACCAGAGCTGGCGCTTTCCAACCAATCGATAACTGCGAGCAAACTGAAGCGACGTCATCGCGATGTTGTAGTGGAGCAGAGGGTCTTCCTCACCCTCTAAGTCAAATTGTTGCAATGCGCGCTCTCCGGGCTCCAGCAATGAGATAACGATTTCCGGTGCGATCTCGGACCGTTTGGCAACAGCTACCGTTTCCGTGGCAAACCCGCGTGTGGTCTCGATCACCTTATACAAGCGCTCTTTGGCGCGACCAGCATTCTCAAGAGCCTTTCTTTGCTGCCAATAGGCATACATGCCCGCTCCGGCAGCGACTATCGCCAGTGCAAGCGCCACCGCCAACCCCGCCTGCGTCCGTCGCACGACGCGTTGCGCCTGTTCTGCCTCGCGTTTCTGCGCATCGTCCTTGTCGCGTTGAGCGAGTTGCGCGTTCCTAACGGCCGTTTCGCGTGTGGCGACCGTTTCGGCCAACTGCTGGAGGCGCTGCGCCTCGGCACTTTGCTGTCGGCTTGCCTCGGCCTCGCTCTCCCTAATGAAATCGAGATGCAGCGCTGTCGGTTCCGGCGCCTCCTTTGGACGGCGAGCAGCCCATGCCTTGGCCGTGGCAATGTCGGCACCCGACAACAGCCGATTTGGAGGCTTGCCGCCGGTATCCCACTCGGTCGCACGCTGCAGGTAACGTGTGTGCTCGCGCAGCCAGTCGAGATCGGTGTTGAGGGCCGTAACCAGCCGCACCATCCCTGAGCCGAATCCCGAGCCCGGCAGTTTCGGTTCGCGATAGAAAAAGATGTAATTGAGGTCAGCCAACTGTGGCGGCGGACTGGCGCCGTCGAGTGGTCGGCACAATACCGGGATGATGCGCTTGCCGAGCCTATTTGCCTCGCCGACCTCCCAAGCGCAAATTTCAGAACGGGCAGAAGATGCAGAGAGAACGAACGCCACAGTGTCGGCGTCGCGGATCAGATTGCCGAGGCGGGTTTTCCAATCTTCGCCACCCGAGATGCCGTGTCGGTCGATTGTGGTACCAAAACCGGTAAGTCCCAGCGCCGCGGCAAGCTGGTCCGAGAAGTCGAGATCGTCGCGACTGTAGGAAATGAAGACGTTGAGCCTGCTCCTCTCAGCCTGGAAGAGCTTGTCACTCTGCCACGTCGCCTCGACCATCGGTCGGCCTTTGTGTTTGGAAATCGCGCAAGTTAAACGGTTAATATTACTGCACGATGTGGGCTTCAGAGCAAGTTCACAGGCGCCATGACCGGGCCCGATTTAACGGGCCGCGTCGGTTTTCTCGCTGAGAAATACTGGACCAGGTCACGGAGACGGAGGCAATAGCGTCCTCGCGACACGAAAACCGATGCTATAGCTGCGGAAAAACGGGTCATTTCTCACGCGGCTGGCAGAGCGGAGATAGATCGGCTTGCTGCCCCAGGAGCCGCCGCGATGGACACGGCGCGTGCAGTCGGGCTTTGTGCGGGCCGAACCATCTGCTGGCACTCCATCGAGACTGTCGTAGTAGCAGTCCTCGACCCACTGATCGACGTTGCCGTTCATGTCGAACAGGCCAAACGCATTCGGCTTGAATGAGCCGACCGGCGACGCTTGCCGACCATCCCACTTGCTGCCGCAGCCGCTGCAGTTGGCATTGGTCGTGCCGATCTCGTCCCCCCAGGAATAGGCCGTTGTCGTTCCGGCTCGGGCCGCGTATTCCCCTTCGGCCTCGGTGAGCAGCCGATAGGGCTTGCCGGTCATCCGTGACAACCAGCCGACGTACCTCTTTGCTTCATGCCAAGTGACGTTGATCGCCGGACTCGAGCTTCGGTCGATATCGCTGTCGGAGATCTTCGGACATTCGCCGAGTGCGTGACAAGCGTCCCAATCGACGAACATCAGCGGAAACTTCGATACGGCAAGTGGCAGAGCGAAGGTGATTTTCTGCTGGGGAGACTCGTTGTTGCCTCGACCTTGCTCGGTTTCAGGAGAACCCATCAGGAAGGAGCCGGCCGGAACGACGATCATCTCAGGGCAATCTTTGGCGCACTCGCGAAAGCTCTCACCCGGCTTCAGCGCCCGCTCGGCTTTTTCCGTCAGCACATGCTGCTCGATATTAGCGACAATGTATGGCCGCACCGTCACGAGATAATGCACCTGCTCCTTCAAGGACGCCTGATTGATCCAGCCAACGAGCCCGATGATCATGGCGATGAGAAGCGTGTTGCTGAGGATGCGTGCTCGCTTTGTCCTGATTGACGCCGCCGCCTCTGCCTTGCGGCAATCGATGAGGTAGTCCTTGTCCCGCGTTGCGAGCAATGCCATGAGATCGGCCCGGTCGCTCAGCCGCTCGGCAGCCTCCAATCGGCCCGCGGTGTGCGTGAGCCATGATGCGCTCCGGCAGTGGTCGTCCCAGTCGCGCGCGGCCCGCTGGATGCCGTCGATGACGCTCAAGAACCCTGCATCCTCCTTGAGCCAGCCACCAAGCAGGCTCCATTGCCGCAGCAGCGCCTCATGCGCGGGTTCGATCGTCGATGCACCCGAGCCTGTCTCAAAATCGGTGGCGAGCAGCCGCTGCTCGACGAGGTGCTTTATCAGTGGTCTCGACGCGTCGGGGATCTCCGACATCCGGGCAACGCGCCGCCGCGGCGCACCGGTCTCGTGGTCGATGCCGGCTATCCAGGGAATGAGCCCGCGGCGCAAAAGCATCAATCGGCTTTGCCGGTCCTTCGGGATCTGCGGGTCCATATCGGCAGACTTGAACGCGCGCTCGACTGCAGCTTCGATTGACCCCGTCACGCCACCAAGCCGCTTGTAGTGCTCCAAATTAAGATCGCCGCCAGCGTGGAACTCACTGTAGAGGCGCTCCAGTGTGAAGGCCAGCAGCGGCAATGCATCCTTGGCGCCACCGGCCTCAATATCGGCCAGCAGGTCCTGGACGAGAGCAGCTTCAATCTTCAAGGGCCGTGCGGATCCCTCCAGTCGACGCGCCGGACCTTCGATCACTTCGGTGTACGAGCCCTTGGGCATGGGCGGCAAGCTCAGCGTCACTTGGCGCAGGCCCTCGAGTGACCGCGCGAGCTGTAGGCGCTCATAATTGTCCGAGCGGATTGTGAACAACACGACCAACGCTGGAGTATCGTCGGCCGACAGCTCGCGCAACAGTTGGAGTAGCCGCTCCGCCTCCTCCTGGCCCTCGGCGATGAACAGCTCCTCGCCTTGATCGATCGCCAGGACCAGCGTTGGCGGTTGCCCCCGCACAGTGCTGTCGATGGTCGGCACCGCGACATGTGCTGCCAGGGTTTGGAGGAATGGACGCAGAATCTCTGCACCGGCCTCAATTGCGACACGCAGATCCGCACGCGAGACCGGCACTTTGGCGGCTTGGAACGCGCCCTCGAGCGAGCGCAGCAGGCCGGTCTCGCCGGAAATCGCCGCTCGCTCGGGCCGGATGATCGGCAGCACCCAGAAGCTTCGGTCATCACGTCTCAACCGGGGCAGAAGTCCGGCCCGCAGAAACGAGGACTTCCCGGCACCCGAGGCACCAAGCACGACGAATAGGCGCGGCGGGGCCGCCTCGCGCAATCCTCTCAATTGATCGAGGGCCGTTATGACAGGGGCCTCGCGGCCGAAAAAGATGCCGGCGTCTTCCTCCTCCAGTGGCTTGAGGCCCCGATAGGGAGGCCTTTTCTGGTCATGCGCCGGTGGCCAAGCGAAGTGCTTGGCATCTATGCCGGCCTGCATCAGCCCGATCCGGAGGCGGTGGAGACCAAAACTGGCAAACGACACAGTTGCCGTCCGATCGCCCGGTGGCAATGTGACGGTCGCCGAAAAATCCCGCGATCCGGCAGTCAGATCGACGACCTGCCATTCGGCGGTCAGCTCGACCGGGAGATCTGCAAACGGCGTCGGCTCGACGATAAGGGCGAAGATGCGCTTGTTGAGACTTTTAGCCTGCAGGAACTCGGCAAGGCACCACTTCGACGCCGCCCACACCGGCGAGACTAGGAACACGACCATCTCGCATCGCTCGGCGGCTCGTTTCAAGGCGTCTTGCCATCGCTCGCCGGCCTTGAGGCCCCGCTCGGGATCGAGATCGAGAAAGGTGTCGTTCCATCCGTTTTGCAGCATCCAATCGCGGATCGCGATGGCTTCCGCATTGTTGGCGCTCGAATGACTGAGAAAAACACGCGACACAGCCATGCTCCCCGAACCGTTGCGTCTGCAGAAAACGGCAGCGTAGCGTCTCGACGGGCGGCTGTCGTCGTCGGCGTTCTCCACGCTTGCATGTTGAGCAGGTGCCATTGGGCAACTGCGCAGTCAACGAACACTTGACGAACCCGGACACGATAGGTTCGATAGCCGACCATCTGGCGCCGTGAGGCCACTCATCATGTGGGCAGCTTCTTGAAGTACCCGTGATGACGTTTGACGCGCTGTCATCAGCAGCTCCTCGCGGGAACTCGGAACATATATTTGTCGACGCGTGAGAGCAGTTTTGGTGCCATTGCCGACCGCGCTGCCATTTCGTAATGTGCAGTCAGCCTCCCCAGCGGCGGAGTCCGGGGCATTGCCTATTAGTAGTATCTTTTTACACGCATCGCGTGTGTGGTAACCTCCCCAGGTTCCCCTGATGCTTGGCTGTTCACGTACGGTCTGGAGAAGAGATGTTTTCGGAGCGATCTGCCAACGGGCCAATCGGATTGGAGCCCACCTCACGTAGCATCGGGGCGTGCCCATTCTATTGGTTTCACGTGATTGCCGTTGGCCTTCTGGCCACCGTCCTTGTCGTCTTCCAGTCGGTCAAAACACATGCTGCGACAACGGTTCCCCCGCAATGGATCGACAAGGCGTTGATGACGACGTCATTGTTCGAAACGGGCGTGGCTGATGGTTGGGGCATGGTGACCCCCGATCGCGACTGCCAGGGCATGTCATTGGGGATCATTCAGCGAACTGTGGCCAACGGTTCGGTCAAGGCGGTTTTTGCCCGCATGGATCCGCCGCGGCTAGCCGCCATCATCCGAGAAACAATGCCACAGTTCGGCACGCAGTTCCAATCTCTCCTTGCGGCCGACAATCGGGAGGCATTGCGCATTGCCAGGTCATGGCAGGCGCCCGATTTTGACCAGCAGCAGGAGCGGCAGTGTTTGCAAGGCCGGAGACAGGCGGAATTCAAGAAAGATAGTGAGCGGATTGATCCGCGAGGGCAGACACAGCGCTATAGCAAGGTCGAAGAGGAATTGGGAGCCCTACTACGCCACACTGATGTTCGCCAAGCGCAGAGGAATGAGTCATCAGGCAATGCGACCTGCGCACTGCGACTTGCCGAACTCTGGGCCTGGCGGGTCGCGCATCCCGAAGCCAACCCAAGCGGTACCTTTCCCGCCTTAAGCAAGATCGACACCGCAAGCCAGGTGTGCGGCAAACTCGCCCCCATAAGTTTCGGCGCACCGGCCAAATTCGAAGTCTTTCAGTTGTTCTTCGATATGTTGACCCAGCCGGGCAACGCGGCGATCCTGCCGATGCTCGACGTCGCCCTCGGCATTCCCGGGGCATATGCGGCCGGCAAGAATCCGCGCAGCGGGCACGAAAGCAAGCGCCTCTACAATACATTCTGGTACGCGACCTCAATGTTGCGGTCGCGCTGGACTTTTGATCGTCTCGATGCGCCGGAGCCAGCGGCGACAAACCTAGATACACATTTGTGCCGCGACGGTTTTCGCAATGGCGTCACCTGGCAAGGACTCGCCGAATCCGGAAACCTGAGCGACGAGCGCATCAGATTACTTCTGCTTGCGTTTTTCAAGTCTACCATGTCGGTCAATATTTACGCCCGCGACGTTTACAATCGGAAGGGCACCATCGCGACCGGCGTCGGCTGCGTGCACCAGAAGCACTACGATTTGCGAGCCTTCTTCCAAGGCGTCGAGGCGAATGCCGATACAATCAAGGTTTCGCGCTGCCCGTGGGACACTGCCGACGACCGTGCTTGTCAGGCTCGCCGATAGCGCGAGCGGTGGGCGGCTCAGGCGACCACGAATCAACAAGGTCCATCCGGACTTGAAGTCAGGCGTGCCTTCTTGCCTTTGAGCTCATCGAGGCGATCGCGCCAGGGCTTGAAATCCGGAACCTCCGAGACGAGCCGCTCCATCCACTCGATTGCGGTCATCAGCGCTGCGCGCGCCGACTCAACCCGCCCTCGCTCGGCCATTAGGCAGCCATGCTGTGAGACCGTGAGGGTATAGCCGAGCCTGACCGTTCGATTGGCCGCGTCGCGTGCAAAGCTGTCCGCCCAGATCCGCTTGGCGCTGACTAGCGCGGCCTCGGCACGCTCGTATCTGGCATCCCGGCGAAGGTGACAACTGCGGCTGATCGCTCCTTGCGGGTTGAGACGCTGCCGGAGCTCTTCAACACGCTGCAAAGGGTACGCTAACAGCATGCCATTGCCTTGAGTTGTATTGCGCACCATTCGGCATTGCAGTGATCTTGCGGATTGGCCGAGGCAGGTGCCCACTGCCTCGTAGCTCCAGGCCAGCTGGTTCTGGTTGCCCAGGTTGCGATTGTCTGCGGCGAGTTCCAACCGTAACGCATGTGCTGCCTCCATGGTCGCGATGCCCTCGTCGAATGCGGCCATGTCGCATTGCACCCGCCCTTTGTGCAGCGTCGCATCGGCGAGATTGAATTTGAAGCCTGGAACTTCGGGTGATCTCTCATGGAACTCCTGCCAGATAAGCCGCGAAGCGTCGTGATGCGCGACGGCATCTGCCAGCCGATTGCCCCCAGTCGCGGCCATACCAAGGTAGTGCTCCACCCAGGCCATTTCCATGCGTTGTTGGCGATCGTCACGCGCGTCCGAGTTATTCTCCGTGCTGACCCTTTCCAGGATCGTGCACGCTTCAGACAGCGATTTCTGTGCGTCCGCGTAACGCCGCAGCCTGACCTGCATGTCTCCGATCGAGCGGAGACTGCGCGCAAGATTTGTGCGATTGGCGCGCGTCGGACTGAGCTGCGCCAGTTTCTCAAAAATATCGCGACGGGCCTCGAGTTCTCGCAACGCCTGTTCGCGCTCGGCCTGACGGCTGTACACGATCGACAATTGTTCATGAATATCGGCCTTCTCCCGCAACCAGTTGGTGTTTTCCGGGTCGACGCGGATAAGGCCTTCGACGATCCTCTGGCTCTCCTGCAAATCGACGATCGCCTCGGCGTTCTTGGCCACGTCGCGCCTCAGTTCGCCGATCTCCTTCAGCGCCTGGGCGAGGCGCCATTGCCGCTTTCGATCTTTTGGATCAGCTGCGACCACGCGGAATTTGTCGAGCGCCTGCTGGAAATAAGTGAGCGCTTTTGCGCTATTGAGCTCTTCGATCTGCACTCGGCCGAGCGCACCGTAACTCTCGGCCAAACCCTCGTTCCATTCGCTGTTCGAGGGGTCGGTCGCGACCAGCGGCAACATGAGTTCCAGGCTATTCTGGAATGCCTCGATGGCGCCAGGCCGATCCCTAACACTCTTCAACAGTAGATCGCCGACCGCGCGATGACTACGCGCCAATTCGGCCTGCAGCTTCTTGTCGTCGGGCTCGATTGCTCTCAAGTTTGCACGCAGCTGACGCCCTTCTTTTTGAAGGGCGAGTGCTTCGGCGGGCTTTTGGCGTGCGGCCTCGAGATATCCGAGGCGCTCCAACGCGGACGCGAGCGCCATCCGCCAATTCCGGTTGTTTGGATCGCTGGTCACAAGGCCAGCCAACCGCTCGCGAACTCGCGCATAGTATACGAGAGCCTTCGGTACATTATTGGCGATTTGATACCCGTCCCCAAGGACAGCGTCGAAGCGCGACCACCGGTAACGATGCGCGGCGTTCGCTTGCATTTCCTCAGAGAGGCCGAGGAAGACCTTCTCCTGCTGTTCGAGCAGTGGCACGATTGCCTCCGTCAAGATGCCGGCGTTTGCATGCAACTTCGCGGAGAGGTCGATTGTTCCCATCATGCGGTCAAGTACCGTCTCGGTGTCCGTGAGGCGGCGGACTGCGAGATCGCGCTGTTGCACGGCAACGACTGAGGCAATCCCGGCTGCAATCGCGAGACTGCTCATCGCCGTGGCCGTTGCGCCAAGCACCACCATTCGGCGGCGTCGGGCGATTGCCGCGCGCTGCACGATCGCGTCGAGCCCAACGCCGAGCATTCCTGCGATGAGTTTTTGCAGCGCAATCTCGCGGCCATCGCCGACAGCACGCGCGTCAGCCGCGATCGGCTCTGCAATCTCGTCCGTAAGTTCGCCCGCGGCATCGACATGGCGCAACAGGGCTGGCGGAAAACACTCTAGTGCCGGATCGCCGGGCTCGCCCGCGACTATAATTGGCAGGATGCGGTCGGCGCCACCCAAGGCCTTGAATTGGAGGATTTCCTGATTGACATAGCGACTGTGCGCGGCATCGGGAGAGCAGACAACGACCAACCACTCGGAGCTGCCGAGTGCTTCGAGAATGCGCTGGCTGAGCGAGTGGGCCGCAGCAAGCTCTTCCCGGTCACGGAACATCGGCCGCAACAGATAGCCGCCTTTGGCGAGTCGACTAGCTTTGTCCTGCGCGCCGCCTGTAACCACCAAACTGCGATGAACCCAATAGCTTTCAATGGACTTAAAAAGCCATTGCGCAACATCGCTATCCTTGTGGCTGTAGGTCAGAAACGCCTTGAATTTGTATGGCATGACAATGGACACGTCCCCTACTCCAGGACAAACGGTGTGTCGCCTTCAGAAAGAAAACGAATTTCGAGCAGATGCCGACATCTGGCGGAAGGTCGCTACGCAGAATACTGCCATGATGGGAGGCTATCGCAGAACCAGTGAATCTCGCTGCAAACCCAACAAGCATTGTCCGGTATGAAGGGACGGCGGACTGACATCTTACCGCGCCCAGAGTGTCTCCCCCGGGTCAAAACTCACCGGTTCGGCAAGGATGGTGCCACGACAGCCCTACCCCTACCAGCGGAAAGTTAGCGGCTGGCCCAGGGACGCACGTCGGTGGGGGGCATGTTGGCTTGATCGCCGGATTCCACTTAGGCTGCCGCATGGACTGACAACCGACCAGGCCAGCCGGAGAACCATCGCATGCGCGCCAGCACCGATCGCATCCTGACCACGCATGTCGGCAGTCTTCCGAGAAACGCAACGCTCTCCGGCCTCCTGATCCGTCAGGAAGCCGGCGAGACGATCGACGTGGCGACGCTTACCCATCACGTCGAGGTGGCAACCGCACACGTGATCGCGGCACAGGTCAGGGCCGGCGTCGACGTCGGCAACGACGGCGAGCAGTCACGAGTCGGGTTTCAGACCTATGTGCCGCGATGTCTTTGTGGCTTCGATGGCGAGTCGAAGCGGCCGCCTGCTCGCGACCAGATCGAGTTCCCGGGCTATTTGCGGCAGACGGCGGCGCGATTTCCGCATTCGGCCCGGGTTGTCAATGCGCCTGCTGCGCTCGGCGAGGTTCGCTATGTCAATGGCGCACCGATCCGCGCAGATGCTGAGCGGCTTTCCAAGCTCGGCACCGGATTCACCGAGACTTTCATGACGGCCCCGTCGCCCGGCATCGTCGCGACGACATTGATCAACCAGCACTACGCCAGCCACGAGGCTTATTTGATGGCGCTGGCAGCGGCTCTCGCCCACGCGTATCGGGCGATCCATGCGGCCGGCCACGTGCTGCAGATCGATAGCCCGGATCTGGCCATGGAACGGCATCGGTTCTTCGGTCACCTTGATGAACGGGCCTTCCTGAAACAGCTGGAGCTGCATGTCGCGGCAATCAATACCGCGCTTGCTGGTATTCCGCGTGACCGGGTTCGCCTGCACGTCTGCTGGGGCAATAACGACGGCCCGCACATCTACGATATCGCAATGGCGACCATCCTGCCCGAACTCTATCGCGCCAATGTCGGGGCACTGTCGATCGAGTTCGCCAATCCGCGCCACAGCCATGAGTATGAGGCGCTGACTGCCCATCCGTTACCGGCGCATATGCTGCTCATTCCTGGTGTCCTGGATACGACGACGAACTTCGTTGAGCATCCGCAGGGTGTCGCACGCCGTCTGCAAGAGGCGGTGACAGCAGTTGGCAATCGGGAGCGCATTATCGCTGGCACCGACTGCGGTTTTGGAACCTTCGCTGGCCGCGAGTACGTGGCCGAAGAGATCGTGTGGCTGAAGCTCGCCGCCGCGGCTGAGGGTGCGTGGATCGCCTCGGGGCGTCTCTGGGGGCGTGACGTAACATGACCGGCGCGGCTCCACCTCTGTCGGTTATGCGACATCTCCGAAGCGACCGTCGACCACCTGGATGGTAGGTACCCCATGTGCAACCTGTATTCCATGACGCGCACGCGTGCCGAGGTCGGGCGCCTGTTCCGCGTCACCGACAACTGCAGCGCCTTCGAGCCGCGTGACGCGATCTTCGCCAGCCACGTGGCGCCGATTGTTCGTACTGCTGATGGCGAGCGGGAAGTTGTCACGATGTCTTGGGGCTTCGTGCTGCCTCAGCCGGGCAAGGCACCACGCCGGGTCACCAATACCCGTGACGACAAGGTGTTGACGAGCCGGTTCTGGACGCCGTCATTCCGGGAGCGCCGTTGCCTTGTACCTGCGTCGTCGTTCTGTGAGCCGCACGATGGCATGACGCCGAGCACCTGGCACTGGTTCGCGCTGAAGGGCAACGAGCCGCGACCGCTGTTCGCCTTCACCGGGATCTGGTGCCGCCACAAGGGGCCGATCAAGAAGGACGGCCCGGTTGTCGAGATCGAGACGTTCTCGTTTATGACGACGGTGCCGAACGGGGCGACCGCCAGTATTAATCACGAACGCAGTCCGGTTTTGCTGACCACGGAAACCGAGCGCGATACGTGGCTGAACGCCTCGCCCGACATCGCGCTGCAGTTGGTCAAGCCGATTGCGGCAGACCGGTTGGCCATTGTGCAAGAAGGCTTCGACAAGCACGATCGAGTCGCGTGATGGCAGCGCGACGCAGCGAGCCAGGGCGGCTGCCGACGTTGAAGGACGCGCAGAGGACCAGCCATTGGCTGCGGCTGCACCGCCCGAGCTGGCGACATCACCGCGCGGTGACGTTGGCCCGCTATGTCATTCTGTGGGGCCCCGACGAACCAGTGATGACGCTGCGCCGATTGAGCAATTGCAGCGCTGGCTGTCATCGAGGCGCGTTTACGAATGCGCTGTCGTGGGGCGGAACGCGGGTTGAGTTCTTGTCGTTCCCCAGAGGCATTTACGAGCCCCCGTAACGCGTCAACGTTTGGCTCAGCGTTTCGGCTTGCGTGGCGTTCGCATGCCAAACAGGATTCGGTCGGAAGGTAGCGGCTTCGCACCACCGGCGAGATCGTCGAGCCGCGCCGACAAGTGTCCGAGTTCAAGGTTGTCGACGGCGTTGGCCCACTCACGAGCGAGATCTGATGCCAGCAGATCAGGCGGGTCAACGACAAGCCACGGCTGAAGTACCACTTTGCCCTCGCCGGTGTCGCAGTTCGCCTTCAGCAGTAGGTATCGGATCTCTGCCTCGGCCTGGATCTGATTCTCAATGCACAACTCATCAACGATCGGCGGTTTGAGCTCACTCTCCGCCATGAGCGCCTGCACGAACGGGCGATAGTCACCAGGGTTGAACGGTTGCGGCTGCCATGCCGACGGCGGCAGCTCTTCGGCTCGATCAAGCGCAGCCTCCGCTGCCAACTCATCATCCTCGGCATCAACAGCAACCTTGATGACCGACGTCTCGATGCGCTGGCGCGCGACCTGCACGTAGTAGATGTGCTTCTTGCGTTGGCACGGCATGTGGGCCTCGTCTGTTTTCTGCACGGTCATGATTTGCCGCAAGTCGATGCGCGAGCAAGTCAGAACACACCTCAGGCTTATCGACCGGTGGCCGACAGCCAATTGCTCGTCTCCAGTGCCTCGGTGCAGTTCAGGCCTTTCGCACTAACGGGAATTTGCCATGGCGCGCGGCAGGGCGGTAAGCACGTCCTGATGCTGCTGGTACCGGCCTATATCGCGACGATCCTGACCTACATGTGGGTGCTGTGGCCGGTGGCACCGCCAGCCGCCAAGCTCACGGAAGGGTTGAAAACGAAGAATATTTTCTTCGTCCACGATCCAGTCGCGCTCGGCAGCGCCGCATTCCTCGGTCGTCTGGAAAAACTTGCGATGGAACCTGAGCTGGTGGCGGAGGCGTTGAAACTCGCCCACATCTGCCGGGTGAAGGCGTCGCGCTTCAAGGCGGCCCTGATTGCGACGGTCGCTGCCTATGCAGTCATCATTGCCGCGCTCTTCGTTGTTGGGCGGTGCTTCTGACTTCAGTCGGGAACCCGGCCAAGAACTGTGCGCCGGGCTCCGGTTGCAGTCGCTCGGGAACTCCGGACGGTCCACGGACCGAATCAGGAACGTCTAGTGATCATACTGCAAAAATTATGTCTGCTTGCGGTTGGTGTCGCGAGGGCCGGAGTGGTGCAGGTTTCTCGGACGTCGGCGTGACGGCGGTGTGGCGTGCTCTGGCCGACGTCGGAGAAGCGCCCAGGCACGAAGTCGCGGGAGTTGTGGGCCGAGGGTGCGGCGGTCTCTATGGGGATTTGCCGATTGCGCCAG
>JANLPY010000101.1:0-2582 GCA_031367505.1 Hyphomicrobiaceae bacterium | reverse complement strand
GATCACCGCTGTGGAGTTCTCCTGGGACGCCGACGTCACCGCCAGCGTTCAGGGTAACGATGATGCCGTGCCCTACGACAATATCTGGTCACGCGTCTTCCCGGAAGAAATGTGGACCGGCGCGATCTCGCCGCTGATGTTTTCCTGGCGCTGCTGGGGCTTGAACCAGTGTCACAGCCTGGGCGTGCATGCCTACGGCTATCCCGAGCAGGACTACACCACGCGGCGTCTGTGGATTTATCACAAGGGTGTTTCGTACTACAACCCGGAAGCGGATCGTGATCGCATCAAGCAATCCATTCCGCCGCAACTGCGGCCCGGCATGATGCACAAGGTTCCCAAGGCCTGGCACGAGGAAATTCTCCATGCGCCCTTCGACTGGAGCCGCTACATCAACATGTTCATGCGCGTGGAGCAGCATCGTCCCGACATGGGCTACAACTGGTGGAAGGCGATCCGCGACGACTACATCAACAACCCCGAGTACCGCGCCAAAACCCGTCCGCGCACGCGCGAAGAATTCGGCGCGCTGTCCGACGACGAACTCAAGAACCACATCGCCGAAGTGGTCCGGCTCGAGATCGCCTCCTACGATCCGCCCTGGAACGGCCTGCTCTGGTACATGGGCGAGTCGCTGGGCTGGATCGGCTGGATCTGCGCCAACTGGTACACCGGCGACCGGCCAAACGTCTTCATGGACCTGGTCACCGGTACGCGCCAGGAGACCATCACCACCGAAGAAACCTTTGCCGCCTGGGAACTGGCCGACACGGTACATCGTTCGCCGGAACTGAAGTCGATGCTCGCCAAGTACCCCGACGAGCGTTTCCTCGATCACCTGGAAATGTGCGTGGACGGCCCTGCCTTCCGCGAGAAATACGCCGCCTACGTGCGTGATCGCGGCCACCGCGGCCATCCTGATCGCGACATCTACTTCCACCGCCGCGCCGACGATCCGATGGTGGATTTGCGCGTGATCCGATCCTTGATGGGTACCGCCAACCCGCGCATCCAGGAGCATCGCACGCGTGAGCGCCTGGAAGCATCGATCAAGCATGTCTATGACAACCTTACCGCGCAGCCGCAGTTCGGCATCTTCAAGGCCATGCTGTTCAAGTTCCTGATCGACTTCTCGCATCACAGCATGGAGTTCCGCGACAACGAGCGCGAAGTGATGGACTGGTCCACCTACGACATCAAGCTTGGCTTCGAGGAAGTGGGTCGGCGCTGTGTCGAGCGGGGTGGCCTGAAGGAAATGCGCGAGTGCTATTTCCTCACCATGGAAGAGCTCTACGCGGTGCTGGCCGGCAAGGAGAACAAGAAGCTCACCCGCGCCAAGATCGAGGCGCGGGGCAAGAACTTCATCGCCATCGACACCAAGGCCAGGCACCCGGCGCCGTTCCTCCAGTTCGGTCGTCCGGCGCCCATCGACCAGCCCGAGCTTTCCGGCGATGGCGTGCTGCGCGGCAAGACCACCAGCCTCGGCAAGATCACCGGCACCGCGCGCGTGGTGCTTGAGTTGTCACAGATCGGTCGTGTCAAGCAGGGCGAAATCCTGATCGTGCATGCCACTGACCCAGGCTGGACACCGGTGTTCATGCTGATCAAGGGCATCGTCCTTGAAACCGGTGGCCTCATCAGCCACGGTGCGCTGCTGGCACGCGAGTTCGGCCTGCCCGGCGTGCAGATCGAAGGGGCGCTGCGGCTGATTCCCGACGGCGCGACGATTACCCTGGATGGCGATGCGGGCGTGGTCATCATCCACGATAGCGACGACGAACCCGCCGAGCTGCAGAAAGCCGCGTAGGGGAGTTGATCGGCTGAGCTGGCTCGTCAAAAATCGACGGGTTGACCCCACTGTAAGTACAAAAGGCCCGATGGTGAGTCGGGCCTTTTGTCATGCTGCTCAATGCGATTTTGTCGGGCAGGTCGTTGCAATCAGCAATGCGCCTGTAGTTGCTCGCGCGTCAGCAGGAATATTCTGGCTTCGTCGCCAGTGGCGTCTATCCAGGTGAAAGGCACATCCGGGTAAGCAGTTTCGACAAGATCGGCGTTGTGACCGACTTCCACCATCAGCAGGCCGTCGTCGGTCAGGTGATTTTTCGCACTGGAGAGGATGCGTCGCACAATGTCGAGGCCATCCGATCCCGCCGCCAGTGCGAGTGGCGGTTCATGGCGATATTCGGGAGGCAGTTCCGCCATGGATTGATTGGTCACGTAGGGCGGGTTTGACAGGATCAGGTCATAACGCCGGCGCGCCAGTTTCTCGAACAGGTTTGACTCGATCAGGGTGAGGCGATCTTGCAGGCCGTATTCGCTGACGTTGCGCGCGGCGACAGCGAGTGCATCGGCTGAAAGATCTACCGCATCGATCAATGCATCAGGGAAGGTGTGAGCCATGAGTATGGCCAGGCAACCAGATCCGGTGCACAGGTCAAGCGCCGAGTTTATTGATGATGGCTGCCGAACCCAGGGCGACAGGCCTTCTTCCAGCAGTTCCGCGAAATAGGAGCGCGGCACGATGACCCGTTCATCCACATAAAAACGGAATTCGCCGAGCCAGGCTTCGCCGGTCAGATAAG
>JANLPY010000083.1:0-6982 GCA_031367505.1 Hyphomicrobiaceae bacterium | reverse complement strand
CGCGCCGGAAGGAGCGGACAGCATCCAAACGGCGTCGATGGCAATCAAGTTCGGCATGACGGTCGAAGATCTTGGCGCGACGATTTTTCCCTACCTCATGACGGTTGAATAGTCTGCATTGTGCATCGGCCCTACCCCGCGCAGCAGGACAATTTCTTCACGTCCTTGTTGAACGTCTGCGCTGCGAGCTTCAGGCCCTCGACCGTCGTGAGGTAGGGAAAAATCGTCGCGCCAAGATCTTCGACCGTCATGCCGAACTTGATTGCCATCGCCGCCGTTTGGATGCTGTCCGCTCCTTCCGGCGCGAGGATGTGCGCGCCGAGCAGCTTCCGGCTTTTGGCATCGGCGACGAGTTTGATGAGGCCGCGCGTGTCGCGGGCGGCAAGCGCACGCGGCACGTTGTCGAGTGAGATGATCGACGTCACGACCTGATGACTGGATGCCTTGGCCGCTGCCTCGGTCAGCCCGACGCTTGCCACCTGCGGATCGGTGAATACGACTTCCGGCATGCTGCTGTTGTCGCAAACGAGGCTGTCGCTGTTGAGCGCATTCTTGGCCGCAAGCTTCGCGCCGTAGGCCGCCATGTAAACGAACTGATCACGACCCGTCACGTCGCCAGCGGCGTAGATTCCAGCGACCGACGTGCGCAGGCGATCATCAACCATGATTGACCCGCCTTTGTCTTGCCGGATGCCAGCTTCGGAAAGCCCAAGGTCTTCGACGTTCGGGCTGCGGCCAGTGGCAATCAGAATTTGTTCGGCGATGAGAATCTGTTGCTGCCCATTCCGCAACACGCACAGCTCGACGCCCTTGTCCGTTTTCTTGCAGAACTCATAGGCCACGCCGCAGGTAACGGTGATGCCTTCCAGCTGGAAGTATCCTGCCAGGGCTTCACCAATTTCCGGTTCAGCCGCAGGCAACAGACGGCTACGGCAAGCGATCGTCACCTTGACACCCGCACGGGCAAACACCTGCGCAAGTTCGGCACCAACGAAGCCGCCGCCAACCACGAGAAGGCTCTTCGGCAGCACCTTGAGATCGAGCGCCGACGTGCTCGTCAGATAGTCGATAGTCTCGATACCGGAAATCGGCGGCACGGCGGGACGTGTGCCTGTGGCGATAATCACCTTCGGTGCTTTGATGAGCGTGCCGTTGACGGCAACGCCGCCAGCAGCGATCCGCGCTTGGCCTTGGATGTAGGCAATCGAATTGTACTCAGGCAACAGGTCGGCATATTTGGCTTGCCGCAGACCTGCGACCAGCTCGTCCTTCTGCGCAATCAGCGCCGCCCAATCCGTAACGTGGCCTTCCGCGCGAATACCAGCGAAGCGAGACGCCGCGCCCGCGTGATGCAGGCTCTCCGTGGCGCGGATGAGCGCCTTCGACGGAACGCAGCCAACATTGACGCACGTCCCGCCGATGGTGCCGTGACCGATGAGCGCGACATTGGCACCTTGCTCCGCCGCCGTGATGGCGGCTGAGAATCCCGCGGAACCAGCCCCGATGACAGCGAGATCGTAGCCCTTGCCGTTGTTGCCCGCGCAGCAGTCGCTCATTTCAAGTTCCCGTGGTTCTCTTGTTGACGACGCCTGCCGCACCCTGCCGCCGCTTGTAGACGCCGAATGCGATCATGCCGATGCAGAGGGCGAGCAGTGGCAACAGGACAAAATCGAGGTAGCCCGTGAGTGCCGACAGGCCGACCGCACCAAGCGCAATCACGAGGATTGGCGTGGCGCAGCAGACGGCCGCAATGACGCCACCGACGATTCCTGTCTTGACGAGCGCCGAATCGTTCATTGGGTTTTCGTCGTGGCAGCCGCCGCGAGCTGGGTCGGATAGCCCGCGTTGGTCGGGGCGGCCAGCAGAGCATCAACCGTCGTCTTCTGATCGTCGAACGTCACGACCGCAGACTTCTTCTCGAGGGATACGACTACCATTGTTACTCCGGGAACGGCGCTCAGCGCCTTCCGAACTGTCGGCGGACAAGTGGCGCAGCTCATGTTGGCGACTGCAAGCGTGACCGTCTGTTCGGCAGCGAACGCCGCACCCGAAACCAGTAGGCCGATGTTGAGGGCTGCGAGTGCGATGAGACGTTGCATGCGGGTTCTCCTGGAGGGGTTCACTTCAACAGCAACGGCGCGATGTAGTCGAACGCCAAGGCGACAACGACCAGCACCCCTGCAATCCACAAGGACGACTTGACGAGGCGGTTGGGCAGTGGCCGCGCACACGAGCCGTCAGCGCAGGCCTGTTTTGGTTTCACATAAACGAGGAAGTAACCGTAGCCGAGCAGCGCGAGCGTTGCCGCCACGAAGTACGGCTTGTAGGGCGCGAGCGCCGTGAAATTGGCAATCCACGCTCCCGAAATCCCGAGACTGAACAGCGCCAGCGGCAGGATGCAGCACGACGAAGCCGCCAGCGCACCGAGGATGCCGCCAGCAGCAATCAGACGCACGCGCGAACGTTCACCGCCGGAGTCTTCCGTTGCGTTGACAGTCATTGGAGTGCGCGTCGTTTGTGCCATGCCGTTCTGCCCCTTCTTGATTTTGTGGACCGACTATGCGACCTGTAGTAACTACAGGTTCAAGACATATTTTCACGAAGGGAGTTCCCGTTCTTGCGAGCACCAAGTTTCCCTATCGGCACACTGTCCGCCGCGACCGGCGTCAACATCGAGACGATCCGGTACTACGAGAAAATTGGGCTGATCCCCGCGCCGCCGCGCACGGAAGGACGGCAGCGGGTCTACGACAGTGCCCACTTGAAGCGCTTGACCTTCATCCGGCGCAGTCGTGAGTTGGGCTTTTCGCTCGATGAAATCCGAGCGCTGCTTGGGCTTGTGCGCGGCGGCGATCTAAGCTGTGCCGAGGTCAAGACGATGACCGAGCAGCACGTCACCGACATCCGCCGCAAAGTGAAGGATCTCAAGAAGCTGGAACGCGTCTTGACGGAGCTGACCGCCAAGTGTCGGGGCAACACCGTTCCCGACTGTCCGATCCTTGATGCGCTCTCGGCCAGCGCCGATTGAAGAGGACAGGTTCGACGATCGCCGCTCAGCTCGTTCTTGCAATCTACTTGCTACCTTGTTCTTGGTTTGGCAGCGAGGTTTGTGCCGACATCGAGCCATGACTACAGCGTGACCAAATTGGCCGCGACCGCATCCTCGTTCCATTCGAGGCCGACACCGGGAGCATCCGGTATGTGCAACAGTCCGTCCTTGATCTCGTAGGGCTTCTGCAAAATCGGATCGGCCCAGTCCTGCCATTCGAGCCAGTGCGCGGTTTCGGTCACCCGCATGACGTGAGCGGCGACCTCCGGATAGAGGTGCGTGGACATGGGGACACCGGCCGCTCCGGCAATGGCGGCAGCTCGAAGCCAGCCCGTCACACCACCGATGCGCATGAAATCCGGCATCACGAGGTCGCAGGCCTTCTTCTGGAGCGCTTTGTGCAGTTCGCGCGGACCATAGAAGTTTTCACCGATCTGAAGCGGGGTCTTGAGCTCCGCGGCAAGTTGAACATAGCCATCGAGGTTGTCGTAGACGATCGGTTCCTCGATCCACGCAAGGCCGAGATCGTCGATGGCATGACAGCGCTCCAGGGCCTCAGCCATGTTCAGACCCTGATTGAAGTCGACCATCAATTGCATATCGTCGCCGACCGCCTTACGGACGGCCTTGATGGTCTTCAGATCATCGCGGATGTGCTCGCGGCCGAGCCGCAACTTGAGGCCGGTGAAGCCGCCTTCCTCGCGCAGCTCGACGGCTTCGGCCGCAACAGCGTCCGAATCTTTCAGCCACAGCCCATTGCTGTTGTAGGCCTTCACGGGGCCGACCGTGCCGCCCAGCAGCACGCAGAGCGGCATGTTCGCTGCCTTGGCCAGCGCATCCCAGGCCGCCATGTCCAATCCCGAGACGGCGATCATGGACAAGCCCTCGTAGCCGACGAAATGGAGCGACTTGCGTGCGGCGTCATACAATTCGAGTGGTGCAATACGCTTGCCCTTGAGCAAATCGCCGAGATCATGCAGGGCTGGAACCAGATACCGCATGGATTTGACGATGTAGGGCTCGAGGTAGCAGCGCCCGACGATGCCCTCCTCGGTCTGGAGGTCGATCAGGATGAGTGGCCAATCGGTGATGGTCGCAATGCGGGCGACAACGGGCCGCTTGAGCTTGAGGACGACCGGCCGTGCTTGGATGCTCTTGAAGGTCAACGATGGGGTTTGCATGGGCGATCTCGCCTGGTCCGATGATTTTTCGCTTAGACGATCTTGCCCGGGTTCATGATGCCGGTCGGATCGAGCGCGTGCTTTATCGCCCGCATCGCCCCAACGGCAGCGCTGCCGTGCTCGGGCTCAAGGAAATGCATCTTCCCCTGACCGACACCGTGCTCGCCGGTGCAGGTGCCCTCCATGGCGAGCGCGCGCTCCGCGACGCGCTCGACGAATGCCTTGGCACGCGCGACCTCGTCAGGGTCTTCCATCATCACCAAGACCGAGGCGTGGAAATTCCCGTCGCCGACATGGCCGACGATGGGGGCCACAATGCCGCTTAACTCAATATCGCGTTTGGTCTCGGTGACGCACTCAGCAAGCCGCGAGATGGGCACGCACACGTCTGTCACCACCACCTTGGCGCCAGCTCGGTACGATGACAGGGCCCAGAACGCATCGTGGCGCGCTTTCCAAAGCCGCGTCTGCGCCTCTGCATCCTTCGACCATTCGAAGGGGCTGCCGCCATACTCCTTGGCGATCGTGCCGAAGCGCTCGGACTGCTCGGCCACACTCGCCTGCGTTCCGTGAAACTCGAGAAACAGCATCGGCTGCTCAGCCAGCGCCAGCTTCGAGTGGACGTTGCACACGCGGACCATCATCTCGTCGAGAAGCTCGACGCGGGCGATGGGAATGCCGGATTGAATGGCCGTGATCGCCGCATCGCAGCAGTCCTTGATCGACGCAAATCGACAAACGCCGGCCGAGATCGCCTCGGGGATGCCGTGAAGTTTCAGGGTAAGCTCTGTAATCACTCCGAGTGTGCCCTCGGCGCCGACGATGAGCCGGGTGAGATCGTAGCCGGCAGAGGACTTGCGGGCGCGCCGCGAGGTCACCATCAGCTCACCGTTCGGCAGCACGACCTTCAAGGCGAGAACATTGTCCTTCATCGTCCCATAGCGCACAGCTGTGGTGCCCGACGCCCGCGTCGAGGCCATGCCGCCAAGTGAGGCATCGGCTCCTGGATCGACCGAGAAAAACAGCCCTTGATCGCGCAAGTCGTCGTTGAGCCGCTTGCGTGTCACCCCTGGCTGGACGACGCAATCGAAATCCTCAGCATGAACGTCGAGCACGCGGTTCATGTCCCTGAAGTCGATCGAGACGCCGCCCAAGGGGGCATTGACGCTGCCTTCGAAGGAAGTGCCGGCACCGAACGGAATGATTGGCACTTGGTGGAGCGCGCAGATGGCGACGGTCTGTTGGACATCCTCGGTGGCTTGCGGAAATACCACGACATCGGGTGGCTCGGGCGCGAGCCACGTCGTCGTGTTGGCGTGCTGCTCCCGGACGGCGAGGGAAGTCACGACACGGTTGCCAAAGGCGGCGTTTAGATCGGCAAGGGCGGACGCGATGACAGCAGGTGCAGGTCGGGTTTGTCGCGCGAGTGACATGCTGTACCTCCGGAGCTCGATTGCGATGGCAACATCCATTTCGGGCAGGGCGCCGACGATGTAAACTCACTAAGCGGTATACATTAACCGAGGACATCATCGATGCCACGCAATGCCGAACAGACTCAAAAGCGCATCCTCGACGCCGCATATGTGCTGTTCCGCCGGCGGGGTTACAGTCGGGTGAGCATGGATGAGATTGCGGCAGCCACCTCGGTCACGAAGCGCACGCTCTATTATCACTTCGAGAGCAAGGACCATTTGCTGACGACGGTGCTGGAGGCCCAGCATCACCTGGCTCTGGACGCATTCAGAACCTTCGGGGATCGCCTATCAGGGTCCCCAGACGCGATCATCGATGGCCTGTTTCGGGAGCTTGCCGTCTGGTCGGACAAGCCGCGCTGGGCGGGATCTGGATTCACTCGTCTGGTCATCGAGCTGGCCGATCTTCCTGGGCATCCGGCACGTCTCATTGCCCGCCGGCACAAGGCGATACTCGAAGGTCATCTGGCGGAGTTGCTGGCGAGAGCCCATGTCAAGTCCCCTCGGGAGCGGGCACGCGAAATCTGGCTGCTGTCGGAGGGTGCGATCTCTATGATCCTTGTCCATGGGGATCGCAGCTATGCTGCGGCCGCTGCGGAGGCAGCGAAGAGGCTCATCCGAAGCCATGCGACCAAATCAAGGGTGGTCGGTCGTGCAATTGCCGATGGCTGAGATCCCCGGCTTCGGGTCAATCGCGTCGAAAAATTGCAGGGCCGAGCACGGACGGTAGAACGCAGCAAGCGGACGGCGCCGAACTACCCCCGCGCCAATGACCGCCACGTCGCAAAGTACAAGCTATCAACTTGATATCAAGTTGGCGCGCCGGGAAGGAGCCCACTAATCATGATGATTCAGAGACTTAGAAGTCCCAACCCGCGCACAACATCTCACTAAGGCGTATCGCTTATTTCCAAAAAATCCCAACCCACAGTGGCTGACGGAGCCAAGTGCGGTGCCCGCGATATGCAATCCAGCGGAGCAGTTCGGTTCGCGGTCGACTGGCCGAATACTCGGCGAACCTTGACGCGATAGGTTCGATAGCCGACAGTCAGGCGCGACTGTGGGCCAGGTGCAGCCGAAAACGGAAGTGGTGCCAACGACGTCAGCATTTTCCAGCTGCGGACATATACCAAGGCGCTGACAGGAATGCGGAAGCAAGTGCACCCTCAGCAGTAAGATGCGGGAAGCCGTGTCGCGGATATCTGAGACTCCGGTAACCAGTCTGGTGGTGTCAATCGGCCCTTTAACTGCGGGTGATTGTCGAGCGTCGATCTGGG
>JANLPY010000051.1:0-27205 GCA_031367505.1 Hyphomicrobiaceae bacterium | reverse complement strand
CGCCTGGGCACGGCTAGCGTTTCCTCACGGATGGCTGGCCGCGTTCGACATCACATAACCGCCAGCACACGTCTATGCTCCCGGGCTTTGATGTCCGACCAGTGGAGTATCGCACGGGGAAGTGGACCGTGGATAAGTCTGCTATCTCACGCGTTCCCGTCGGGAGCGGGGACAGTTACCGATCCGAAGAATCTTTAATAATTAGAAGATGTTAGCACAAATCGGTAACTGTCCCCGGAGATCCCCCCGGAGATCCCGTAGTTCGAGATCGCCCGAAGATCATCCCTCCTTCTCGTCATGGCCACGAAGGTGGCCATCCACGACAGCGAACCTCAAGGGCGGTGTCGCGGCGAGATCGGGATGCTGCTGCTTTCGCGGTCAAATTGACATCACCCGCGCTGATGCTTGTCGTGGATAGCCGCCTCCGCGGCCATGACGAAAAATTGGCGATCCATCGAGGCTCGCTTTGCGACCCTCTATGGATCGCATATGACCTCTATCTCAACCGCGTTCCCGGAAGCCGGCCCGTGGCCGGCTTCCGGGATCTTTACGTGTCGATGTTGCGCTGCGTGTGCCTCACCCAACGAGGTAACGGATAAGCCCGCCAACGCGGTCTTTCCGGGAACGCGTGGGTGGGGGTGGTGCGTACGACAAGTGGCTGGGCGGGGGAGGTTTGTGGCGCAAGGCTGGGTTAGGACGCGCTTCGCGTGCACGACCACTTGGAAGTCCCCTGGCGGAGCGGAGCGGGGACAGTTACCGATCCGAAGAATCTTTAATAATTAGAAGATGTTAGCGCAAATCGGTAACTGTCCCCGGGGTCCACTAACGAAAACACCTTCGTTGTAATTACGATTGTAGACATCCATGGCCAAAATAGCGCGCATAACTGTGTTGGAAACTGTCATGTCACATTATCTTTCAAATTGTTGTTTTTGAAGCCGATATTGGTCTAGTACAAAGGGGCGAGCATCGACGTAAATGCCGTTGCCAGACGGCTTCATCCATGGAAATGGCTTACCTAACCAGGGCAGCCTAGATTCAATACCAGTCGTTACACCGTCTCGCGTGACCTCGACCCAGGCTCGCTTGAACCGATAGCCAGGTCCGAACGTCGATTCGATTTCGTCGATGGCAACACGGCCTTCGTAACCGAAGTGCATCTCGTAGGCGTCAGCGGCGTAGATCACCTTCGCGGTCGCTGGATCGTTGAGATTGGCGAGGGTCACAAGTGTCGGAACAAGACCACCTGTTAGACGTGCCATGCCTTTCAGGTTCCTCGTCTCAAACCACTTAACTTTCTGCCCCGCGCGCGCAAATGCTTCGTGCGCAAGAAAGTTTACTCGCTCGCTGCGCTCTGCACCTTTGCCGTGGGCGAGCAGCGCGATGACATTGCGCCCGGACCCAAGGTCAACGAACACCGCTTCACCCGTGATTCTTGAGCGAAAGCCAGTCGCTTCCGGTAACCCCCATGTGACGTCGCTGGCATAAACCGCGATTACACTTGACCCCGACTTTACGCCCTCTGGGGTGTCGATCTCGATCGTTAGGCGATAGCGGTGGTCTGGAAAGCTGTAATAGAAGGCAGCGCCGCCAAGCATCGCGGCGATCATCAAAAGTGCAATGCCAAACCGCTTCACGCAAGGTCTCCTGCGACATCGACCGCAGCAGCGGCTATTAAGACATCCAGCGTGTCAATCTTAGCCACACCTGCGGCATCCAACACCGCAACTTTAACGGTCTGATCCTTCAATGCGCCCCTCATCAAAGCACTCAACGCGACGGAAATCCCCTTCGGATCGCCAACGAGGTCAACCAACCAAAGTATCTCGCCACTCGTCCATTCGTCGGGACGTAGACGAATCTGGGTACCTGCGGTCTTGGTCAACTTGGCATCGACTTCGGCGGGGACGGGGACAGTTACCGATCTGAGCAAGCTCATCGTATGCTCCTGTTTCAAGCGGTAAGCGTCCCCGTTCCGGCCAAGAGCTCTCGCCACAACCGCATTCCCACCATCACCCCCTACCTCGCCGGCACTCGCGTTATCCTTGCGCCTAGCGCATTCAATCGTTCGTCGATCCGCTCATACCCGCGTTCGATTTGTTGGGCGTTGTTGATGGTGCTGGTGCCTTTGGCGCACATGGCCGCGAGCAACATCGCCATGCCGGCACGAATGTCGGGGCTTTCGACGCGGGCGGCGCGCAACCGGGCCGGGCCGGACACCAACGCGCGATGCGGATCGCAGAGCACGATGCGGGCACCCATCGCGATCAGCTTGTCGGTGAAGAACATCCGGCTTTCGAACATCTTCTCAAACATCAAAATGACGCCGTCGCACTGGGTGGCGGTGACGATCGCGATCGACATCAGATCGGCGGGGAACGCCGGCCACGGTTGATCCTCGAGCTTCGGGATATGGCCGCCGAGGTCGGTGCGAATTTGCCGCGATTGCTCCGCTGGTACGATCAGGTCATCGCCATCGATCTCGCACACGATGCCGAGCCGGTCGAAGCCCATCAGCGTCGCCCGCAAATGCTGGGTGCCCGCGCGCACGATCCGCAATGGCGAGCGCGTCACCGCGGCCAGCCCGATGAAGGAGCCGACCTCGATGTGATCGGGGCCGATACGATGCGTTGCGCTGCCTAGGGGCAGGCCGCCGTGGATCGTCATCGTGTTGGTGCCGATGCCGTCGATCCGCGAGCCTAGCGCCACCAGGAATTGCGCGAGGTCTTGCACGTGCGGCTCGGAGGCGGCGTTGCGCAGGATGGTTATGCCTTCCGCAACGACGGCCGCCATCAGCGCATTCTCGGTCGCGGTGACGCTCGGCTCGTCGAGGAACACGTCGGCGCCCTTGAGCTTGGCGGCTTCAAAGCGATAGCTGGTATCGGCTTCGACCGTTGCGCCCAACTGCTGGAGCGCGAGAAAGTGGGTGTCGACGCGGCGGCGGCCGATCACATCGCCACCGGGCGGTGGCAGCACGACTTTTCCACAGCGCGCGAGCAGCGGTCCGGCGAGCAAAATCGAAGCTCGAATGTTGGCGCACAATATTGGGTCGAGATCGACGGCGCTGATGTTCTTCGCCGTGATGTCGAGAACGTTGGTGTCCGACCAGTGTGCTTCGGCACCGACCGAGCGGATCAACTCGACCAGCGTCTCGGTATCGCGGATGCGCGGCACATTGGTCAGGCGCACGGGCTTATCGGTCAGCAACGCCGCCGCGATGATTGGCAAGGCGGCGTTCTTGTTGCCCGCCGGCTCGATGTTGCCCGACAGGCGATGCCCGCCCTCGACTACATATTGCACGCCGCCATTGCGCTCTGGAGCTGCCATTCGTATTGCCTCGCCATATTGTACAGGAATCGCCAAAAACCATGCCATGGACCATAAGTCCATGCACACCCTGTGGGCATCCGCGGGATTGCCTCACCGCGGCGAACCGGATAATAGCGGCTTTCAGTTGTACGGACACGCATGCGCTGCTGGCAATCGGCCTGCAATGGTATGTTGTGCGTTGCCGTTTCGCCGCACCGAATGTGGGATTTTTCTGATGCGCATGTCTCGCTACTTCATGCCGGTTCTTCGCGAAACGCCGAAGGAAGCCGAGATCGTGTCGCACCAGCTAATGCTGCGCACGGGCATGGTCAAGCAGGCGAGCGCTGGCATTTATTCGTGGTTGCCGCTGGGCTACCGCGTGCTGATGAAAATCGACCGCATCGTGCGCGAGGAGCAGAATCGGGCCGGCGCCATCGAAGTGTTGATGCCGACAATCCAGTCCGCCGATCTGTGGCGCCAGTCGGGTCGCTATGAGGCCTACGGCAAGGAGATGCTGCGCATTTCCGACCGGCACGATCGCGAGATGCTGTACGGGCCGACCAACGAGGAATTGATCACCTCGATCTTCCGCGACGGCCTCAAGAGCTACAAGGATATGCCGCGCAATTTATACCACATCCAGTGGAAATTCCGCGACGAGGTGCGCCCGCGTTTCGGCGTCATGCGTGGCCGCGAATTCCTGATGAAGGACGCCTACTCGTTCGACCTGACGCCGGAAGCCGGCCGCATGTCGTACAACCGCATGTTTACCTCATACCTGCGCACGTTCGCGCGGATGGGGCTGAAGGCGATCCCAATGGCCGCCGATTCGGGCCCGATTGGCGGCGACATGAGCCACGAGTTCATCATTCTGGCCGACACCGGCGAGAGCCAGGTGTTCTGCCACAAGGATCTGATCGAAGGCGCCGCGCCGCCGATCGACACCGACTACGACAGCGATTTGTCACCGATCATCAAGCGCTGGACGTCGATGTATGCGGCGACCGACGAGAAGCATGACGCCGCGAAGTTCGACGCCGAAGTACCGAATGATAAACAGGTGTCCGCACGCGGCATCGAGGTCGGCCACATTTTCTTCTTCGGCACCAAGTACTCCGAGCCGATGGGATGCAAGGTGCAGGGCCCCGACGGGCAGATGATCACGGTGCAGATGGGCTCGTACGGCGTCGGCGTGTCGCGCTTGGCCGGCGCGATCATCGAAGCCTGCCACGACGATGCCGGCATCGTCTGGCCGGTGCCGGTCGCGCCGTTCGAAGTTGGTCTGATCAATCTGAAGGCCGGCGACAAGGACACCGATGCGGCGGCGAACGATCTCTACAAAAAGCTCGAATCGGCCGGCATCGAAGTGTTGCTCGATGATACCGACGAGCGGGCCGGCGGAAAATTCGCGACCATGGATCTGATCGGCCTGCCCTATCAGCTGATCGTCGGACCCAAGGGTGTGAAGGCTGGCGAAGCCGAGATCAAGACCCGCGCCGGTGGTTTGCGTGAGACACTGCCAATGGATGCCGCGCTGAACAAGATTGTTGCTGAGGTAAAGTCCAAGCGCATGTTGGCGTAGGTGCGGGGTTTGAGCGGCAATCACGGTTTATTTGTAGGTTGGGTTAGCTGCCCACTGGGGCAGCGTAACCCAACATTTCACAGGCGGTCTATGATGTTGGGTTACGGCGTAAAACGCCTAACCCAACCTACGGTTTGGAGCGTGCATGACCACGGCGGCCACCATTACTGACACCAAAGACACGCGCGCATTTGCACCATTCGAATGGCTGCTGGCGTTGCGGTATTTGCGGGCGCGGCGCAAAGAGGGATTCATCTCGGTGATCGCCGGCTTTTCGTTCGTCGGCATTTTGCTTGGCGTGGCGACGCTGATCATCGTGATGGCGGTGATGAACGGCTTCCGCAATCAGCTGTTCGAAAAGATCCTCGGGTTGAACGGTCACCTCGTCGTCTACAAGCTGGCGTCCGCCGGGCCGTTCGATGATTATGAGCAGTTAGCGGCCAAGATCAAGGCGATCCCCGGCATCAAGACCGCCGTACCGCTGATCGAGGGCCAAGTGCTGGTGTCATCGAATATCGCAGGTCTTGGTGGCCTGGTGCGCGGCATGAACGAGGACGGCATGCGGTCGCTGCCGCTGGTCGCCAACAACATTCTGCAAGGCACGATCCAAGGCTTCGACAGCCAGGACGGCATTGCGATCGGCACCCGGTTGGCACAGGCGCTCGGCGTTAAATACGGCGACAGCATTACGCTGATCTCGCCGCGCGGCACCCAGACTCCGTTCGGCACGGCGCCGCGCTCCAAGCTCTACCGGATCTCGGCGCTGTTCGAGATGGGCATGTCCGAATACGACCGGACGATGATCTTCATGCCGCTCACCGAGGCAAAACGATATTTCAACAAGGGTGACCAGGTCGACGTATTGGAGATCGTCGCCGCCGACCGCGACAAGGTCGATGAGTACGCGGCTCAAATCGAAACGATCGGCGGTCCGGACCTCACGATCACCAATTGGCGGCAGCGAAACGCGACGTTTTTCACCGTGCTCGAAGTCGAGCGCACGGTGATGTTCATCATCCTATCGCTGATCATTCTGGTGGCGGCGCTCAACATCGTGTCAGGCATGATGATGCTGGTGAAGGACAAGGGCCGCGACATCGCGATCCTGCGCACAATGGGCGCCACCAAATCCTCGATCATGCGCGTGTTCCTGATTACCGGCGCCTCGATCGGCATCGTCGGCACCATCGCAGGCTTCGTTCTGGGCGTCGTCTTCTGTTGGAACATCGAGGCGATCCGCCAGTTCGTGCAGTGGGCGACCAGCACCACGCTGATGGATCCGACGGTGTATTATCTGACCAAGTTGCCAGCCGACATCAATCCACGCGAGACCTTGGGTATCGTGGTCATGGCGCTCGTACTGTCGGTGTTAGCCACGCTCTATCCTTCCTGGCGCGCGTCCCGGCTCGATCCCGTCGAAGCATTGCGCTATGAGTGAGGAACGCAGTGAATGAAAGACGCTGTCATCGAGCCGATCCTCAAGCTTACCGATTTGCGGCGCACGTTCGGCTCGGGCGAGCGTGAGATTCGCGTCCTGGCTGGCGCCTCGGCAGCGCTCTATCCGGGTGAAGCGGTGGCGCTTGTCGGGCCGTCGGGCGCCGGCAAGTCGACGCTGTTGCACGTCGCCGGACTGCTTGAGACGCCGGACGCGGGCCAGGTCCTCGTGCAAGGCCGCGACTGTGCAAAAATGAGTGATGACGAGCGCACCCGCGTACGCCGCTCGGAGATGGGCTTTGTCTACCAGTTCCATCAATTGCTGCCGGAGTTCTCGGCACTCGAGAATGTCATCATCCCGCAGTTGATCCGCGGCCGTTCACGCAAGGTTGCCGAAGCGCGCGCTACGGAACTTCTGAGTGGGCTCGGGCTCGCCTCGCGGCTCGACCATCGGCCAGCGGAGTTGTCAGGTGGCGAACAACAGCGCACCGCGATTTGCCGCGCTCTGGCAAATGCGCCGAAGTTGCTGCTGGCAGACGAGCCGACCGGCAATCTCGATCCATCGACCGCCGAACATGTCTTCGCGGAATTGATCAAGCTGATCGAGAGCACCGGCGTCGCAGCCCTGATCGCGACGCACAACATGGACCTTGCCGCGCGAATGCATCGCACGCTGCGATTGGAAAACGGACTGTTGGTGGAAGTGCCGCGCTAAAACAGATTAGCGACTTGGCGCGCCACCGAATCCCAGCCGAAGTTCGCCTCGGCATATGCGCGTGCCGCTTGCTCGGCGGCACCACGATCGCAGTCCAATGCACTGACGATGGCTCGTGCGTAGCTGCACGCATCGTGTGCCTTCGCTAGATGCAGCCACGGCTGCCCGGCGAGATCGACGATGCCCGGCAACGCTGTTGCAACGACGACCCGGCCGGCCGCCGCGTAGTCGTAGAGCTTCAGCGGCGACAGCCCAATGCGTTCGTTGCGAGCCGACACGAACGGCGCGATCGCAATGTCGGCCGCCGCTATGACGTCGTTGGCAGCCGGCTGCGACAGCGAGCCGAGCCAACGCACAGTGTTGCGCCCACTTGCCGTCTCGAAATTGCGCCGCGAAACACCATCGCCGACAATCACGATTTGTAACTTCGGCCGGGTGGCCGACAGCAACTCCATCGCCTGAAAGACACCACGCAAATCGATCGCCGGCCAGAGATTGCCGACGAACACCAGCACCTCCGCATCAGGTAGAATACCAAGCACTTGCCGGGCTGCCGCCCGATCACCAGGCTCGAAAATATCGAGATCCGTGCCGTTGCCGATGTGTTCAATCTTGGCCGGCGAAATGCCGTTCGCTTCGAACAGTGCGCCAAGCCCTCTGGTGACGACGCGCAACCGATCGGCAGCGCCTGCCTCCGCCACTTGAAGATGCCGCGCCAGTACCTGCCACGGCTTTGATTTGCCGAGCACCGCCAGCTCGTCTTCGAACCAGCCGTTGCTCTCAACGACGATGCGCTTGAACCCAAACGCGCGAGCAGCCTTCACGAGTCCAAACGTCCCGGCGCCACTGCGCACGTAGAGGTTCTGTTTGAAAGCGAGCCGTCGCAAGGCCGGGCCCATGAGGCCGATTGCGGCGGAGCGCGGCAGACCTCGCACATTCGGGGTGAACGACTGGCGGATCGTTGCGTCAAGCTCGACAGTAAGCGCCCCGCGCGGGCGCGGCGCTAGGATCGTCACTGGCTGACCCAGCGCATGCAACGCTTTTGCTAGCCTCAGAAAATGCAGCGATGAAGCGTTGAACGCCGCGAGATCGGTGGTCGTCGCGAGAACCAGACCATCGCTCGTGTCACCCGGCATCAGACGGCCAGCGCGCCGATGAGGCCCGCAATGATCCGATCCTGCGTTGCTTCATCCAAATAGGGATGCATCGGCAAACTGAGCACTTCGGCCGGCAAGCTTTCCGAGACCGGCAGGCCATTGCCGGCAACCGCATAGTGCCGGTAGGCGATTTGATGATGCAGTGGCTTCGGATAGTAGATCATCGTTGGAATACCCTGATCCTGCATGGACGCGCGAACAGCGTCACGACGGCCTTGTTTCACGCGGACCGTGTACTGCGCCCAGACCGACATCGAGCCATCGGCTACACAGGGCGTGATCACGTGCGCGGCCAGTGCCGCAGTATAGCGCGCGGCGATGAGATTGCGCCGCTTGATCTCGCCGGCAAAGATCGCAAGCTTCTCAATCAGGATCGCTGCTTGCAGTGTGTCTAGGCGGCCATTGATGCCGATACGGACGATCTCGTACTTGTCGGCGCCCTCGCCTTTGCCGTGCAAACGAATGCTGCGCAAAACGCCGGCCAGTTCGTCGTCGTCCGTGAACAGCGCGCCGCCATCGCCATAACAACCGAGCGGCTTGGCTGGGAAAAAGCTCGTCGCGGTGACGCGCCCGAATTGCCCCGCATTGCGCGACTTAACACTTGCACCGAATGACTGCGCGGCGTCCGCCATCACCCACAAACCGTGCTTGGTGGCGAACTCCTCTACTTTTCCATAGTCAGCGGCGAGCCCGAACAGATCGACGGCGATGATGCCAACCGGTTTCAGGCCGCGCCGAACCGCAGCGTCTAGGCCGGCGGCCAGCGCATTCGGATCGATGTTGAACGTATCTGATTCGACATCGACGAATACCGGCTCGGCGCCGAGCAAAGCGATCGTCTCGGGGGTTGCCGTGTAGGTGAAGCCCGGACACAAAATCGCGTCTCCCGGCTTTACGTCGAGGGCCATCATCGCCATCAGAAGTGCGTCGGTGCCGCTGGCGCAGGAGATCGAATGCTTGGCGCCGCAGAATTGGGACAACTGCTGCTCGAAGAGCGCGATCTCCGGTCCCATGATATATTGGCCGTGATCGAGTACGCGGCTGATCGCTGCATCCACGCGATCACGGATGCGAACCTGCTGGGCTGCCAGATCGACGAAGGCGATTGGCGGTAACAGCTCCTCAGAGCGCTTCGAGACGGCCATCGGCGGTTTCCTTGTAGCGACTGCCATCTTCGGGACAGACGAGATCTGGTCCCAACTTACGCCCAGCCCGGCTGACCCAGCCTTTACGTTTCGCTGGTACGCCGGCCATCAAAGCATGCGGGTGAACATCGCCAGTCACCACGGCGCCAGCGGCAATAAAGCAGTAAGCACCGAGGGTGTGTCCGCAGACGATCGTGGCGTTGGCACCGATGGTCGCGCCGCGACAGACGCGGGTGACGGCAAATTCGCTCTTACGTTCGTAGGCGGCGCGCGGGTTGTTGACGTTGGTGAAAACGCAGCTCGGCCCGCAGAACACTTCGTCCTCCAGGTGCACGCCCGCATATAGCGAGACATTGTTCTGGATTTTGCAGCGGTTGCCGACCGTCACCGCCGGTCCGATCATGACGTTCTGCCCGATCGAACAAGCCTCACCGATATCGCAGTCTTTCAAGATGTGCGCGAAATGCCAAATCTTGGTGCCGCGCCCAATACGGCATGGCTCGTCGACGTAGGCGCTCGCATGGATTTCGACGCCGTCAAACTGGGTAGCCATCGAGATACCTTCCGGTGTCTGACAATACCGCCGCCAACTGCGGATGAACGCTTCCTTTGCCGGGCTCGATCGGCGCCGTGCGGATATGCGCGACGGTCTCGATCGATGGCCGTGCGGCGCTCAACGGAAAGCCACGGCCAGCCAGGATCTCCTGGTAACTCACGTTATGCAAATCCTCGAAGCCTTTAGAGAAATCATAAACGCCGACATCCTTGATCGTCAGCGAGCGTTGCGCAAAGCCTTCACCCGGTGCCTTGTCGCGTTTGTTGATCGACAGAAACCAACG
The DNA here is from genome assembly GCA_031367505.1 of Hyphomicrobiaceae bacterium. Classification (GTDB taxonomy): domain Bacteria; phylum Pseudomonadota; class Alphaproteobacteria; order Rhizobiales; family Hyphomicrobiaceae; genus JAKFWF01. The sequence continues at coordinate 17,024 of JANLPY010000051.1, read as the reverse complement.
CACGCGCGCGCGTTCGAATTGAAGGTAGCCGGCCGCGCAATCGATTGCCCGATGGTGCACGATGTTGGCAACGGGCCGCCCAAAAACAAAGGTCAGCATGTCGAAGAAATGCATGCCGATATTGGTCGCGATGCCGCCTGACTTGGCCTGCTGTCCCTTCCAGGATTCGTAATACCAATGGCCGCGCGCGGTTACGTAAGTGAGATCGGCTTCGAACATGCGGCCGCTGCGATCGGCTTCGATCTGCTTGCGTAACGCAATGATCGAGGGATGCAGCCGCAATTGCAGGATCGTGTTGACCCGACGGCCGGTCTGCTTTTCGAGCGCGGCCAATTCATCGATGTCGGACACCTCCAGCACCAGCGGCTTTTCGCAAATCACATCGGCGCCCGAGCGCATCGCAAAGCCGGCATGCGGCTTGTGCAAATAGTTTGGCGAGCAAATTGCATGTAGTCGATCGGTTGGCCTCCGGCGCGCAAGCGCTCGACGTGCTCGCCGAAGCGTTCGAACTCGGTAAAAAAACGGGCCTCGGGAAATGACGCATCCATCTGGCCGACGGAATCGCCAACATCGAAGGCCGCGGCAAGTGAACCGCCAGTGTCTTTGATCGCGCTGAGATGACGTCTAGCGATGTAGCCGGCCACGCCGATCAGCGCGTACGACTTACCCTGTTTGCCAACTGCCATACCTTCCCCCTCGGTCTGTAAACCAGCAATATCTCGCGGCTTAAAGCCTGACATCGCTCGCCGAGATCGGCAGCACGATCTTCATGTCGTAGAGCAATCCACCTGGCACCATCATGTCGCGGAACCGGGCCGCGGGCATCTCGGCAACGACGTCGTGTTTGACGGCAAGCACCACGGCGTCGAAAGGCCCGGGCGGCATTTCGTTGGTCAAGCGAATGCCGTACTCGTGCTCGACCTCTGCTTTATCCGCGAGCGGATCATAGACCGAGACGTGATGGCCGAAGGCTTGCAGCTCAGCGACGAGATCAGCAACCTTGGTGTTGCGCACATCAGGACAATTGCCCTTGAAGGTGAAGCCAACAATTAGAATACGCGCGCCGTCAGCTCTGAGCTTGCGTTGAAGCATCGACTTGACGATGTCCTGCGCGACAATGCCGGCCATGCCATCGTTGATGCGCCGGCCTGCAAGGATCATTTCAGGGTGGAAGCCCAGCGTCTGCGCCTTGTGCGTCAGGTAGTACGGGTCGACACCGATGCAGTGTCCGCCGACAAGACCCGGCTGGTAAACGTGGAAATTCCACTTGGTGCCAGCGGCCTCGAACACCTCGCGAGATTCGAGCCCCATGCGCTTGAACAACAGCGCCATCTCGTTGGTCAGTGCGATATTGACGTCGCGTTGCACGTTCTCGATCACCTTGGCTGCTTCCGCAACCTTGATCGAGCTGGCCTTGTGCGTGCCCGCCGTGATGATCTTTGCATACATCGCATCGATGAGCGTCGCGGCTTCCGGCGTTGAGCCAGAGGTGATCTTCTTGACCTGAGGGAGCCGATGATGCGGGTCCGCCGGGTTGACGCGCTCGGGGCTATAGCCGGCGTAGAAATCCTCGTTGAATTTAAGCCCTGAGATACGCTCCACGATCGGAATACATATTTCCTCGGTGGCGCCGGGATAGACCGTCGATTCGTAGATGACGATGCCACCCGGCTTGATCGCACGGCCAACCGTCTCGCTCGCCCGTTGCAGTGGCGTCAGGTCCGGCCGCTTGGCATCATCGATCGGCGTCGGCACCGTGACGATGAATACGTTGCATGCGGCAAGATCCTCGGCCTTGGCGGTGCAGAAAACCTTTTGCAGCAGCTTCAGTTCTTCCGCATTGAGTTCGCGCGTGCGGTCATGACTGGCATTGAGTTCGGCGATGCGCGCCTGATTGATATCGAAGCCGACGACCGAAAAGCTTCGCGCCAAATAAACCGCCAGTGGAAGCCCGACGTACCCAAGCCCGACCACGCCAACTTTCATGGCGTTCATTTTCGGCAGCACCGCGGGTTTGGATTTCATGGTCGCTTCTGTTTCATCGCATTCAATCTCTGTGTCCTGAATGGACCAGGAACCTATCGCCTCGAATAGAATGGATGTATGTGAGCCCGAGACCACTCCGGTCAAGCCATCGCGACGTACTGAAACAGGGATAACATTGCCTGATGTGTGGGATCTGGGCATCGCTCGGCTTTGTCGTCGATCGCAGCCGGATTGATCGTGTCGCCCATCGAGGCCCCGACGGCAGCGGCTGGCACGAAGCCACGAGCGCTGCTGGACCGGTCTGTATCGGCCATCGACGGTTGGCCATAATCGACACGTCCGATTCAGGCGTTCAACCAATGGCAGACGGCGCCGGCCGGTATTGGCTGACGTTCAACGGCGAGATCTACAATTACAAGGAATTGCGGGCTGAGCTGCGCGGTTTAGGCGTTGTTTTCACCACTCAGTCAGACACCGAGGTGTTGCTGCAGGCATACATTCGTTGGGGTGAACAGTGCCTCGATCGGTTGCTGGGGATGTTCGCGTTCGCAGTGTGGGACGAACAACAGAAACGGTTGTTCGTGGCGCGCGATCGATTCGGCATCAAGCCTCTCTACTTCGCGAGCAACGCATCCGGCATCGCTTTCGCTTCCGAGATAAAGCAACTGTACGATTTACCAGGCGTATCGCGCCGTATGAACCTCGCCCGCGTCTATGACTTTTTGAGCGCGGGCATCAGCGATCACACGGATGAAACGATGTTTGACGGCGTGATGCAACTGCGCGCTGGCGAATCGTTGAGGATCAATGCGAACCACGCGGATCGCTCCCAATCTCTAAAACCTTCCCGCTGGTACACGCTACCTCGACCGGGCACGCTGCATCCCACGCTCGCGGAAGCCGCGATCAAGTACCGCGCGCTGTTCGACGACGCGATGCGACTGCACTTGCGAGCCGATGTCCCGATCGGCTCTTGTTTATCGGGCGGGCTCGACAGTTCGACCATCGTTTGCGCGACGCGCGAGATGATCGGGGATGAGGCGTTTGCCGGTCAGTTCACGGCGGTGAGCGCGGTGTTCGATGAAAAGCGCATCGATGAGCGCCACTATATCGATGCCGTGATCGCACACACCGGGGCGAAGTCAGCCCGTGTCACGTTGGACGCGACCCGCATCGAAGCAATGGTCCGCGACATGACCTGGCATCAGGACGAGCCGTTTGGTTCGACCAGCATCTGTGCGCAAGGCGAAGTGTTCAAGACGGCGTCCGAAGCAGGGCTAAAGGTGATGCTCGACGGACAAGGCGCAGACGAGGCTCTCGCCGGCTATCATTGGCTGTTCGGCTCAGCCCTCGCTCAACTCCTGCGCACCGGCCGTCTGTTGGCTGCCAATCGGATGCTGACGGCTCGCTTAGCAGTGCACGGCGTATCGAAGCGTAATCAGCTCGTGGCCGCGGCGCCGCACATATTGCCAGCCGCTTGGCGTGCCAGCGCGCGCCATTATCATCGGGCGCGCAACGGTGCCGATTGGCTCGATGGACCAGCATTGCAGCCGTACCTGCATCAACCGGGTCCGTTCGAGACGACGGCACGAGCACTCGATATCGAGGATCGCACCGATGTTGGCGCTATGTGTCTGAGCCTGACCTCGGCAACCAGCGTTCCCATGTTGCTGCATTGGGAAGACCGCAGCAGCATGATGCACGGGATCGAAGCTCGCGTGCCATTTCTCGATCACCGGCTTGTCGAGTATGCAATCCAATTGGGGGGCCAGCACAAACTCGTCGATGCCGAAACCAAGGTGGTCCTGCGTCGCGCGATGGCGGACCGGTTGCCGGCAGCGGTGCTCAACCGTCACGACAAACTCGGCTTCGCAACCCCGGAGCAGGAATGGGCGCAGGGGCCGATGCGAGAGTTCATGCGCGCTGGCGTGATCAAAACACTCGACATGTATCCACAATTGTTGAACCGCAATGCGACACTCGATCTCGCCAATCGCACGCTCGATGGCCGCGCGCCCTTCAGTTTCACGCCGTGGCGCATTCTGATGATCGGAGTTTGGGGCGAGCTGTTTGGACTTTCGATCTAGGCGATCGTCCTCTCGAACAGCGCATTGATCAGTGGAGCAACATAGCCCGTCGTCCTGATGTCGCGAATATCACTGCCATGGCGGACGATCAGTATGTCAGCGAGTTCGGGCACGGCCTGACGCTCAATATGATCCATGATCTGTGACCGCAGTTGTTCGGCCGATAGACGCGAGAAATATTCGATTCCGATGGCGATGGATGCTTCGGCGGCGGCTAAAATATAGCCGGGTGTTCGTTGCAGAACCGAAACGTCTAGGCCCGTTTCCTCGTGGATTTCGCGCTCCACGCTGCCATCGATATCGATGGTCCGGTCAAGTCTGATGTCGGCTGGATCAATAAAGCCACCTGGGCAATAGGCCCGCCCAGAGTTGAGGTTTCCAGCGGCCTGGCGGCCTAGCAGCACGTAGCCTTCGGATGAGCGAAGGATCGCACATCCAAAGCAATCGCGGACACGTTCATCGGCGTAACCCAACCCGCGCCAGTGAACGAAACTGGCAAAATCGGTCGTGGCGAAGTCGCCGTGGAAGATCCCGCCGGCGAAACTGTGACCCGTTAGAATCTGAATGCCGCCGTTAAAGAAAGCTGGGTTCTTGGCAAGCTGCGTTTGCCAGTTGGCCGCAATCTCGTCAGCATTGCGCGCGGCCCAATCCCACGCGATGTCCCCGACGGCCAGACGACACTCGCGCACCCTGACAACTTGCCCCTGCTGCACTCTATCCCCTCCCGCTAAGACGTTAGTAACTTTAACGAAATCTAAAGAGTTGTTGACCATTCCTTACCCGACGCGGCTGGTCAGCGATCGTCCGCGTTTCTTGTGTCGTGTTCGCGTAAAGGTATCAACATGCGTATCGTATCGCCGATGGTTCGGCAGGGTGTACTCGTCTGCGGATTTGCTGTTTCGCTTGCCGTAGTTTCGGCCGGATCGGCGTCGGCCCAAGGATACGGGCAGCCCTATCCCAAACCGGCGTATCGCGCGCCACCCACCAGATATGAACCATCCCGCCGTCCAATCGACCAGAGCCCGCGAGACACGCTGCCAGAGTATCGCCCGCCGATCTGGCAAGGGCTCTACTTGGGGGCTCATCTGGGCGCTGATTTCGCCACCAGCCAGAACGCGCTGACCGGCGGCTTGCATCTGGGCTACAATTGGCAGTTCGACCATATCGTCGCCGGATTCGAAATCGACGGCAGCGGCAAATCCATCAGTGCAACCGAGAACTTCGCTGGCGGGCGTGCCGAAGGTTCGCAAGACTGGCTTTCCAGCGTGCGATTGCGTTTGGGCTACGCGACCGGCGGCACGTTATTCTACGTCACCGGAGGATACGCGGTCGGCAATTTCGAGGTGGCATTGAGCACACCCGGCGCGTCCTATAAATTGAACGAAGCGTTGAATGGCTACGTGCTGGGCGGCGGCGTCGAAATGAAATTCTCACCCAACATCAGCGGGCGTATCGAAGCCCTGCACTATGGATTTGCCGAAAATACGTACTCGTTTCCGATTGGCACCGTGAAGGCCGACGTGGACTACACGACCGTTCGGGCTGGCTTGACGTATCACTTCAATTGAACGGCCGGCCGTAACATTGCGCAAAGTTTGTTGAACGCGGCGGTCGCGCGATCACAGTTGGGCCGCAGTTGTTCCTCATTCGCTCCACAAATGGGGTGCGATATGGCGATGGGCACACGATACATGTTGGACGATACGCATCGATCAGCGATCGAGATTCCAACAAAGGCCACATGAGATTTGGCCGTTCCGCGAGAGTTGCGGTACAGGCTTGAAGCAATCCTACTTGATGCCGCGCCTCATAGCGCAGCATCAAGCCGGGCGGCGGAAAACCCCCGCTTTTCCGCCGCCCGGTATGATCCTGGGATTTGCTGTCTCGCCGCACGTGACACGTCGAGACCAGGATCTAAATGCCGGAAGGCCTCGGTGTCCGCCGCACCGCCACACTCCCTCCCCGCCGCGGCGAATGACGAGGACTTCCGGTTTCCAATCAGCCTGCACGGCCGGCGTGTGCCGCAATGACGGTCTGATGAACGAGCACTGAACAACTCTGTTAGCCACCGTTTAGCGGGGCAACACGACAACACCCTCAAACGTCCCCACCTAGGCCACGTCGAAGCAGTCTTATTGTATTGCGCACCAGTAAGGGCGCTCGAACAATGGATCCTATTCCGATGAAGACCACGATGACCGCAATTGCTCTTGTCCTGGCACTTGGCACCACTGCGTACGCTCAGGAGGTGAAACCATCGACGACGCCGTCGCTGCCAGCCGCTTCAACGGCTGCACCGATCGTCAAGCCGGCGGAAGTGACGGCCAAGCCAGTGCTTGCCCCCGAGACGATGCAGAAGGTTGGCGCTCCAGTTGCTCCGGCAGCCTCGCCGTCAGCCGTAACGCCAGTTACAGTGCCGGCCCCTGTAGTCGCCCCGAAGGTTGAAGCAAAGCCGGCGGCAACGCCTTCGACGTCGGCAGCGCCGGTTGCCGCTCCGATCAAAACGACAGCGCCTGCTGCTGCGACCAAGTTGCTCAACGTTAACACGGTCAGCGCTGCTGATCTGGAGAAGCTGCCAAAGATCGGCGAAGCTCGTGCCAAGCAGATCATCGCAGGCCGTCCGTTCAAGTCGGTTGATGACCTGATTGCCAAGAAGGTGTTGCCGCAGGATGCCTTCGATGCCGTGAAGGGTCTGATCAGCATCCAGTAATCAGACTGTCACAACAGCCTGTCACGATGACGAGCCCCGGTGCCTCACACGGCACCGGGGCTTTTCGCATGCGAGCGCCATCAACAAAAAGGGCCGCCATCTTTCGATGGCAGCCCGTCAGCTCTCCCGCAAGAGCCGAGATCACTAGCGCTTACCCTCGCAGCGCTAATGACAGGAGCCCATAAAAGCAGATTTGGCACTCAAAACTAGCACTCCCAACGTAGGAAGTCATTTTACGGGCGAACCAATTGCCAGATTAACATGCTTCAAAATTTGAAGCTGACACCAGCCCGGATCGCATGGAAATCGACGTCGCTCTTGTCGATCGAATTGAGAGCGGCACTGGAAGCGTTTGTCGTGCCAAGGTCGGTATAACGGTATTCCAAGCGCAACGTCATACGATCGCTGTAGGCATGTTCAACGCCGGCGCCGGCGGTCCAGCCGGAGCGGATGTCGCTATAACTACCAAAGCCCTTATCGATTTTTACGTCGCCATAGGCCCAGCCTGCCGTCGCGTAAAACAACGTTCGGTCATAGGCGATGCCTAGGCGCCCGCGCGTCGAGCCAACCCAATTGATATCGGTATCATGTTGAAATCCGAGCGAACCACGTCCCCCGCCGCCAATTCCCGAGGCTTCGATGTCGGTTTCGATACCAAACACCAAGTTCTGGTTTTGCCAATTGTAGCCGATGTGACCGCCACCCAGAGCGCCAGTCGAGTTGTAGTCATAGGTCTGATTGAACCCGGCAAGCGGACCTGACTCCGCCGTCGTGTTGCCCCAGCCATATCCGACTTGCGCACCGACATAGAGCCCGGTCCAGCTGAACGGCCGAGCATAGGCGACTGGTGCCGGACCATCCTTCATCGAGCCACCGCGATACGGGCTGCCCAGATCGGCCGCACCTGCCGACGTCGCCAACACGACCGCGCTAGCCGCAAGTGCTGCAAAAGTAAGCTTACGTTGCATTTATCCACTCCTGATTGCGAGGTACGCACCAAGCTCGCCGCTATCCTCGAAAGCAGCAGAACTGGCCAGGAAATGTGTCAAAAATCAGCTACTTACAGTGCTCGAAAAAGTGATATCCGCACCTTGCGGTACGCGAGATACCAGTTATCTGAGGATCGCGGCGCGCTGAACGAACATTCCTGCCAACGCCTTTTCACGACAATGCTAAGCTCTAAAACCCCTCGACGAAAAAATTAAATGCGTGAAGCGTCAATTTCAGCAATGATTTTTGTTTTAACTATCTAGATCCTCTGTTAATTAGAATAATATTCCGATATATCCTCCATAGCTCAGTGGAGATTGTGCAATGCCGCAAACGTCAGAAATCGAAGTCGCCCACGCACACGATACGCCTTTCATGAAACTGCATGTCAGTCTCACGGATGGCGGCCGCTTCGAGCCGGAAGCAGCATCGGGGTATCGCATCATGGAGCTGATGCGGATGTACGGATTGCCGATCAAGGCCGAGTGTGGCGGCGCTTGCGTTTGCGCAACCTGCCACGTGCGCATTCCGCAAGCCTGGCAGCATTTGTTGCCGCCACCGTCTGACGAAGAGCTGGCCAAGCTCGACGAAATTCCAAGTGCCGATGAGAACTCACGTTTGGCGTGCCAGTTGATGATGACCGACGAGCTCGATGGGCTGGAAGTCGAATTGCAACCGGACAGCCTGATTCCGCAAACCAATTGGGTCGCAGGGTAGCCATGGCGAGCTTTCCGGTATTTCTGAACTTCGATGTGGTGCCACCGCTCGTTGTTGGCAACACTGCGTTGGCTGTCATCAAGACGCGTCTGCTGTTGAAGCGCGCAACAAAGGTCACGGTAGCTACCGGCGTGGTCACGCCCGATCTGCAAATCTGGGTGGATGCCGGACAGGTGGAGATTGTCGGTCCTTCGCCCAATGCCGCGGCCCTCAAGGGACGTCCGCTCGTCATTGCCGCGACCGGCGATCTCAACGAAGACGCGCGGATATCGGCGATCGCGCGCGCGTTGGGAGTGCCAGTCAACGTGCCGGATCGGCCTGAGCTGTGCAGTTTTTCGCTGGCATCGATTGTCGATCGTGGCTTGGTCACGATTGCGATCGGCACCGAAGGCGCAGCGCCTGTCCTGGCGACGCAATTGCGCGCGCAGTTCGAACAAGACCTGCATCCGCGTCTCGGCAGGCTCGCAGAGATCGCACGCGAATATCGCCCGGCGGTTTCCGAACGCGTACCCGCAGGTGCGGCCCGGCGTGCATTATGGGATGACGTATTTGCCGGTGCTGCCGCCGATGCAATTTTAGCCGGCGATGAAGCGGCCGGCCGTGTGCTGATCGATGCACACCTCGATGGCGCGGCAGCATCCGTTGCCAAACCAGGCCGCGTGATCCTGGTCGGTGCAGGCCCTGGCGATCCGGAATTGCTCACCCTCAAGGCCGTTCGCGCCTTGAAGTGTGCCGACGTTATCTTGCACGACGGACATGTCAGCGCTGGTGTTCTTGAGTTTGCGCGCCGCGAAGCCGAGGTCATTTCGGTCGCCAAGGCGCGCGGCAAACACTCGAAGACCCAAGCCGAGATCAACGCGCTGATCGTGTCATACGCGAAAGCCGGCAAGACCGTGGTCCGCGTCAAGGGTGGCGATCCATTCGTGTTCGGACGCGGTGGCGAGGAGATCGATATTTTGCGCTGCTCCGGCATCACCGTCGAAGTTGTGCCGGGCATTACGGCTGCGACGGCTGCTGCGGCATCGCTGCAAATTCCGCTCACCCATCGCGACATATCACGCTCGGTCACGTTCATCTCGGGTCATGCCGCGGGCGACGGCGCGGCGGAATTCGACCAGGTCGATTTCGCGGCAATGTCAAACGGACGGGCAACGCTTGCGGTTTATATGGGGCTTGCAACCGCTGGCGAGCTGGCCACGAAATTACTGGCGTCTGGCTGGTCACCGGCAACACCCTTGATCGCTGTCGAGCGTGCGTCTCAACCCAGTGAGCGCCGCGTTGGTGCAACGCTCGATCAGCTTGCCGCCAATCCCGCTGGTTTGGGCTTGTCCGGCCCGACATTCTTGTTGATCGGCGAGGTTGCCAGTTTGCCCGTCGCCGGGCATATCACACACCTCGCTTCGGTACCCCGACCCTCACTCAACAAGGAGCTGGCGCATGCCTAGCGTCGTTACTGCCAACAACTTGCGCTCCGGCGCCGTCGTCTATCTGGGCCGGTCTGGAACTTGGGTACCTGATTTGGCCGATGCCACGATCGCTGCGGACAAAGACGCGCTCCAAGCTCTTGAGATCGAAGCGAACGCGGCGGTCGCCCGGACCGAGGTGACAGCCGTCTACGCGATGGACGTGCGCGTGACCGGCAGTGGCATCGAGCCGACATCGGTGCGCGAGACCATCCGCGCCGCGCACGCGCCCACAGTTTGAGGACAGCACAACATGTATCGCTATGACGAATTCGATCATCGCTTCGTGGCCGAGCGCTCCTGGCAGTTTCGCGGTCAAGTCGAGCGCCGCCTTTCGGGCGAATTGACCGAGGAACAATTCAAGCCGCTGCGCTTGCACAACGGTCTCTATTTGCAACTTCACGCCTACATGTTGCGGATCGCCATCCCCTACGGCGTGTTGTCCGCGATACAGATGCGCAAGCTCGCCTTCATCGCCCGCAAGTGGGATCGTGGCTTCGGCCACTTCACGACGCGCCAGAACATTCAGTTCAACTGGATCAAGCTGGAGGATGCGCCAGACATCATCGACGCGCTGGCCGAGGTCGAGATGCACGCCATCCAGACCAGCGGCAACTGCATTCGCAATGTCACTGCCGATCCTTATGCCGGCGTCGCCATCGACGAGATCGAAGATCCACGCGTGTGGGCCGAAGTGCTGCGCCAGTGGTCGACGATCCATCCAGAATTCACGTATCTGCCGCGCAAGTTCAAGATTGCGATCACCGGTGCGGCTGAAGATCGCGCCGCGATCCTGTTCCACGACATCGGCTTGAAGATCGTCAAAGACCCGGGCGGCAAGACCGGATTTCGCGTCTTCGTCGGTGGCGGCCAGGGACGCACGCCCTACGTCGCCTTACCGATTGCCGAGTTCATCGGCCGCGACCGATTGCTGTCCTATTTAGAGGCGGTCATGCGGGTCTATAATCTGCACGGCCGCCGCGACAACATCTACAAGGCGCGCATCAAGATCCTGGTCAACGCGCTCGGCATCGAGGAATTCCGCGCCCAGGTAGAAGCCGAGTGGGCCAAGCTCGACAAGCCATCGATCGATCTGCCCGAAGTCGAAGCCAAGCGCATTGCCGCCTACTTCGCCCCCCTGCCGTTGAAGCCCGCGCCCGCTAGGGACGCGGACATCGACGCGCGCCGCCGCTCGGATGAAAATTTCGATCGCTGGATGCGTTTGAATGTGCTGCCGCATCGGGTGCCGGGGCATGCCATCGTCAATATCTCGCTGAAAGAGCCGGGCAAGATCCCGGGCGATGCCAGTGCCGATCAGATGGAGGCGGTCGCCGGCCTCGCCGAGCGCTTTGGCCACGACGAGATCCGCGTCACCTATCAGCAAAACCTGGTGCTGCCGAACGTCGCCGTGCGCGACGTGGCGAGCGTGTATGACGGTCTCGTCAAGGCTGGCATTGAAACCGCTAATACCGAGTTGATCACCGACATCATCGCCTGCCCCGGTCTGGATTATTGCAACCTGGCAAACGCCCGCTCGATCCCGATCGCGCAGGAGATTGCGCGCAAGTTCGCCGACCCTGTGAAGGCCGAAGCCATTGGTCCGCTTCGCCTGAACATATCGGGTTGCATCAACGCTTGCGGGCATCATCACGCCGGCAATATTGGCATTTTGGGCGTCGATAAGAAAGGCACCGAGCACTATCAGATCACGCTCGGCGGCAGCCCGAAGGACGATGCCGAGGTCGGCGACATCATCGGCCCAAGCTTCACGGCCGAAGTGCTGCCCGGCGCGATCGAGACCATCGTCGACATCTACATGAAGCTTCGCCACGACCAAACCGAAACCTTCGTCATGGCCTATCGCCGTCTCGGCAAAGCCCCGTTCCGCGACGCGCTCTATGGCGCCGATGCCCCGCGCGGCCCGTCAGAAACGAAAGAGGCCGCCAATGTCTGAGCCATCACCCCTATTGAAACCGTTGGCGCCGGCGACCACCGCCGCACGGCTGTGGAAGAATGGCAAGTTCATCACCGACACGTGGCGGTTAACGGCCGACGACGCCCCGTTCCCCATCGATGGCCGCGCGATATTGACCCTTGCGCATTGGCGTAGCGAACAAGCAGCGATCCTCGCGACTGGCTTAGCTGTCGGCGTCATCATCCAGGCCAACGAAGCGCTTGATCCGCAAACGGACAACCTTGAGCGCTTACATGTGATCGCGCTGAATTTTCCGAAATTCACCGATGGCCGTGCCTACTCGACCGCGCGACGCTTGCGTGAGGAATACGGATATACGGGCGAGCTTCGCGCCACCGGCGACGTGCTGATCGACCAGTTGCCGCTGATGTTGCGATCAGGCTTTGACGCGTTCGAGATTGTCAACGAACCAACGATCGCGGCTTTGGAGCGGGGAGCGATTCCAGCGGTTTCGCGGGTCTATCAGCGCAATGTCACGCGTGATGCAGGCAGATGGCAACCGCGCACCGGCGTCAAGCTCTGACGAGGTTGACGACGCGGCCTTTAGTGTTGCGCGGGTTGACGCGGAATGCGACGTGCAGCTCGGTGCCGGCGCGCCGCTGCACTTCGCAAATATACTCTTCGTTGTAGCTCGGAATTTTCATTGTAAAGGTATCCGGAACGAACCTGGCGTTCTCGGTCTTGATCGTCGCCGTCTCATCGCCGAGACGGATCACCGCGCAATCGAAGATAGAACTCTTACCGTTGAATATGATCTTTGCACCCAGCAACGTGCGGCGCGTAAGACAGGCTGACGATTGTTCGACTGCCATGGCGACCCTCTGGTAACCTTTAGAAATACAAAACAAATTGGGTTACCCAACCCCTAACATGTGCACCGCATCCGGCAAGCCGGATCGGTGCACAGCGTTAATGAGGAGATGCGCCTCGCGCCCCCTACCTGACCGCAAACGGCGACTGGTACGGGCGGCCATACGGTACGCCGGCAAGCACGGTGTTGGCCGGCTTCAGATACATCTTGCCCTGCCGTTTGTTGTTGCGCGTGTCGACGAATTCGACCGGGCCTTCGACGATTTCCAACACCGACACGTCGGCTGGTGCGCCGACCTGCAGCGTACCCAGTTTCGGCATCCGGTTGATCACCTTCGCCGGATTGATCGTTGCCATCGCCACCACCTGTTCGAGGGTGAAGCCCATCGTCAGGAACTTGCTCATCACCCACGTCAGGTACGGCATGCCCGGTGTGTTGGCGGAAAACACATGCACGTCCGATGAGATCGTGTCGGGAACGGCACCACCCTGGATCGCCACATCGGCAACGGTGAAGTCGAAGCTGCCACCGCCGTGACCTACGTCGAAGATCACGCCACGCTGTTTGGCGGCTAACGCTGCCGGAATGAGTTTGCCGTCCTGCACGATGTTGGTGAATACGTTCGCGATATTCGGTGCGCCGGAATAGGCGTGGGTGAGCGTATCCCCCGGCCGTAGCAGATCGAGAATATCGGACATCAGCTTACCGGTTTCGACGCCGCCGATATGGACCATCAATTTGGCGCCGCCACCGGCCTTCTCGCACGCCTGGATCGCGCGCTTCAACGGCTCGGTGCCGTGCTTGGCGATCACGTTCTCCGACATGCGCACCTTGATGCCGAGCACGATGTCGGCATTTTCGGCAACGGCTTTCGCCGCTGCATCCACTTGGGCAAAATCGATGTTGTAGAGTTCCGGCACCGGGAACGCCGCCAAGCCAAAGTTGGCGATGTGGATGTAAGCGTAAAGTCTCGTGCGTGATTGCGCGACGATGTGACGGCGGAATGCTGCGAAGTTGTTGGCCCCGGCATCGCCAGCCGAGACCGCCGTGGTCGTGCCCTGAAATGAAATCAACTCGTCGGCCGGGATGCCGATCGCCGAACCATACGGATAAACGTGCGAGTGCAGATCGATCAGCCCTGGCGTGACGAGTTTGCCTTTGGCGTCGAGCACCTTCAACGCCTTATCGGCCGGGATGTCGGCTTCGAGCGCCTCAACCACGCCATACCTGATGCCGATATCGCGCTTGGCGCGCAGATCTTGGCTCGGGTCGAGCACCTCGCCACCCTTAATCAGCAGGTCGAACTTGTCGTTGGGGCCCATTGCCGCCATTACCGATCCGCCCTGCATTCCAGCTGCAGTGAGGGCCAGCACAGAGCCTGTTCCAGACAGAAATTGGCGTCGTGTCGATGACATCATGAGCGCATATCCTCCACCGGACCATTTTTTGATTGGTTCACGCACGCAAAGCTGCGCCACGGCGGGAAACCGGTCAAGATGATGAATTCGTATGGGAGATCGGGAAAAAGGAATGGTGGATAGGGTTAGATGCGATCCGGGGTTGGCAATGCCAATGGATACATCACGCAGCGCCCTACCGTCCGGCGCTGTCTCCCGTCCGGTTTCGAACTAATGCGGACACGTGTAGGTTTCACAACAACGCGAGTGAGCCAGACCGGTCATCGTGCCGGCGCGCAACATAGGTGTTGCACGTCGTCTCGGCGTTCTTGTTGCGGTGCCAACAAATTGTTATAATACGTCGATGAGTGAAATGATCCTCACCACCTTCGACTGGGTTCCCGAGATGCCTCGGGGCTATGTGCGTGACCTCCGTGTCCGTTGGGCACTCGAGGGAGCCCGACTGCCCTATCGAGTCGAGAGTGTTCCGGAACTGGCAGCTTCGCTGTCTCGCGAGCACGTCGCATAATCTGCCACGACTTGGGAGCACGCCATGCTCAGCTACGTCACGATCGGCGCCAACGACATCCAGCGCTCGGAACGCTTCTACTCAGCAATCCTTTGCCCGCTGGGATATGAGCGCAAGGAAGAACCCAACGCGGCCGTCTATTCGCTCCCGGATGTTCCCAACCGCTGTAGCGGCCCCGGCGCGATCTACGTCAAAGTACCCTATGATGGTCGCGACGCGACCGTTGGAAACGGTTCGATGCTTGCCTTCAAGGCTGCGACCCAGAAACTCGTCCGTGATCTTCACTCGGCTGGCCGAGACGCCGGTGGTACTGACGAGGGTCCTCCTGGGTTTCGCGACGAATACAGCGAGCATTTCTATGTGGCCTATCTGCGCGATGATGTGGGCAACAAAGTCGCCATCTTTTGCAACAACCCCAATGAACCGAGCCGAGGGAGATGAGGAATTCACGCCGGCGGATTGATGCCTGTTGTTGCCCCATCTGCCCCATCATCCGACTATCGGCTAACGACGCGTTGCGGCGGAGTAGGGCACGAGCAAAGGTGGCAGCGATACCTGAACCGGAAACGCACCCCCGCAAGACTTACTCGCTTGAGTAATCTTAACCCGGTCGTCAAAACTTTCGGAGAAGGCTCGATCGACCCAAAAGCCAAGAGCGAATGGTGGACAGGGTTGGATTTGAACCAACGTAGGCAAAGCCAACGGATTTACAGTCCGTACTTGACGCGTTTTCTGGCCTTGCTAGACTGGGCTCCCAAGATGATTCCAGCGTAAAGCCAATAGATACAGCATTTTCACATGCGCTGCGATACGGTTAAGTATGGCTTCGTTCTTTCTGGTTTGCTGACCATATACTGACCACGAGCCTTGCGCTAGTGTGGAGCTGCCTTCACTTTCGGAGACAAAATGCCCAAGCTCAATTTCACCAAAGTGGCCATCGACGCTATCAAACCCGTAAGCCTACGGATAATTTATTGGGACACAGCATTGACCGGCTTCGGTCTGCGGGTGTCCCCGCACGGGCGCAAGACCTATGTCGCTCAGTATCGGGTCAACGGCCGCGAGCACCGGGTCAAAATCGGCGAGCATGGCGTCCTCACCTTGGATGAGGCTCGTCGTGAAGCACGCGTCATTCTCGCTAATGCCTCACGAGGCACGAACGAGGTTGCAGAGCGACGAGAGCGCGAGCGCAAGGGCATAAAGGTCGGCGAGATCTACGAGACTTGGATGGAGCGTCACGTTCGCGCCAAACGCGAGCCGCGAACAGTGAAGGACTATCAGGACATTTGGCAGCGCTACCTTAAGGGCAGATTTGCCAAGAAAGTGGCCATCGAAGTCCGCCGCTCCGACGTCGCTGACCTGCATCATGAACTGCGCGCAATACCCAAATCAGCCAACTACGCCGTGATCGTCCTAAAGGCGATCTTTGGTTACGCGATCAAGCAAGAGTTGATCGATGATCGCTACCGCAATCCAGCTTCCGGGCATGAGTTGTATCCCGAGGAGGCTCGCGAGGCCTTCTTGGCGCCCGAGGAAATCAGACGTATCGGCGACGCCATGTCCGACATGCTCCGCGAAGGCAGCTTGCACAAGGGGGCGGCGGCGGGGCTACTGTTATGCATGTTGACCGGCGCGCGGTCCGGGGTTGTCAAGACCCTGCTGTGGACCGAGGTCGATATTCCGAATCGCCGTTTGGTGTTCGCGAAAAAGCGGAAGCGGCTGAGATACCTAGAGCTCAATGAGGTCGCGATAGCTGCGCTGCAATCAATCGAGCGCATTCCGGGCAATCCCTACGTCATCGCGGGTCGAAAGGTCGGCAAACACCTTTATGACTTCCGCAGGCAGTGGCTTGCGATTAAGGAAAGGGCGGGGATCGACGATGTCAGCCGGGGAACTGTGCGCGTGCATGACTTGCGACACACATTCGCATCGATGGCCATCTCATCAGGAGTGCCGATCGAGGTGATATCCAAGTTGCTTGGTCATGCCAAAATTTCGACGACGCAGAGGTATTCGCATCTTACCAAGAGCGTAGTGTCGGTGGCGAGCGAGGACGTGGGACGGCAAATATCGGGCCACCTCAGCGGCATGCCACTAATTACAAACGACAAATAGGAATTTTGTCTAATAATATTATACAGAAAATGTAACGAGACAATTGAAGCATCCAAAAAAAGCTCAGATACCCGATAAAACTATTGAATAACGCGTCCAATCATATTCATACCTATCCCCTTATCTCCGGCTGACGATCAGGACAGAGGCCTGAGCCGGCGGTACGGCACGGTGTTGTCGACGATCTGACGCATCGTTCTCGGCACCGACGCCACCAGCTGCTCGATGGCGCGGGCGGCGATCC
>JANLPY010000803.1:0-7742 GCA_031367505.1 Hyphomicrobiaceae bacterium | reverse complement strand
CTCCTCAACACTGTGCCGTCAAAATCTTCCCGCAAGCCGATCGCTGATCCCATGGTTACGCCCTCCAATTCCAGGACACCATAGATTCAGAATTTCGTCAGTTTGGGAATCCCTCACGTGAGTCAGCCTCACGGCAGGTTGGTATAATCCGTTAAATTTCCGTGCCTTGCCGCTCGTCTGATAAAGAGTTGGATTGAGGCGCCTAAGTCTTTGGCGAGGCGGCGGTTGCGATTGAGCCAGGCGATGGTGCGTTCGACCACCCAACGGCGGGGCAATAGCTCGAACCCCTTGGCGGTATCGGAGCGTTTATATGGGGGTGCGCAAGTTAAATGTAACCGCTGCACCGACCCCACTCATTAGATGGCCGCAGTTTGGTAGGGTTTTGGAGTCCTCTGCCGTCAGCGGATTTCGATGTTACGAGACCTGGCCAGTCTGACGTGCAACATTTCGACAACTTCTGGGACGATGCGCCAGGATTCCGCGAGGAACTGCGTGGCCTGTGGGTTCATAACAGTCATGCGTTCATCCTCGCCGATCATGGTGGTGCAGTGGCCAAGGATGGCGACCATGGCCATGCCGATTTCGTGATCGGAGATGAACGGTTTCCAGACATCGATGCTGAGCCGCATGCCGAGGTAGAATCCGTCGGCGTAGTCGTCGATCAATACCTCGCCATCATCTGTGCGCATGAAGAGGGGCGCGTAGCGTCGAGGCCCACTGGACAAGGTGGAGCCGATTTCGTTGTAGCGCTGGAAGAGCGTGTTTCGAACGGCAGACTCAATGGTCCCCTTGTCGGCCCACGTAACCCGCTCGCCCAGGATCGGCTTGAGCCAGTCTTCGGGAGGAGTGAACTGTGGGGAGACGACAAGTGCGGTAAGGTAGCCGTCGATCTGCGAGATGCCGGCCGCCGGCGGATCGAGACTGGCCAGCCATTTTGCCAGCTGCAGGCGCGTCAGCGTGCGGAATTTCCTGGTTTTGCCGGGTCGTTTCAAACGGGGGCTGTTACTCATGCTGCCTGGCGCATAGCGGGATCTTCTGCGGGCCTCCAGTTCCACGGCAACAGGCAGTCCAGTTCGTTGTTCTTGACCTCGCCAGTGACGATACGCTCGAGCACATCATTGAGCCAGGTGTAGGGATCGAGCCCATTGAGCCGAGCGCTTTGAAGCAACGAAGCCAGTACCGCCCAGGCTTGGGCGCCCCCTTCGCTGCCGGCGAACAGGCTCGACTTTCTCCCCTGCGCCCGGCGAAAGCGATGTGATCAACCATTTAGAACGACTCAGTTCCAAAGAGACGAAAATTGCGGCAAGATCGACACGGATGGCGATCGGGGCTTCGGTGCGGTTAGCTGCAACTGGCATGCTGATCTCCGGAGTTGGGTTTGGCGACTTCACTCTGCCAGAGCATCGATCGCTTTCCACCCCCATGGGATCTTGATGATCTCGATGGTCCATGCGCCCATCGGCTTCAGCGCATCCCGCAATTTTTCGCCTGCGTAGCCGCCATCGGCGAACACATGCCGCAGCCACGGAAAGCGCGTGATCACACCGGCGAGCACCAGCGGGGCGCCGTCGCGGTCCTGTATATCGGCTGTGTGGACGACGGCGTGAACGAGATTGCCCTCGGTGTCGGTGAGGATGTGACGCTTGCGCCCCTTCGTCTTCTTGCCGGCATCATAGCCGCGCGGACCGCCGGTTTCGGTGGGTTTCACGCTCTGGCTATCGATGACACCGGCGCTTGGGCTCGCTTCACGGTCCTGCACTTCGCGCACCAGCATGAGCAACGTGTGATTGATGCCGAGCCACAGCCCACTGTCGCGCCAGTGGTAAAACGATCGCCGGACGGTCGAGGCTGGCGGGAAGCAAGGCGGCAGCATCCGCCATGGCAGGCCGCCGCGCAGCAGATAGAAGATGGCCTCGATGATCTTGCGCATTTTCCACTTGCGCGGACGGCCGGTCGCCGCCGGCGGCGGAACCAACGGCTCAAGTTTGGCCCATTCGGCGTCCGTCAAATCTGTTGGCAACGCCAGCCCGCTTCGCGCATGAAGGGCGCGAGTGGTGTTGTCCACATCGATGATCTCCGGAAGTTTGTAGCAAAACCACCAGAATCAGCGATCATGACAGCCGTCAAGCTATCTGACTGATATCACTCACCTTAGTTTCGGATCAGACACTCAAGCGGGTTCCTCTGGACGATCCGGTACGCGTGGCCGCTGTGCAGTGGCAATTGCCGTATGCCCGGCGGAGGGTCACCATGGGTGCCAGCAGGGCGTCTTGACGCGATCTGCTTCGGCACAGGTGATGGCTTGCCCGGTGCCATCGGCTCTTACCGCGACGAGGAAAGATGAACGGCCGCAGTTGAGCGCGTAGAAGGCTTTGCCCAGCTTGTCGCCTTTGAATTGCATCTGCTTTGGCTCGGAACAGCGTGAGCCCACTAGAATGGCCAATTGCTGACCGCTGACCCGGTGCGGGTCAGGTTTGGCGGACGAACTGCGAACATCCGTTCCCGCCGAAATCGCTTGGCTCGGCTGCGGTTGCCTGGAACAACCAATCACTGGCAGGACGAGCAAGATAAGGGCAAGTGCAATGGCTGGCAGAGATCTCATCGGGTAAATCCTTTCCCAATCAGTTTCTAGTTTCCTGCGGCCGCATAGGCGAATTTTCCATGGTTCGCCCCGCCGAAGATCAAAGCCGGACCTGCCGGGTTGTCATCTGAAATGCAGGAGCAGCGGCAGTCAACCGGCAATGTGGCGATGGTCCCCAGCGATAACGACGATCAATGCCCGAATTCGAAGTGTGTCGGACGAAGATTCGATCGCCTCGGTGCGAACAAGATATCGATCTGGATCAGATCCCCGCCGGTCGGGCGGCTGAATCCGGAAAAATCGTAAGGAACGAAGTCGTGGGCATCCATGAAATTCATCACTTCGAGCATGGCCGGCGCACCTTCGTTGTACGGTAGAAGCGCAACCTCGAGCTGTACCAGGCTGGCGCGAGCAAGCGTCCGGATACCCCCGCGCAGCACGCACAACTCGGCGCCCTGCACATCGACCTTGAGAAACAGGGAATCGCCGATCGTTTGCGCAACATCGTCGAGCGTTTGCGAAATGAACTTCCGCTCGATCCTGGCCACGTTGCTGCGCTCGGGCATGATTGATGATCCCGTTTCCATTTCATAAAACGTGATAACCTGGTTAGCCACTTCGCTAAGCATCGCAGAATGGAATGTGACGTTCGGCAAATCGCGACAGACTTGCTCGAGGAACTGGACCTTGCCCGGTTGAGCCTCGATCATCAGCGTCGGTATCCGGCCGAAAACTCGATTGGCCATGCGGGTCCATTCCCCCTGGTAGGCGCCCACATCGATTATAGCTTTCGGAATGAATGGCTTGTGCAGAAGTCTGCGGTAGGCCTCCTCTTCTGGGGCGATATCGCGATGACGTCCCATCGCGGTTTGCGCCCATCGCCGGCCGGCTGAAAGAATGTCCTGGATCACTCCGAAAACTTGGCACAACAGGGCCGACGCCGCAACCGATGTTGACGGCGGGGTTGACGTCCAAAGGCGCATCGGTCAATCAATCGGCAATCACGCAATGCAAACGCACCCAAGCAACTTGCGGTTCATTCAAAATATGGTCGAGCAGTCGCGGCGCGTATCCGGGGGAGAGAATGCAAACCGTCTGGGATTGGGTGACGCTGGTTGGGTTCGCCGGACTCATCACGCTGTTTCTGCAGCGCTCGAGCCAGGAGCAGCCTCAGGACAAGCTCTGGCAATATGCCCCACCGGCAGTGGCGTGTGCCGGAGCCAATTATTTTGGCAACAGCGGTTATGGCGTTGGCGCGGCTTTGGTCTTAGCGGTTGCAGCGCTGTATGTGTTCATGGTGTTGAAGCCGAAGCTCCGATCATGACACCTGTATAGCGATCGCGTACACCGCTGAGCCAATTGCCGCGACCAACAGCCACGACGCCGTTGCCGCGCACGCGATAATCGCCAGCTTTTGGCCCGGCGTCCGCAATTTTCCAGCAGGAATCGTCGCGTCGTGCTCGACGCGCACACGAAGTTGCTGCTGCAATTCTCGCGCGGGCGACGTATTTTGGCTGGAGTCGAAGCCGGCCGCATCCGTGACCGGCAGAGGCATGGTTCCGGTTTCCGGGCTTTCGTCCGGGCCTTGCCAAGCGCGCAGTCCGTGGGCGTCCATTATGAGCGATCGCGCCGTCATCCCCGCTATCCAATTTGCAGTTGTCGACTCAATACAATAAAGCCCTGAACTGATTAAGGTTTCGTGTGCAGGCGACCACGCGTTGGCCTTGGGTGGTCCAGCCGCGGCCGACTGCAAGCGGATCCGGGCGATTTGGATCCGCCGGTTTCAAGCGACAATCGTAAGAATTGCGCCGGGGGTCGTGCCATTGTGAAGCAGCAGTTTGGAGGCGGATTGTCATTTTGCCTGAGTTATGGATAGATACGTAAAATTTTCGGCAGTCCGAATCTTATGGGGTAGTTGCTTCGTGGACCAGCGTCTGGACGCAAGTTTCTCACAGCAGACACAAGCTAGTCCCGTGATCCGGGGACGCTGGACCGCGCAGACGGTGCGTGTGGTGTTGTACGCCGCGTCTCTGGGCCTCGACACTATGTCGGTCATCGGCGCCTTCTTGTTGACCGACTGGCTGGAGCCGACTTACTGGCTGCCGGCTCCTAGTTTGACGATCCTTGGCACGATCGTGCCGCTTTTCGTCATGTTCTCGATCAGCCGCGAAGCGCAGTCGGTCGAATCCTTTCGCGATTTCTACCTCGGACTGCAGCGGGCGGTCTCGGCGCTGACTGCCACGTTTTTCGTCGAAATTACGCTGTTTTTTTTGACCCATTTGGGTGGTGACATTTCTCGGCTCGGCTTTCTCGGCTTCTTCCTGGTGTCTTGCGCGTTCCTGCTGGCGAGCCATGCTCTGGTAAACATCGCGGTGAAACTGTGGCTTGGGTCAGGTATCGTAGCGACGCTTGTGCTGCTAGATGGCGCGTCGGTCGAGGCGGAGTCTGGCATGACGGTGATCAACGTCGGGAAGGATGGCTTGTGGCCTGATCTCGGCAAGCCGGACCTCGTCGCTAAACTGTCGGTCATGAGCCAGGGATTCGATCGCATCGTCGTCGCCTGCGAGGAAGCGCACCATTTCGCCTGGTCGGTGTTTCTGCAGGGCTCGGATGTTGGCGGCGAGGTGGTGATCGGTCCGGACAAGGCGCTTGGCGGGGTCGGGATCGGGCGGTGTTCGAACCGGGATACACTGATCATGTCGCGGGGCCCGCTCAGTCTGGCCAACAGGGTACAGAAACGTGTGTTCGATCTGGTCGTTGCAAGTCTTTTGCTGATCCTGCTCGCGCCGCTGTTGATCATCGTCGGCATAGCCATTGTAAGCGATAGCCCGGGCCCGATCCTGTTCAAGCAACGGCGGATCGGCAAGGGCAACCGCTATTTCGAAATCCTGAAATTCCGCTCAATGCGTGTCGAAGCAACCGACTCTGACGGGAGCCAATCAGCCGCTCGCAATGACGCAAGGGTGAGTCGGGTCGGCCAGATCATCCGCAGGACCAGCATCGACGAATTGCCGCAACTGCTGAACGTGATTCGCGGGGATATGAGCCTTGTCGGCCCCCGACCGCATC
This sequence comes from Hyphomicrobiaceae bacterium, assembly GCA_031367505.1. GTDB lineage: Bacteria > Pseudomonadota > Alphaproteobacteria > Rhizobiales > Hyphomicrobiaceae > JAKFWF01. The sequence continues at coordinate 2,092 of JANLPY010000803.1, read as the reverse complement.
CGTTGGGGTCACTGGCAGGAAGCCAGCTATTCTGGGATGTCGACCAGCACTATTGGCAGCGACATTCGCTCCGCCCGGGCATCACCGGATTGGCACAGATCCGCGGGTATCGCGGAGCCACTGACAACGTAGCGGACCTGGAAAACCGTCTGCGCTGCGATCTCGAATATCTCAGCAATTGGAACATGCTGCTGGACCTGCGAATCATGCTGGCGACGTTTCGCGTGCTGGTTCACGAAAAGGCCTATTGAACCTTTCAAGCAGTGGTGGACCGGCAGCCCCGCGCCACCAATTTTTATCCTGCTCATGATTTTACGAGCCAGACGGCTTGTCCGCGATCAAGATGAAAGCGCCGCGACGGTCGAACAGGAACTTGTTCAGGGGCCTGAAGGCTATGCCATTCAGCAGCCTGTGCGGAAATTTGTTGAACCCGTGGCGTAGTTTAACATTTTTGAAGCCAGCCGCCTTGATCATGGCGCGCAGTTCGAATGGATCCAATAGTCGCTCGGCATATTCGCCCGTCTCGGGATTGCGGCACCAAGAGAATTTTGGCCGCTCAGGCAAAATGCGATCGTGCTTATAGATCGTCGCTGCCTCAAGGATACCGGGTCGGATCATTCCCGCCGTAGCCGCGACGAGTTTGCTTATCGAAGTATCGTCGAATTCGATCCCGCTTTCACGGATTATTTGCTCCCGCATGGCCGCATATGGCTTGGCATTTGCGTGTTCGATCGGCCTGATCTCGGCAGTGAGCCACCTGGCGTGCTCCCAGCTCTCGTCGCGTTCCTTCCACATTTCAAAGGTGGCTTCGCGGAATTCGGAATTCCATTGATTGGAATCGTTGATAATTAGCATGCGCCCGCCAGGCTTTAGAAGCTGGTAACACCTTGCGAACATCGCGGTGAGATCATGGACGTGCTCGATCGCTTCGGAGGAATATATCCCGTCGAACGAAGTATCTGGGAGGTCGAGCGAGCATATGTCACCCTGACGCGCTTCCACCTTGAGGTTGTGACCTTTTGCAATCGAGGATTCGATGCATTCTCTTGCGCCATCAATCATTGATGGAAGTATGTCAGTCGCCACGACCGTGTTGTTCCCTACGAGCGAAAGCCCGGCGGCGTCCCAACCAAACCCACAGCCCACCTCCAGGATGCGTTTTTCCTGGAGTTGGCCTAAATTACAGTTCCTTTCCATCGTTTCTATCCAGCGATCGAGATCGAATTTGGTGCCGAAATCCCTGCGATAGACAACCAGGTCAGGATGATCCGAACCGTGGACGTAGTCCGTAATAATTTGTCGCAACTGTGACCGAGATAGTTGCATCAATGTTTTCCCCCTAAGCCGAGCGGCGAGCGAAATCACCCCGTCAAACAATACAAGATAGCGCTGATTGCTTCATATAACACCAGGCGCACTATACCACCATCCACCAATTATCCCCATTGGTTATCTTCCCGAAGTGAAAAAGAGGGATGGTTTACCCGAGCGTGGTGTAGCTGGATGCCGAGGTGGTCATCGTGGTTCCTTCCGTCAGGTTCGTGTGTTACAACACAAACCGATCCGGAAATCACGATGACCGACCGCATGATGGACCTTCGTTTTATGGTGGAGAAGACCGCGGACGCCGATATTTTGCGCGACATGATCTCGTTTGCCGCCGAGCGGTAGATGGAGATGGAGATGGAGGTCGGTGGCCTTACTGCACAAGCTGGCGACCCTGATGGACGATGCCGAACCCGATGTGCTGGCTTATATGACCTTCCGCAGGAAGCACCTCGCCAAGCTGCACTCGACCAATCCCATCGAACGCTTCAACAGCGAGATCAAGCGGCGCACCGGCGTCTTGGGCATCTTCCCCAACGAAGCCGCTATCACCCAGTTCGTCGGCGCAATCCTCACGGAGCAAATCGACGAATGGGCGGTCCGGCGAGCGCGCTACCTGACCCTTGAAACGATTGCGCCGGTCAGCGATGATCCGATCATCGTGTTCTCGGCAGTACCCGGAACATGACCGGCTCAAGCTGAAGCCGGAACACGCGGGGACCATCCCCAGCTAAACCACGTGCTGAGACACCATCAGAAGGCGGGG
>JANLPY010000768.1:0-2084 GCA_031367505.1 Hyphomicrobiaceae bacterium | reverse complement strand
CATCCTGCGATCGCAGAAGTGGTGATCGTCGGCGTCAGATCCGAGATTGGCGAAGACGACGTCAAGGCCTTCATTATTCCCGCCCCCGGTGCCGAGATCGACTGTGCCGAACTCGTCAGATGGACAGCCGAGCGTATTGCCGCTTTTAAAGTTCCGCGCTTCATCGAGATTGTCGAAGATTTTCCGCGCTCAACGACCAAGCGGGAAATAGAGCGGTCGAAACTCAAGATCTATTCCAATGATCGCGCCTGGGACCGTGAGAAGGTCATGGGTCGGATGAGCAGTCAAGCGCGGACATGAAGCGGATAGAGCCGAGAGAGACCTCGTGACCGACAATTCAAAATTGGCCTGCATCGTCGGCGTCGGCGAAACGGAATACACACGCTGGGGCGGCATTCAGGATCGCAGCCAGTTCCAGGTCGCCGGCGAGGCCATACTGGCCGCGCTGCAGGATGCAAACCTTACCCCAGCCGACGTGGACGGTTTTGTCTCGTATTCCGACGCCACGAATGAGGCAAGCCTGATGCAGGCCCGGCTGGCGAGGAAGCCGGTTTGTCCATTCGCAATGACGCACCAATGAAGGACACCAGGCGTGCGTGACAAGGAACGACGTCAAGGTCGTATCTTGATTGTGGGTGGATCCATGGCGGGGCTCTTCGCCGCAATTTTGCTCAGAAAAATCGGCTTTCAGGTTGACGTTTTCGAACGTTCCATTGCCAGCCTTGAGAGCCGTGGTGCCGGCATCGTCACCCATCCCGAACTTTTCTCAATCCTGGCGCAGGCGGGTATTCCGGTGGATCCGCATGCACTCGGTGTCGCGGTCCCCGGCCGACGCATTTTCGACTGCACGGGGCAGATTACCCATGAGATCGACCTGCCACAGGTATTGACCAGCTGGGGTCAGCTCTATGCACTGCTGAGAGCGACGCTGCCACCCGAAATTATTCATGAGGGAACAACGCTGGCCCATGTCGAAGAAACGCCGGATCAAGTCACCGCAGTATTTGCGGACGGCCAAAAAATATCAGGCGACCTGTTGATTGGTGCCGACGGGCTGTTTTCGACCGTACGCCGCCAACTCTTGCCGCAGGTCCGACCTGCCTATGCGGGGTATGTGGCATGGCGCGGGCTGGTTGAAGAAACCGCGCTGTCGGAGCTGACCCGCGCGGCGCTGTGCAACCGGTTTGCTTTCTGTCTGCCGACGGGTGAGCAGATGCTTGGCTATCCGGTTTCGGGGCCCGATGATGATGTCAGACCCGGCCATCGTCGCTATAACTTTGTCTGGTACCGACCGGCGGGAGCAGAGGAACTCGGCAGGCTGCTGACGGACACCCATAACGAGCGGCACGAATTGTCAATTCCGCCGAACCGAATTCGTCCCGAGGTCATGGCCGCCATGCGTCACGACGCTGATCGACTTTTGGCCCCGCCATTTGCGGAAGTCGTCCGTAAAACCCGCGAACCTTTTCTGCAAGCGATTCTCGATCTTGAGGTTCCCACGATGTCGCCAGGCGCGCGCGTGGCGATCATTGGCGATGCGGCGTTTGTGGCGCGTCCGCATGTGGGTGCCGGCGTCACCAAGGCCGCCGCTGATGCCGATGCTCTCGCTCAAGCATTGGCAACTTGTCAAGACAACATGGCGAATGCGCTGGCACTTTTTGACCGATTGCGTCGCCCCCATGCCGCAGCAATCGTGACGCGTGCACGGGAGCTGGGCGCCTATATGCAGGCGCAAGCACTCAGTGACGATGAACGGACGCTGGCGGAGAAGCATCGCAAGCCGGAAGCCGTGATTAGCGAGACTGCCGTACCAATGCGCACAGTTCATCAATGAACCGTCATGGCCCCAAAATATTTAGGCTGACATCAATGCGCATAGCCCACTCGACGGGTTTCACTTATACCGACCTGGCGCGAAATAATAAATAATGGTAGCCGCAGATGTGAGAGGATTTCACAAGAACCGGACGATGACTGAAGGAGCAAAGACATGCCGATCGAGCGCCATAACACTGAGCAGTTCGTATCGGAGCGACGCCAAATCAAACTGCCAGCAAGCTCGGGGGCAGCGCAAGAACAGCGAC
>JANLPY010000762.1:0-12609 GCA_031367505.1 Hyphomicrobiaceae bacterium | reverse complement strand
CTGCGGCGAAAGTTCCGTACAGATAAGAATGCGCTTGGCCATGGTGGGACGTCTCCAGCTGAGACCCACGCTAGAATCGATTCGCAGGCCCGCCGCTAGAGCCACAACGCTATAGTTGGAAATTTTTCGCCGCTGGTATTACTCAGCTCAAGCGCTACGCAGCACACATCGCGCGTATCGATGTTCGTCGTCATTTGCGGTGCCCCCTTGTTGCGGTTCTCGATGGGGGAATTGGGCCACGATTCGGTGCCGCTCCGCTTCATAGGATCTACTACGACCCAACGCTCACGTATCACTCGGACGACCCGGCCGACGCGAGCAAAACCGTGCGCGTGCTCACCATCATGCTGGCCGACGAGTACTCTGGCCATGCGCATGATGCTTCGACGATACTATTGGAAGCGGGCCGCGCGACGGCGTCCGCCCTCACCCTACCGCCAGGGCGACCTCGACGGCTTGTGCGGCGTCGACAGCGCCGTCAACGCTATCAGGGCGCTCTGCCCCGAGGTCGATACTGACGATGCCGGTTGGCTGTTTGACCATCTGATCCAGCAACTGCCGAAGTCAGGCGCCAATGTCACGAGCGCTGTTGCTAACGGCGACGGTCAAAACTTAGCTGGGTACAGGATTGCAATAATGGGGGCCGGAGCCAGCAAGCGCCTCATCGAATTCGCGCCGCCTTCGCAACATCCCGATTTACAGCCCAACGCAGGATTCGTTGCAGCATGGCCTGCGCGGGATTGTCGCCTCGTTCCACGACACTCATCAGACCCACCCAGTCCTCATCCGTAGCCAGCGTGGCGTAGCGCCTAATCGCTGCACTGACATACTCAGCGGGTGTTTCGTCGTATCGGGCCCCTGTCGCCACAACCTCGCAATAAAGGACCACATCACCGATGGCTTCGAGCGCCGAGGCCGCGTTTGACTCATCATCCAGCTTGGCTACGAGAACCCCGAGTTGCAAAACGTCCTCCTATTGCACGAGCGGTGTTGCGCTACAGGACAGATCAATTCCGATGATCTCGGCGCGCCCGGCGAGAATACCAATGTACTGCCGAATGGCTTGCCTCCGAACCTTCTCGTTGAGCCATGCAGCAATCCGCTCCCGAACCATCTCGAATGGCAGCATGACGCCGCCGATACGGCGATCGAGCGAGACGATGTGAATGCCGTATCGGGTCTCGATCAGGCCGATCTCGCACGATTTCATCTTCGCGAGAGCCGCCTCGAACTCCGGCACCGTCTGGCCGCCGCCGATCTGACCAAGATTGCCGCCGGCTTCCCTTGATGGGCACATCGACAACCTAGCGGCGAGTTCGCCAATAAGGGACGGCGCCGATTTCACCGTTGCCAAAACCGACTCTGCCTGTTGCCGCGCCGCGCTACGACGTACGGTATCTGTTGGCGGCGCCGACAGCAGGATGTGCCTCACCTCGTACAGGTCGGACGATCGGAAGCGGTGTTGGTTTCCGTAGTAATACTGGCGGCAAACGGCATCGTCGGCTTCAGGTGTTTTGACTTCGTTGGCAATCAGCATCCGCACCAACGCTTCGTCATCCGCTTCGCGGCGACCTTCATCATCAGCGAGCGGCATCGGTACTATAGAAAGCCGCCGAGCCTCCTGCAGCAGCAGCTCCCGCACAGCGAGAGCGTGAGCGGCCGCCAGCCACGCTTCAGTGGGTTTCGCTGCCGGATGATTTTGGAGTTCCTGCGCGATGGCGGCGCGTGTGATGACGACGCCATTGACACTGACAATTCGCGGCATTCTCGCAATTGCTGGCCTGACTGCACAGCCTGACGCGGAGGTGTTGAGGCTCATGTGGGCTCACTCAGCGGATTTATGGACGGAATGTTGTGCACGGGAATGGGCAAGGGATCTGCGGGTCCGCACCACCTGATAACCGCGACGTCCGAGATACCAGACTGGTGCGGACCAGACGTGGACGAGGCGGGAGAATGGGAACAGCAGGAATACGGTCATGCCGAGAACGATGTGGGCCAAATAAGGCCAAGCGACCGTTTGCAATGCGCTGACGTCGATCGGCTGTAACGTCACAAGCTGCTGCGCCCAATGCGCGAGAATAAGCATGACCGAACCATCGGCATGCCCCAGCGAGAACGGTAATGTCGTTAAACCGAGCGAGAGCTGAATCCACAAAATGATGAGGATCGCGAGATCCATGCGTGTCGATGTCGCGCGAATGCGTCGATCAAACAAGCGCCGCATGAGTAATAAAGTGAGGCCGAGAAAACATATTGCTCCAGCCACGCCACCCGCGAAAACGGCGACCGCCTGCTTCTGCGGCACCGTCATCACCAGTGTATAGATCCTTGTCGGCGTGAGCAGGCCAACCAAATGTCCGAAAAAGAGAAAAAGAATACCGATATGGAATAAGTTCGATCCCCACACGAGCTGTCGCTTGCGCAGAATCTGACTGGATCCGGCGCGCCACGAGTACTGCTCCCGATCGTAGCGGATCAGGCTGCCGACCAGAAAGGCCGTCAGGCAAAAATAGGGATACCAAACAAAGGCGATATGAAAGAGCGTGTCGCGCATGGTTCAAGCTCCCTGCCGTGTGCGATTGCCAGCGTGTGTAATGACGGTGCGAGGTCCGATCTGGACCGGACGTTCCATTCCGGGCGCTGGCCGGCGCGCTTGCCGCATCTTGGCGGCCAAGCCATCAAGGCCGCAGGCGTCGATCAGCGCGCCGGGGCCGAACGTCACTTCTTCATCTTCCCAAGCGGCATCAAGGGCATCGAGGTCGTCCGGCTCCGGATCTGGTTCACGCCGCAAGGCGTCCATTGCTGCTGCATCAAGTTTGACGTTGGCGAGCATGACGAGAGCGGCAAAGACGGCTTGATAGGGCGAGTTGCGTTTGGCCAACCGCTCGGCCAACGCCGCCAGCACATGGCCAGGTTGCCCGATCAATTCGATGGCCTCGGCTGCAGGCCGGGTCGATGCATATTCGAGAAACAGCGGCAAGAAGTCCGGCAACTCCGAAGCCGTCGGCATGAAGCCGCCATCCTCGTAAACCTTGATGAGATCGACCATGGCCTGGCCGCGATCGCGGCTCTCGCCGTGAACGTGCTCGAACAGGTGCAGGGAGAGTGAGCGCGTCCGGTCGAACAGCAGGATATAGCGCTCTTGCGCGTCCAACAGGTCGCCACCGGCAATATCGTCGATGAGCGCGTCGACCGCGGCTAGATCCTTCGGCGCCAGAAGCGCCTCCTTCGCCAGAGCCGCCTTGCATTGGTCGGCCGCCGCGATCATCTCCTCGTTCGGATAGGTCAGCAGGACCGAAAGCACCTTGAGCGTCTTCATTACGATGCACCCACCTTGTTCTTGTCGTTCTTGAGTTTGATGCCGCCGAACAAGTTGGGTTTGCTGTCGCTCGGCAGGCAACCATCGCCAAAGGAGAAGCCGCAATTGCCACGCAATTCGTAGGCATCCTGCGAGGCTTCGCGATGGGTGGTCGGGATGACGAAGCGATCCTCGTAGTTGGCGATCGCCATGATGTGGTACATTTCCTCGATCTGCCGGCCGCTGAGACCGACGCGTTTCGCAATGCCCTCATCGATGACGCCATCGACGGTTTTTGCCCGCATGTAACTGCGCATGGCCAGCATGCGTTCCAGTCCGTTCGCGACGGGAACCTCGTCACCAGCGGTAAGCATGTTCGCCAGATACTTGAGCGGAATGCGCAGCGATTTGACGTCCGGCATGCCGCCATCGATGCCCATCTTTCCAGCCTCGGCAGCAGCGGTGATCGGCGACAGTGGTGGCACGTACCAGACCATCGGTAGCGTGCGATACTCAGGGTGCAACGGGAAGGCGACCTTCCACTCCATCGCCATCTTCCACACTGGCGACTTGAGTGCCGCTTCGAGCCAAGCCTCTGCGATACCGTCGGCGCGCGCCTGCGCGATCACGTTGGGGTCGCTCGGGTCGAGGAAGATTTTCAGTTGCTCCTCGTAGAGATCCGTTTCATCGGGTGCACTCGCTGCTTGCTCGATGCGGTCGGCATCATAAAGCACGACACCGAGATAGCGGATCCGGCCGACACAGGTTTCCGAGCACACTGTCGGCTGTCCTGCTTCGATGCGCGGATAGCAGAAGATGCACTTCTCGCTTTTGCCGCTCGACCAGTTGAAATAGATCTTCTTGTAGGGGCACGCGGACACGCACATCCGCCAGCCGCGACACTTGTCCTGATCGATGAGGACGATGCCGTCTTCTTCGCGCTTGTAGATCGCGCCAGAAGGACACGCTGCCGAACATGCTGGGTTGAGGCAATGTTCGCACAGGCGCGGCAGGTACATCATGAAGGTGTTTTCGAACTGTCCGTAGATCTCCTTCTGGATGCCTTCGAAGTTGGTATCTTTGGAGCGCTTAGCGAACTCGCCACCGAGGATCTCTTCCCAATTCGGGCCCCAGTTGATCTTTTCCATGCGCTCGCCGGTGATGAGGGAGCGCGGCCGCGCGGTTGGGAAGGCTTCTAGTTCCGGTGCTTTTTGTAGGTGCTCGTAGTCGAATGTGAACGGCTCGTAGTAATCGTCGATTTCCGGCATGTCCGGATTGGCGAAGATGTTCGCCAGGATGCGCCACTTGCCGCCGATCGTCGGTTCAATCTTGCCGCTGCGTTTGCGCGTCCAGCCGCCCTTCCATTTCTTCTGGTTCTCCCAGTCTTTTGGGTAGCCGATACCGGGTTTGGTTTCGACGTTGTTGAACCACGCGTATTCCATGCCTTCGCGGTTGGTCCAGACGTTCTTGCAGGTCACCGAACATGTGTGGCACCCGATGCATTTATCGAGATTGAGCACCATGGCGATTTGAGCGCGGATTTTCATGGATGGCGTTCCTTCACTCGGCCGCTTGGGTGGTGACGTGCTTATGCTTCTTCTCGTCGTAAGGCCGTTCCAGCCAGTCAACCGTCTTCACCTTGCGCAGCACGACGAACTCGTCGCGATTGGTGCCGATGGTGCCGTAATAGTTGAAGTCGTAGGCGAGTTGCGCGTAACCGCCGATCATGTGCGTTGGATTGAGAACCGTGCGCGTAACCGAGTTATGGATGCCGCCGCGATTCCCGGTCATCTCCGAGCCCGGCACGTTCACAATCTTTTCCTGGGCGTGATACATGAACAACGTGCCCTCCTTCATGCGCTGCGAAACGACCGCACGCGCGACAAGTGCGCCGTTGACGTTGAAGGCTTCAACCCAGTCGTTGTCGACGATGCCGGCCTGTTTCGCATCGACTTCGGAGAGCCAGACGATCGGTCCGCCGCGCGACAGCGTGAGCATCATCAGGTTATCGGTATAGGTCGAGTGGATGCCCCATTTCTGGTGCGGCGTGATGAAATTGAGGACGATCTGCTTCTCGCCATTCGGCTTCAGATCAATGACCGGCTTGATCGTTCTGAGATCAACCGGGGGCCGATAGACACAGAACGACGCGCCGAAGGCCCGCATCCACAAGTGATCCTGATAGAGCTGCTGACGTCCCGTCAGCGTGCGCCAGGGAATGAGCTCGTGCACGTTGGTAAAGCCGGCGTTGGAGCAGACCTTTTCACTTTCGAGGCCGGACCAGGTCGGAGCCGAGATGATCTTGCGCGGTTGCGCGACGACGTCGCGGAAGCGGATTTTTTCATCTTCCTTGGACAAAGCGAGATGCGCGTGCTCGCGACCGGTGGTCTTGGAGAGCGCCTGCCACGCCTTGACAGCGACTTCGCCGTTGGTTTCCGGCGCCATCATCAGGATGACCTCGGTAGCATCGATATCGCTGACAATACGCGCCAAGCCCTTGTTGGCGCCGGCGGCGTGGACGCCGTTGAGCGCCTTGATCTGGTCGACCTCGTGTCCCGTCTTCCACGTCATCCCCTTGATGCCATTGCCGATGCTGTCCATCAGCGGGCCGAGGGCGGTGAAACGCTCGTAAATATGCGGATAGTCGCGCTCGACGACAGCGACGATCGGCATGGTCTTGCCGGGAACCGGTTCGCACTCGCCTTTCTTCCAGTCCTTCGGTTCGAAAGGCTGGGCAATCTCGTTGGCGCTGTCATGCTTGATGGGATTGAGCACGGCGTCCTTCTCGACGCCGAGGACTTCTGGCGCGACCTTCGAGAATGCCTTGGCGATGCCTTTGTAGATTTCCCAATCGCTACGCGTTTCCCACGCCGGATCGACCGCACTGGTGAGCGGGTGGATGAAGGGGTGCATATCCGACGTATTGAGATCGTTCTTTTCGTACCACGTGGCTGTCGGCAGTACGATGTCGGAGTAGACGCACGTCGTCGACATGCGAAAGTCGAGCGTCACCAGCAGATCGAGTTTGCCCTCCGGCGCATGTTCGTGCCAGACGGCCTCGGTCGCTTTGGCCCGGCCTTCCGGACCGAGGTCCTTGCCGAGCACGCCGTGCGTGGTGCCGAGCAGATGCTTGAGGAAATACTCGTGCCCCTTGCCTGACGATCCCAACAGGTTCGAGCGCCACACGAACATGTTGCGCGGCCAGTTTCTGGGATTGTCCGGATCTTCACACGAGAGCTTGAGCGTGCCGTCTTTGAGCGATTTGGCGACGTAGTCCTTGGTGTCGAGACCGGACGCCGCCGCATCCTTGACCACCTGCAGCGGATTGGTCTGCAGCTGCGGCGCGGACGGCAGCCAGCCCATCCGCTCGGCGCGGATGTTATAGTCGATGATGGTCCCGTCCCAGGGACCAACCGGAGCGGTCGGAGAAACGAGATCACCGACGTTCATCGTTTCATAACGCCACTGGTCGGTGTGCGCGTAGAAGGCGGACGTCGAGTTTTGCTGGCGCGGCGGACGGCCCCAGTCGAGCGCAAAAGCGAGCGGCGCCCAGCCAGCTTGCGGGCGTAGCTTTTCCTGTCCGACGTAGTGGGCCCAGCCGCCGCCGGATTGGCCGACGCAGCCGCACATCACTAGCATGTTGATCACACCGCGATAGTTCATGTCGGCGTGGAACCAGTGGTTCATCGCGGCGCCGATGATGATCATCGATCGCCCGTTGGTCTTCTCGGCGTTGGTTGCGAATTCGCGCGCCACCTGGATGATTTTGTCGCGCGAGACGCCGGTGATCTTCTCCGCCCAGGCCGGTGTGTAGGGCACGTCATCGTCAAGGGATGTCGCGACGTTTGCGCCGCCAAAGCCGCGGTCGACGCCATAGTTCGCCAGCAACAGATCATGCACCGACGCAACGACCGTCGCACCATCGGCCAGCTTGAGTTTCTTCACCGGAACCCGCCGCTTGAGGACGCTGCCATGATTTGTGTGCGTGAAATGTGCGGTCGGGATGTTGCCGAAGTACGGGAAGGAAACGTCGGCCAACTCGTCCTTGATCTCGGCAAGTGAGAGACGAAGTTTCGTTTCCTTGCCTCCGGCTTCCTGCTCCTGAAGATTCCACTTGCCGGCTTCTCCCCAGCGGAACCCGATCGTGCCTTTGGGGGCAACGATATTGCCGGAGATCTCGTCGAAGGCGACGGTCTTCCAGTCTGCGTTGTTGGCTTCACCGAGCGACGCATCGAAATCCGAGGCGCGCAGGAAGCGTTCGGGAACAAGCTGATCACCCTGCTGGACCAGGCGCACCAGCATCGGCATGTCGGAATATTGGCGTACGTAGTCGCGGAAGTACGGCACCTGCCGGTCGACATGGTATTCTTTGAGGATAGTGTGCCCCATCGCCATGGCGAGCGCCGAATCGGTGCCTTGTTTCACAGAGAGCCAGATATCGCCGAACTTGGACGCTTCTGAATAGTCCGGACAGATCACCGCGCTCTTCATGCCGCGGTAGCGAGCCTCGGTGTAGAAGTGGGCGTCCGGCGTGCGGGTTTGCGGGACGTTCGAGCCCCACAATATGATGAAGCCGGCGTTGTACCAGTCGGCGGACTCCGGCACGTCGGTCTGCTCGCCCCAGGTTTGCGGACTGGCAGGCGGAAGATCGCAATACCAGTCGTAGAACGACATGCAGACGCCGCCGATCAGAGATAGGTAGCGCGAGCCGGCCGCGTACGACACCATCGACATGGCGGGGATCGGCGAGAAACCGAAGATGCGATCGGGGCCAAAGGTTTTGGCTGTGTAGGCGTTGGCCGCGGCGATGATCTCGGTAACCTCATCCCAGCCGGCGCGCACGAAGCCGCCATGGCCACGCTTCTTGACATAGCTTGCGCGCTTGTCGGGGCTCTCTACGATGGATTTCCACGCCGCCACCGGAGTCATGGTCGCGCGCGCCTCGCGCCACAGCTTAACAAGGCGCGAGCGTACGAGTGGATATTTCACCCGGTTGCCGGAGTAGAGATACCAGCTGTAGCTGGCCCCGCGCGAACAGCCGCGCGGCTCGTGATTGGGCAGATCCGCTCGCGTGCGCGGGTAGTCGGTCTGCTGCGTCTCCCAGGTGACGATGCCACCCTTGACGTAGATCTTCCACGAGCACGATCCGGTGCAATTGGCACCGTGCGTGGAACGCACGATCTTGTCGTGCTGCCAGCGCGTCCGGTAGCCGTCTTCCCAGTTGCGATCGTCGCTGGTCATGACGCCATGACCGTCCGAGAACGGCTCTTTGTCCTTTTTGAAGAACGTCAGGCGATCGAGAAGATGGCTCATGATTGCTGATCTCGGGCAAAAGAGGACGTTTTGGGCGGTTGCGGTTATTCGGCGGCCGTGGTGCTGGCACCGCTCGACGGCGAGCCGACGCCTCGTTCGATGTCGTGCAGGAGGCCGCCTCGTCGCGTGTAGATCCACCAGGTGATGACGATGCAGCTTATGTAGAAGCCGAGGAAAGCGTAGAGCGCCGGCGCCGCGCTGCCGGTCATTGCGATCGAGGTGCCGAAGCTCTTGGGGATGAAGAATGCCCCAAAGGCCGCGATCGCCGATGTGAAGCCGATGATGGCCGCCGCTTCCTTATCGGACTGGCGAACCAACTCCGCAGCCGTCATGCCTGGCTCGAGACGCGCCACTTCCTTGCGCATGATCACCGGGATCATCTGGAATGTGGACGCATTTCCGACGCCGCTCGCTGCAAACAGGAACAGGAAGCTCGCGAAGAAGATCGGGAATGCGTTAGGGCTGCTCTTCATACCGATAGCATAGAGGACGCCCATTACGCCAACCGCCATCGCGGCGAACACCCACAAGGTGATACGGCCACCACCGATTCGATCACACGGTTTGCCGGCGGCCGCGCGCGCCAGTGCTCCGACGAGTGGCCCGAGGAACGCGTACTTGAGCGCGTTGATGTCCGGAAACAGCACCTTCGCAAGCAATGGGAATGCGGCCGAGAAGCCGATAAACGAGCCGAACGTGCCGGTGTAGAGCCAGCACATGATCCAATTGTGCGAGCGACTGAAGATAACCGCCTGGTCGGCAAACGATGCCTTCATCGTTGCGATATCGTTCATGCCGAACCAGGCGGCGAAGGCCGAGGCGATAATGAACGGCACGAAAACGTAGCCGGCGTTCTGCAGCCACAACGTCGTCGTCACGCCGGCCTGGGTGGCTGACTGCGGGTCGCCGCCGAGCCAACCGAAGACACCGCTGGTAATCGCCAGCGGCACGACGAACTGTACGACGCTGACGCCGAGATTGCCGAGACCCGCGTTGATCGCCAGAGCGTTACCCTTCTCGGCCTTCGGGAAGAAGAACGAAATGTTGGCCATCGAGGAGGCGAAGTTGCCGCCGCCGAAACCGCAGAGGAGCGCTAGCGCCAGAAAGATCCAGTACGGCGTGTCGGGGTTCTGCACCGCGAGTCCCATGCCGACGGCCGGGATGAGCAGCGACCACGTCGAGAGTGTCGTCCACAGCCGTCCACCAAAGATGGCCGGCATGAAGCTATAGAAGATGCGCAGCGTGGCACCAGACAACCCAGGCAGCGATGCCAGCCAGAACAATTCGTCGTTGCTAAACTTGAAGCCGACGCTCGGCAGCTTGGCGACGACAACCGACCACACCATCCAGACCGAGAACGAGAGCAGCAGGCAAGGCACCGAGATCCACAGATTGCGGCGTGCAATTGCGCGGCCGCCCGACGTCCAGAAGCCCTTGTCCTCGGGACGCCAATCCTGAATGGCGCCAATGCCGGCGAGTGCCCCTTCCTTGGTCTTGTCGTGCAACGGCTGCATTTCCGGGAGTTCAGGCAGCGTTTTGGCGGGAACGCCGGCGATGGCCGCTTCGCGCTCCATCTGGCGGATGGCAAAATGCATCCAGGCCAACGAAACGGTGGCGATCGCAAACAGCAGCCAGAAGCAGCTTTGCCAGACACCTGTGAGATCGGCGAGCGTGCCGAAGGCGATCGGCAGGACGAAGCCGCCGAGACCGCCGACGAGGCCAACGACGCCACCGACCGCGCCGACACGGTCAGGGTAGTAGACCGGGATGTGCTTGAAGACCGCGGCCTTGCCGAGGCTCATGAAGAAGCCCAGTACCGAGGCCGCGACCATGAAGCCGACGATGCTCATCGACATGGAGAATGTCATCGGGCCGCGAATGCCTTGGACCGTGTATTGGGCCGGTGGGTATGACAAAATAAAGGTTGAGACGACGGAGACGAGGAACGTCCAATACATCACGCGACGGGCGCCGAACTTGTCAGACAGGTGGCCGCCATAGGCGCGGAAGATCGACGCAGGAATGGAATAGGCAGCGCCGATCATGCCGGCTGTCCTGATATCCAGATTGTAGACGCCCATGAGGTAGCGTGGCAGCCACAGGGACAGCGCGACGAAGCCTCCGAACACGAAGAAATAGTAAAGCGAGAAGCGCCAGACCTGGATGTTCTTGAGCGGCTCCAGCATGGCCGACAAGGGCTCCGCCTTTTCACCCGTCAAGCGGCGGCGCGCGAGATCGGGATCATCTTTCGTAAAAAGAAAAAACAGCACGCCCGTGAGGGCGAGCACGGCCGCCCAGACCAGTGCGACCGTTTTCCAGCCATAGGCGACCATGATGACGGGGGCCGCAAACTTGGTGACGGCCGCACCGACGTTGCCGGCACCGAAGATGCCGAGCGCCGTGCCCTGCTTCTCCTTGGGAAACCACTTGGAGACGTAGGCGATGCCGACCGCAAACGAACCACCAGCGATGCCAACGCCGAGCGCGGCAAGCAGGAATGTGGGGTAATCGTGCGCGTAGGTCAGGAGCGCAGTCATTATCGCTGCGCTGAGCATGGTGACCGTATAGACGACGCGGCCGCCGTACTGATCGGACCAGATACCAAGGATGAGACGAATCAGCGATCCCGTAAGAATGGGCGTGCCGACGAGCAGGCCGAACTGTGTATCCGACAGACCGAGATCTTTTTTGATCTGAATACCGATAATGGCAAAGACGGTCCAGACTGCGAAGCAGACCGTGAAGGCGATGGTCGATAGCCACAACGCTCTTCTCTGGTCAGATGTACTTACGGTATCGATTGGCATGTCCCACCCCGTTGTCGCGTAACTGACGGCTGTCCGGAATACGGTTGGCGAAGCCGCGGCTGCAGCCCTTGACTTCGATCAACCAGCGAGATGACTTCATGTTTTTCAAGTCATCCAGATGCTTACGTCAAGCGGGCGTATCTATTATCGCAATTTCGGAACGTGCGAATGAATGCTTATGATTGACTATTATCAATTCAAATCTTGTATTTTGCGGCAATATCGTTGCGGGAGGAGTCGTCGAATGCGAGGTGACGAGATTGAGGAAATGAGGCATTTGCCGCTGCTTGTCGGCGTCGATTTTGGCCGCACCGAAGTGATGCTGCGTGCTTCGTTCTTGCAGCGCTTTCCCGCGCACGTCGATCTTGTCCGCGAAGGGGATAGAGCCGACTTTCTGCACGTGGTTGTCGCTGGGCAGGTCGAAGTTTTCTCCGCCTATCGCGATCGCGAAACGACAGTGTCTGTGATTGGTGCCGGCAACAGCTTCATCGTTGCTGCGGTGGTCCTCGATCGCGTCTATCTGAAGTCGGCGCGGACCTTAACGACGGCGCGGATTCTTATGATTCCCGCCGAGGCCGCTCGGCGCAATTTTGCCGAAGACCCAGCGTTCGCGCGCGCGCTGACGTTGGAACTCGCGCTAGCCTATCGCAGCGTGGTCAAAGAACTGAAGAACCAGAAATTGAGATCGAGCCTGGAGCGACTGGCCAATTGGCTGCTGGCGCATGACAAGGAGACAGGCATGCGTGGGCGTTTTGCGTTACCCTTCGAGAAGCGCACCTTAGCGGCGCGGCTCGGAATGGCTCCAGAAGTCCTATCACGCGCATTTGCGTCGTTGGTTGCCTACAGTGTCACCGTGAAAGGCTCCGAAGTACAAATTCGCGACGTCGAAACGTTGCGTGGTCTGGCAAAACCGACACCGACGATCGACGATCCAAAAATTTAGCGCAGCAAGCGCCGGCAGCACCCACTAATGTCCAGCACTCAGCTTCAGAATGACTGCTTTCTAAGGGACAACCGACAGTGTCTTGAAGGCGGCGGATTGGCCCGTGCACTAAGTCGCTGCGCTCCAGCCCGCTGATGCGGGCGCTTTTATTTTGACGGCCGGTAACCAGTTGAGACGACAGCTGTAACGGGTGGGGAGTCCTGTCCTGAGGATCGAGGTGTTTGCAACCCTCACCCAGGACAGAA
>JANLPY010000743.1:0-3746 GCA_031367505.1 Hyphomicrobiaceae bacterium | reverse complement strand
TTCTGTCGTAGCGCCGGTAATCTCGGACAAGCCCCAACATTAACGACAGCGCGAGGCGTTCCATGGAACAGTTTGATGTCATCGTCGTCGGGGCGGGATCCAGCGGCGGCGTGATCGCGGCGCGGCTGACCGAGAACCCCGATTGCCGTGTGCTGCTGATCGAGGCCGGCCCGGATTTTCCCGACGAGGAGACGCGCCCCCCACTGTTCACCGTCAGCGGCGAGCACAGCTGGAAGACCGCGGGCTTGCCGGAATTCGATTGGGACCTGCGCAATGTCGATCGCGCGGGGACACTTGGCGGCCGTTCGATCTGGCTGCCACGCGGCAAGCTGATGGGCGGAACCTCCATGATCAACGCCACGATCGCTGCTCGCGGTGCGCCGTTCGATTACGACCGCTGGGCGGCGATGGGGAACGTTGGATGGGCGTGGCAAGACCTGCTTCCCCTGTTCATCAGGATCGAGACCGACCGCGACTTTGGCGATCAGCCGATACACGGCAAGGACGGCCCGATCGTCATTCAGCGGTATCGTCCGGAGAGCTGGGCGCCGATCAATCGCATCATGTACGAGTCCTGCGTGGAACTCGGCATTCGCGAGGCGCCTGATTTGAACGGTCTGGATGCCCACGCCGGCGTCGTCGGGGCCATGCCGCACAACCGGTTCAAGGAAGTCCGGCTCGGTACGCTCGTCACATATCTCCGCAGTGCACGGAGCCGGAAGAACCTGACGATCAGCGCGGGTTCATTGGTCGACCGTGTGCTGCTTTCGGGCGATCGCGCCGAAGGCGTTGCCTATATCGACAGTGCCGGCAAGACCGCCAAGGCCTACGCCGACCAGGTCGTACTGAGCGCCGGCGTCTACAACAGCCCGGCGATCCTGCAGCGGACAGGTATTGGGCCGGCGGCATGGTTGGAACCGCTGGGCATCAAGGTCGCGGCCAATCTGCCGGTTGGCAAAAACCTGCTTGATCACCCCGGTTTTGGCATGTTCTTCAAAGGCCAAGGCGTTGGCGTCACCACCGGTCGCTCGTTCGTGGCCGACGTCCGCGGCCCCGCGGGTCCGACTGGAGAACCGGCCTGGCAAACCCATCCCGTACCCGTCGACGAGGAAGAAGGCATCGCCTGCTTCTGGACCTATCTCCCACGCCAGGATGCCCAGGGCGAAGTCATCATCCAGAGTTCAGACCCGCTTGTGCGCCCTCTGATCGATCACCGTTACAACACGTACGAGAGCGATCGGCGGAAATTTGCCGATGCCCGAAGTTTCTGCCGCGAGATGCTCGCGACCAAGACGTTCCGGGACCGTGGCGCCACGTGGATCGATGACATGGATCGTCCGATCTCGGAGGCGCTAGCATCCGGTATGGGTGCGGCACACCACCAAGCCGGCACCACGAAGATGGGCAAAACGGACGACGCGACCGCCGTCGTCGGGCCTGACCTAAGAGTACATGGCTTCGACAATCTGCGTGTAGCCGACACCAGCATTTATCCCGACAACATCATGCACAACACCAACCTGACCGCCTATGTTGTCGGCGAGAAAGCAGCCGGTATGATCGCAACGGCGCTGAGTGGGCGATCCGACGTATGACTCGTGTGGCCTGTCTCACAAGATATTGGGAACACAACACGACGATACACGATGATGCACCGGCAAAGAATTGGGTGCGCGTCAACGACCCGTGGCTTCGCTCAAACAATCAGGCGAAGGCTGCGGTGTTTGGGAAATGAGCGACGATTTCCGGTCCGACCGCCCATGCTTGAGTATCATTGCGGCTATCGATCACCAATACCGCGCCGGGTGGGCAATCCTGCACCGCCCTGCGCTACGCATGGCCACGGTCGCGGTACACATCCAATTTGTTGAGATCCTCGCGCGCCGACATTGACGTGGACGACATCGCTACCGATATCAATCACGGTGTCGGCGGTTTCATGGTCCAGCACCATCGGCTCGCGCTGCCGGATGGTCCCGCTGCCGCCGTGGTTGTAGCAATGAAGATCCGAACTCATATGCACCGACATCAATGCGTACACGCACATCATGCAAGCCGGCCGGTTGCTCGGGCACACGCTCGATGCGCAGATCCTTTGTCGCGTAGTCAACGCCGCCGCTTATAGCACTATTTTCCTGTTCGACTCACATCACGGCAAGAAAGCCGCCGTCAACGTAAATGATCTGTCCGTTCACGTAGTTCGATGCTACCGAGGCCAGGTATACGGCCGTGCCGGCCAGTTCCTCAGGCTTGCCCCAGCGGCCCGACGGTGTGCGCCCCTTCACCCAGGCATCGAAGTCCGGATTACCGGTGAGGTCCGCGTTCATTTCGGTATCGAAAAAGCCGGGGCCAATGGCATTGGTCTGGATGTTGTGCTTTGCCCACTCGGCTGCCATCGAGCGGGTGAGCATCTTGATGCCGCCCTTGGCAGACGTATAGGGCGCAACAGTCGGCCGCGTGACCTCGCTGGTGAGTGATCCGATATTGATGATCTTGCCGCCCTGTCCGCGCGCGATCATGCGCTTGGCGACCTCGCGGCCAACCAGGAAAGTGCCCGTGAGGTTAGTCTCGAGGACGCGCCGCCAGTCTGCGGCTGCCAGGTCCACCATCGGTTTGCGGAACTGAATGCCGGCATTGTTGATAAGAATGTCAATGGCGACTCCGTCGCGATCAAAGCGCTCGAAGGCGGCCACGACGGCCGCTTCATCGGCGACGTCAAATACGGCTGTGATCGCCGATTTGCCAAAGGGTTTTGCGGCAACGAACAATTTATCTGCATCCCGGCCATTGATGACAATACGCGCTCCGGCGTCGGCGATGCCCTTGGCCATGCCAAGGCCCAAGCCGCCGGATGAGCCGGTGACGAGGGCCGTCTTGCCCGTCAGATCGAACAGTTTCGAGGTGATCATGCTGCGCTCCTGCGGGCTAAGAGATCAGAACGATTGAATGCGGGCGGCCGTAAGTCGGTGCCAAGCCCAGGCCTCGACGAGGGGTAGACGGAACTGTCGCGAATGGTGGGCACTTCGGTCACGAATTCTTGTACCAGCCAAAATAGAACCTGCTTACCCACCAACGTCAGTCGCATTTACGCCACACGAATCACTGACTTTCCCCAGCAATTTGAGGGAGATGGCAGATGGCGCGCAACAAGGTGCAATTCCAGAAACGCCTATCGGAGGCCGATTTCCAGAAACTGTACGGCGCCGAGGAGCTGTGCCGCGCGGTCGTTTTCAAGCTGCGCTGGCCTGACGGCTTCGTCTGCCCGGCCTGCCATGGGCGCGCCCACTGCGTGCTCACCAAGCGCATCCTGTATCAGTGCAACGCCTGCAAATTGCAGTCCTCGCTGACCGCCGGCACCATCTTTGCCGCCACCAAGCTTGGGCTGACGGTCTGGTTTCGCGCCATGTTCTACATGACGCAGTCTAAGCCGAAGTTCCCCGGTCCAATCAGCGAACGCTCGCCGCTTTTCTCAATTGCATCATGAGTTTCGCTGCTTTCCGGGCATGCCAGATGTAGGCATGGGATGCGTCTGAATGACTCATGCACCATTGGCGCAAATCATGTTTTGTGAAGGCATGCACATCGCAGCCATCCCGAACCGCGGTGCACGCCCAACCTATCTGTTGCGCAAAAGTGTGCGCGACGGACGGCGCGTGACGACGCAGACGCTGACCGATCTGTCGGCGCTGTCGATCGAGCAGATCGAGGCGATGCGGCGGGTACTGAAGGGTGAGAAGCTCGGGCCT